>NZ_JQMJ01000004.1:6600000-6900000 GCF_000744655.1 Streptacidiphilus rugosus AM-16 | reverse complement strand
TCGCCGCGGACCCGATCCAGCAGTTCACCCGCTGGTTCGTCGACGCCCAGCACGCCGCTCTCGACGAGCCGAACGCGATGATCGTCTCCACGGTGGACGAGGCCGGCCGGCCGAGCCTGCGTACGGTCCTGCTCAAGGGGTACGACGAACGCGGCTTCACCTTCTACACCAACTACGAGTCCCGCAAGGGCCGCGAGCTGGCGGGCAACCCGCACGTCGCGCTGCTCTTCCCGTGGCACCCGATCGCCCGGCAGGTGATCGTCACCGGCACCGCGGTGAAGGTCGGCCGGGACGAGACGGCGGCGTACTTCCGCAGTCGTCCGCACGGCTCGCAGCTGGGCGCGTGGGCGAGCGAGCAGTCCCGCCCGGTCGCCTCCCGCGAGGACCTCGAACGCCGGTACGCCGACCTCGCCACCCGTTACCCCGCGGGGGAGGGGGTCCCCGCGCCGCCGTTCTGGGGCGGATACCGGGTCTCGCCCACGTCCGTCGAGTTCTGGCAGGGCCGCGAGAACCGCCTCCACGACCGCCTCCGCTACGACGCCGACCCGACCGCGCCCTCGGGCTGGACGGTGGAGCGCCTCTGCCCCTAGGCCCGGTGGCATGCCTGCCTCAGCGGCAACTTCCCGGCTGAAAAAGAGTGTTGAGGGGTTGTGGGCGCATAGGGGCAGGTGGGGCGTGCGGGACCGGTGGGATCTGTCTACTGCGCGTACTGCGACTGGCGTAGTTGATCACCCGCCGGAGTGATTCTCCGGCGGCGGGTTGCCGCGGGCGCTGGCCCTGAGCTGCGCATTTCGGCCAAAGGGCGGCCCCACCTGGCGTGATGCCTTCGGGGACAGGTCTCGTGATCTTGTCCCAGCGGGTAAGTTTCCGCCTGAGTGAATGGTTTGCGTTTCACGGTACTGGGCCCCCTGGCGATGCAGACCATCGAACCATCGGGATCAGCCCATCAGGCCGTGTCGCAAGCGGTTTACCCGCTTCGTGTCCCGACTAACCCCCGAGGGGTCCTCACATGTCCGCATCGCGTGACACCAAGTCCCGCCCGGCAGAGACGACCGCGGTCGCTGCCGTCACCCGTGCCGTTCCCGTCCGCCTGGCCAAGCGGGGTGATGCCGCGCACAGCTTGATGCTGAGCCGCGTGCTGCCCGACAACGGCGTTTCCCGACTCGACGTTGCGGCCTTCAATTCCTCCATCTGACGAGGCGTGGAGGCCTTTCCGTCCGCACGTCGAACCGGCCACGGCCGAGCAATCCGTCTCCTGGTCGACACATCACGGCGTCACGGGGGGCCTCTGCGAAACGGGTCGCGACGGGTCCACGCACCGGGTGTGGTCCCCATGGTCCGGCGGTCGCCGGTCCTTCGCTCCCCTCACCGAACACGGGCTCCCACCGTCAGGACTGACGTGTCGTCATGGTGAGCCTGCCTGCCCCCGGACCGGGGTGCGCCTCCTTCCGGCCGCGCGCTCGCGCGGCTGATGTCATTCGGGGCCAAGATTCACCCGTTCGGGTGTGCGGTCCCTGCCCTGGCATGCGCGCTGGGCGTACGCGCTGACAGTCTGACGACGGCGGCCACTCGGGCCCCGACCGGAGTTGCGTTGGCGTAACGATCACCAGGTGATGCCTTGTGGGCGGTCGTCCCCGGTGTAATCGTCACCCCGATGGATGAAGATGGCCGCACTCCCGGGTGTCACTCCGGCTGCCTCGCGCCTCAGCCGTGGTCGCGAGAGTACATTCGCCGCCATCTGAAGAGTTCGCCTGCGCGCCGACCCTGGCGGGATTCACATGACTGATGATCAAAAGGCTCCTGCCTTCCGCCAGTTTGTCTTAAAGGTGCACAGCAGGTGTGATCTCGCCTGCGACCACTGCTACGTCTACGAGCACGCCGACACCAGTTGGCAGGGCCGGCCCAAGGCCGCGGCCGAGGACGTGCTCCGGCAGACCGCGGTCAGGATCGCCGAGCATGCGCGCGCACACGGGCTCGACACCGTCCACGTCGTGCTGCACGGCGGGGAGCCACTGCTGGCCGGGCCGGTGCGACTGCGGCGTGCGGCGCAGGAGCTGACCGACGCGCTGCGCGGGGTCTGCCGGCTGGATCTGCGGATCCACACCAACGGTGTGACGCTCAACGAGCGGTTCCTGGACCTCTTCGACGAGTTCCGGATCAGGGTCGGCATCTCCCTCGACGGTGACCGCTCCGCCAACGACCTGCACCGCCGCTACGCGGACGGGCGCAGCAGCCACGACCGGGTCGTCAGGGCGGTGAACCTGCTGCGTCAGCCGCGCTGGCGGCATCTCTACGCGGGCCTGCTCTGCACCATCGACGTGCGCAACGATCCCGTCGCCGTCTACGACGCGCTGGTCGCGCTCGACCCGCCGCGCATCGACTTCCTGCTGCCGCACGCCACCTGGGACGAGCCGCCGCTGCGTCCCCACGGGCCGGCGAGCACCCCCTACGCCGACTGGCTGTGGCGGATCTACGAGCGCTGGACGGCACAGGGGCGCCCGGTGCCGGTCCGCATGTTCGATTCGGTGCACCGCACCCTCCGCGGGGAGAGCAGCCTGACCGAGTCGCTGGGGCTGGCTCCCGCCGATCTTGTGGTGGTGGAGACGGACGGGACGCTGGAGCAGGCCGACTCGCTCAAGACCGCCTTCGACGGCGCCGCGGCCACCGGTTTCGACGTCTTCGACCACGACTTCGACACGGCCGCGCGCCACCCCGGCATGATGGACCGCCGCAACGGGCTGGCCGGCCTCTGCGCCCAGTGCCGAGCGTGCCCCGTCGTCGAGTCCTGCGGGGCAGGTCTCTACGCCCACCGCTACCGCAGCGCGGACGGCGGCGTGCATTCCGCCGAGGGCGGTTTCGACAATCCCAGCGTCTTCTGCCCCGACCTGCTCAGCCTGATCACCAGGATCCACGACACCGCTGCGGCCCCGCCCGCCCTCATGGCCGCTCCGTCGGCCCCCAGCAAGGAGCACTCCGGCATGCCCGAAGGTCTGCTGACCGACGACCAGTTCGACGAGCTGGCCGGCGGCCACGGCGGTGCGGCGGCGGTCGGCGCCCTCCGCGACGCCCAGTTGGAGCTCAACCGGGCGTTGCTGGACGCGGTCGGTGGCCTGTGGGCCGAGGCGCCCGACGCGGGCCCCTTCGCGGACGTCTACGACCTGATCGGCCGGCTCGACCAGTCGGCGCCGCAGGCGCTGGACGCCGCAGTGGAGCATCCCTTCACCCGCTCCTGGGCCGTCGCCGCGCTCCGGGGAGCCGACGAGGGACCGGAGCGGTTCGACGGACTCGTGGAGGTCGCCGCCGCTGCCGCCCTCTTCGCGGGCTGGGAGGAGCGGTTGCGACTCCCGGTCGGCGAGCGGGGCGAGCTGCGGCTGCCCGGCCATGGTGTGGTCACCTGCCTCCAGCCCGGTACGGCGCTCCTGACCACCGGGCCCGGCCCGCGCTTCTCCGTGGCGAGCGGCGGTGAGCGGATCGAGGTGGAGCTCGACCGGCCGTGCGGCGCCGATCCACGGTGGCATCCGGTGCACACGGTCGGATCCGTGGTGGGCGGCTGGCAGCTGCGGCTGGACGACACCGACCCGCAGCGCCGCGCGCACAACTGGCGCCCGGCCGACCCGATGGACCAGGCGGAGGCCGACAGGTGGCAGGCCGAGCTGGAGGGGGCCTGGGGGCTGGTCGACGCCACGCTGCCGGCGTACGCTCCCGGCCTTCGCGCCGGACTGTCCGCCGTGGTTCCGCTGCAGCGGGATCCGTCCGCCGGGCGGGGCGTCAGCGGGGCGGCGAGAGACGTCTTCGGCGCCGTGGGCATCGCCAGGCCGGGCTCCAGCGAGACCATGGCACTGTTGATGATCCACGAGTTCCAGCACGTCAAGCTGGGCGCGATCTTCGACGTGGAGGACCTGTTCGACCCGCATCACACCGACCTGTACCACGCTCCGTGGCGGCCCGATCCGCGGCCCTTCGAGGGCCTGTTCCAGGGGACCTACGCCCATATCGCCGTCGTCGAGTTCTGGCTGTCACGCTGGCGCGCCACCGGCGACGAGCACGCCCGCGAGGAGTTCACCCGCTGGCTCGACCACACCCACCAGGCCATCGGCACCATGACGGGCTCCGGGGCGCTCACGGCGCGCGGTGAGCGCTTCGTCGCCGGAATGCGCGCCACCGTGGAGCCGTGGCTCGGCGAGTGCGCCGCCGTGTCCGCCGTGGGAGGCGACCGCGCCTGAGCGCCGGGTCACGCGGCGGCGACCTCGTTCGTCGCCTCCGCCGTTGCGGGTTGACGGTGTTGACGGCGCATCAACTGGCGAGGTTCCATCTTCCTACGGCAGGTGCAACACCGTTCGGGGGTGCGAGTGACCGACCAAGAGGGCTGGGACGAGGGCATACCTCGGCCCATCTTCTTTCTGAGTTACGCGCACTCCCCTCGGGGCGCCGGGCGACCGCGCAGCGTCTCGAACCTCTGGGAGGCACGGCTCTTCAGGGATCTGTGCGACGCCGTGACCGATCTCTCCGGCTGGGACGAGAACGAGCCGCCCGGTTTCATGGACTCCGGTCTCAACGTGGGCGAGGGCTGGTCCGACCGGATCAGCGAGGCGTTGGCGCACTGCCGGGTCTTCGTGCCGCTCTACTCGGTGCACTACTTCAAGAGCCAGGCCTGCGGCCAGGAGTGGGCGGCCTTCACCTCGCGTGAGGTGCTGTCCGTGACGCCCGGGGGCGGCGCGCCGTCCGCGGTGGTGCCGGTGCAGTGGGTGATGGTGCCCGAGAAGCGGCTGCCCCCGGTGGCCAAGGCCCTCCAGTTCGACCACCAGGCGTTCGGGGAGCGCTACCGGACCGAGGGGATGCAGCCGCTGCTCAAGCTGAACTCCTTCCGTTCGGACTACCAGCTGGCCGTCTACCGGCTGGCCCAGCGCATCGTCGAGGTCGCCGAGCGGCACCGGGTGCGGATCGGCGGCCGGCGCGACTTCCAGGACTACGACAGCGTCTTCCCCGCGCCCGAGCCGCGGCGGACGCTGCGGATCTCGGTGGCCGCCTGCGACGTGAACCACCTGCCCGACGGTCGCTCCCGGCAGAGCTACGGCACCGCCCCGCACGACTGGCGGCCGTTCCCCGGGGGGAGCAACGAGGGCATCGCCCGCCGCGCCGCCGCGCTGGCGAAGGAGTGGGAGTTCCACGCCAGCATCGAGCCCTTCGAGGAGGAGGCCGCCAGGGTGCTCGCCGGTGAGCGCCCCGAGGCGCCCGGCCTGCTGCTGCTGGACCGCTGGGCCCTGCTGGACGCCAGGCTCAGGGAGACGCTGCAGCGTCTCGACGCCTGCAACCCGACCTGGGTCGGGTTGATGGAGCCGTGGAGCGCCGACGATCCCGAATGCACCACGCGCCAGGAGGAGTTACGGGACCTGGCACAGCAGACCATGGTCAATCTCCGCTCCCACCGGGAGCAGCGGGCCCGGCTGCGCGGGGTCGACGTCATCTCCAGCATGGACGAGTTCGAGAGCGTGCTGCCGCACGTCGCGCTGAGCGCGATGCGGGCCTTCGAGGATCTTGAGCCGCCCGATCCCGGCGCACCGCCCGGCCCGGCCCCGAACGGCGGCCCGCCGCCCGCGCCGCGCCCCAACCTGCGCGACGAGCGCTTCAAGAACGGCCACGATCCCGACGACCCGTCATCACCCAGTCCCGGGGGAGGGACCCCATGAGCCTCACACCGCCCGAGCGCCAAGGTCAGGACCCGGAGTCGCCGGCGCGCGAACAGCGGGACGGCCGGATCGTCACCTTCTACTCGTACAAGGGCGGTACCGGCCGCACCATGGCGCTGGCCAACAGCGCCTGGATCCTGGCGGCCAACGGCCACCGGGTGCTCGCCGTGGACTGGGACCTGGAGGCCCCCGGGCTCTACCGGTTCTTCACCCCGTTCCTGGAGCAGGCCGCGCTCGACGCCTCCACCGGCGTGATCGACCTGATCCACGACTACCGCGAGGAGACGCTGGAGCACGAGGAGTACGACGCGGAGCGGCTCCGCGACGCGGCCCGGGTGCTGCCGCACGTGCTCTCGCTCAACTGGGCCGGTTTCCCCGGCGAGGGCTGCCTGGACTTCCTGCCGGCCGGCCAGGCCCACAGCGACTACGGCGCGACCGTCGCCAACATCAACTGGGACGACTTCTACGCCCGCCGCCACGGTGCCGAGTTCTTCAAGGCGCTGCGCGCGGACATGCGCCGCCAGTACGACTACATCCTGATCGACAGCCGCACCGGTCTCTCCGACATCCAGGAGATATGCACCGTCGAGCTGCCCGACGACCTGGTGATCTGCTTCACCCTCAGCAACCAGAGCATCGAGGGCGCCTCCGAGATCGCCAGGAAGATCACCGAACGGCACTACAACCGGGGCATCCGCATCCTGCCCGTCCCGATGCGCATCGACGACGGCGAGAAGGGCAAGGCCGACGCGGGCCGGGCGCTGGCCCGCAAGCGCTTCAGCGGTCTGCCCCAGGGCCTCTCCGAGTCCGCCAGGGACCACCACTGGGACTCCGTCGAGATCCCCTACCAGCCCTACTACGCCTACGAGGAGATCCTGGCGCCCTTCGGGGACAAGCCCGGCTCGCCGACCTCGATGCTCTCCGCCGTCGAGCGGCTGGTCTCCTCCGTCACGGAGGAGCGGGTCACCTCCCTGCCCCCGATGGACGAGGACGTCCGGCTGCACTACACCGACCTGTTCACCCGGCCCCGCCCGACCGCCCGCGAGGACATCATCCTGTCCTACGCCTCCGAGGACCGGATGTGGGCGGAGTGGATCGAGTGGGTGCTCACCCGCGCCGGACTGCGGGTCGTCTCCAGAGAGCTGGGCTCGCTCCAACGGCTGGACTCCGACCGGGTCAGGGACGCGGTCACCAGGACCGTCGCCGTCTGGAGCCAGGCGTACGCCAAGGCCACACAGTCCCGGCTGGCCAGGGAGCTGCTGGTCGGCGAGCGGACCGAGGACCAGCCCGACCTGATCACCGTCCGGGTCGGCGACGCCCGCTCCGGTCCCTCCTTCGGCAGCAACAACGTGGTGGAGCTGCTGCGACTGGAGGAGGACGCGGCGCGCGTCGTCCTGCTGCGCGCCGTGGGCCTGCCCGACACGGCGCTGATGGATCCGGTCCCCGGTGAGGGACCGCGTTTCCCCGGGCGCCGTCCGGCGATCTGGAACCTGCGCCTGCGCAACCCGTCCTTCACCGGCCGCGCCGCGGTGCTGGACCTGCTCCGCGACCAGCTGCGCGGCCAGCAGCGGGACCGCCGCTCGACGGTGGTGCTGCCGACCCCGCAGACCCTCTACGGCCTCGGCGGCGTCGGCAAGACCCAGGTGGCGCTGGAGTACGCGCACCGGTTCATGGCCGACTACGACCTGGTCTGGTGGATAGAGGCGGAACAGCCCGAGCAGGTCGCCGTCTCGCTCACCGACCTCGGCCGCCGCCTGGACCTGCGAGTCGGCGAGAACGCGAACGAGAACGCCGAACTGGTCAAGGAGACACTGCGGCTTGGGATGCACCCCAAGGCCAAGCGCTGGCTGCTGATCTTCGACAACGCCGACGACCCCTCCCAGATCGTCCAGTTCTTCCCCGGCGGTCCCGGCGACGTGCTGGTGACCTCGCGCAACCAGGCCTGGGTCAGCCACGCCGAGGCCCTCGAGGTCGACGTCTTCCGCCGCGAGGAGTCGATCGAGCACCTGTGCCGCCGTGCTCCGGCGCTCAGCCCGCAGGACGCGGCCCTGGTGGCCGAGGCCGTCGGCGACCTGCCCCTGGCCGTCGAGATCGCCTCCGCCTGGCTGGAGACCACCGGTGTCCCCGTCAGCGACTACGTCGACCAACTGCACAACGAGGCGGTCAAGGCGCTCGCGGTCACCAAGCCCGTCGACTACCCGACGACCTTCGGGGCGACCTGGAACGTGTCCATCGCGCGGCTGCGCGAGCAGATGCCGGCCGCGGTGCGGCTGCTGCAGCTGTGCGCCTTCCTCTCGGCGGACTCCATCGCGATCAGCATCTTCTACAGCGACCAGATGATGACCTCGCTGCTGCCCTACGACGACGAGCTGCGCGACAAGAACATGATGGGCCGGGTCATCCGGGCCATCGGCCGGTACGGCCTGGCCAGGGTCGACAACAGCAACCGCACCTTCCAGGTCCACCGCATGGTCCAGGCCGTGATCCGCGCCGAGCTCACCCTCGAGCAGGAGGACGAGCTGGTCCACGACGTGCACAGGATCCTGGTCGGCGCCCGCCCCGACTTCGGTGACACCGACGACCCGGAGAACTGGCCGCTGTTCGAGCTCATCTGGCCGCACCTCACCCCGTCCAACGCCGAGAACTGCGACGAGGCCGACACCCGGCAGCTGCTCATCGACCGTGTCCGCTACCTGTGGAAGCGCGGCGACCTGGACCGCGCCGAGACGCTCGGCCGCCGGCTCGACTCCAACTGGACCGACAAGCTGGGCCAGGACGACCGACAGACGCTCCAGCTCCGCTTCCAGCTCGCCAGCGTGCTGCGCAGCAAGGGCCTGGCCCAGGAGTGCCTGGAACTGGACCAGGACACCCTCTCCCGGCAGAGCCGGGTGCTGCGCAGCGACCACCCGCTGACCCTGCAGACGGCCGGCAACCTCGCCGCCGACCTGCGCGTGCTCGGCCGCTTCCCCGAGGCGCTCCGGCGTGACCAGGAGACGTACGCCAAGATGAAGGAGGAGCTGGGCGAGGAGGATCCGCGCACCCTGAACATCGCCAACAACCTCGCCGTCGACTACCGCTTCAACGGCGACTACGAGGCCGCGCGCATCCTGGACGAGGAGGTCTACAGCCTGCGGACGGCCGTCCTCGGCGTGACCCACCCGTACACCCTGTCCTCCAAGGCCGCGCTGGCCGAGGACGAGCGCTCACTGGGCAACTACGCCCGGTCGATCAGCCTGCTGAGCGAGTTCCGCGAGGAGTACTCGGTCCCCGTGCCCGACCTGGCCTCCCTCCGCTACGCGAAGAGCCTCGCGCTCTCGCTCCGTCGGGCGGGCCAGCAGAGTGAGGCCCGCAGACTCACCATGGACACCTACAACCGCTACCTGGAGCGTTACAGCGCCGACGTGCCCGACGCGCTCTCCTGTGCGCTGAACCTCGCCGCGGAGTACTCCGCGGCGGGCGACAAGGAGCTGGCCAGGGACACGGCGCAGGAGGTCTACCGCTCGTACCGGGAACGCCTGGGCGCCGAACACCCGTTCACCCTGATCTGCGCCAACAACCTGACCATCTACCTGCGCGACATCGGCCAGCCGGCGCAGAAGACGGAGGCGGTGGACCTGGGCGAGCGCACCCTCGACCGCCTCACCACGAAGCTCGGCCTGGAACACCCCTACACCCTCTGCGCGATGCTCAACCTCGCCAACTCCCACGGCGACAACGGCGATCTGGTCCGCGCCGAGGAGCTGGGCCGGGCCGCACTGGAGGGACTCGTCCTCCGCTACGGCCCCAAGCACCCGGACGCGCTGGTCTGCCAGAGCAATCTGGCCATCACCATGCGGGACCGCAGCCGCGAGCCCGAGGCGCAGGACCTGCGCACCCGGGCTATCGACCAACTCGTGCTCCAGTTCGGCGAGTCGCACCCGACCGTCTACAACGCCCGCGCCTGGCGCCGCATGGGCCGCGACCTGGAACTCGTGCCCGCCTGATCCGCGGAGCGGAAGCAGGGGCGCGGGGAACGGCGCGACAAGCGCCGTTCCCCGCGCCCCTGGGTGTTGCAACTGACCCTTCGCCGTGAGGTGGCGGAGCCGGTTACGCGGGCTTGAGGGCGACGCGGGAGAGGATGTCGGGCAGGATGCGCCACGCGTCGAAGTGCGCGGCTTTCGCCTCCAGCGTCAGGTGCGCGCCGGGGATGCGCCCGGCGAGCCAGAGGGTGTGCTCCACCGGGGAGTAGACGTCGTCCTCGCCGTGCCAGAGGTCGACCGGGACGGTGATGTCGGCGGGGTCGAACCCCCACGGCTGGAGAAAGGCGAGCAGGTCGTCGATCCAGCCGCCGGCTCCGTTGCTCAGCGCTTCCGCGAAGTTGCGGGCCAGCGTCGAGCGGACCCCGGCGTCGGCGATCACATTCCGGTCGGCGGGCGGCAGCTCGGCCCGCATCGCCTCGATCAGCATTCTCGGCTGCTCGCGGATGTCGTGGACCCGCGCCGCGAGCAGCGGCCCCAGCCGCCGCAGGCCCTGCTCGCCCGCCGTGTAGGCGGAGATGTTCGACTCCGTCATGCCCTGGTACCAGGCGAGGCCCTCCGCGTCCCTCGGCGCCAGGCTCACCAGCGCGGCCGCCCGGGACACCCGCTCGGGCAGCAGCGCCGCGCAGGCGAGGGCGTGCGGGCCGCCCCCGGAACGGCCGACCACGCCGAAGGTCGGCAGCTCCAACACGTCGGCGATCGCCCGGACGTCGGACGCGGCGTCACGGACGCGGCGGCCCGGCATCCGGTCGGACTGACCGTAGCCGGGCCGGTCGTAGGTGATGACGCGAACCCCGAGGCGGGTCAGCTTCCGCTCCTCAGGCAACTGGCCGAGCCTGCTGCCTGGCGTGCCGTGGATCAGGAACACCGGGTCTCCGCGTTGGTCGCCCCACGTCGCGGCCATCAGCGTGCCGCCGTCCGGCGTCTTGACCTCGAAGTCCGTCACGTTGCTCCTCTGCACGTCGTCCTCGTGTCGTCGGAACGTTCAGATCCTGCGGTCGCTCCTGGCCCGCCACACCGCCTGTTCCTTGGCCAGCGTCGACTCGGCCTCGCGGGCCAGTCGCGACCAGAGCTCCTCCGCGCCGGGTTCGGCCGGATTGAGCCTGGTCAGGCGGTTCTCGATCTGCTCCAACTCCTTGGCGGCCACCCGGTAGGCGGCGGCCAGCGGCCGGAACTGCTTCAGCTGCGTCCACGCGGTGATAGCGGCGCCCGAGGTCGCCAGCGTGCCGAGCGCGTGGACGTGGGTCGCGCCGGACATCTGCAGCAGCGCGAGCGCGCCGCCGAAGCAGATGGCGATCAGGGTGGCCAGCGACCAGCCGGTGCTCTTGTTGTCGAAGGCGTCCGCCTTCGACAGGTACCAGACCCGCTGGGCGCGCACCCGCTCGCGCAGGTACACCTCGCGCCGGACGGCCAGTCCCTCCCGGCGCAGCCGGACCATCTCCGGGGTGATCGCCGGTTCGGAGTCCTTGTCGATGACGCCGAGCCCGCGGTAGATCTCGAAGACCTCGCTGATCTGGTCGAGGAACTGCTCGTCGGCCTCGTCCGAGACGGCGTCGCCCTCGAAGGGGCGCGAGCGGATCGCGTACCGCCAGACCAGGCCCTTGATCGCCTCGGCGGCGGCCCGGCTCTCGAACCAGGCCGTCTGCGGTTTCTTCGCGCGCAGCCGGCTCCAGTAGTAGAACGCCGCGACGAACGCCGCGATCGAGAGTCCGGGGGAGATGTCCAGCCCGCCCGCGTGCCAGTCCCATATGCCCAGCAGTGAGGCGAGGAACAGCGCGAGTATCTGACCGCCGTACCAGCGGGTGGCCCTGCGTTGCTCCGTCACGGAGATCCGGTCCACCTGCCGGTAGGGATCCGGGATCAGGTCTCTCTCCTGGAACTCCCGAGCAGAGATCTGGACCATGGTCGACTCCCCCTCGCCCTCGCCCGTTCGCCCTGAATCAGTGTCACCCTGCCCACCGTCCTTGCACAGCACACGTATTCGCTGAATCCGGCGTCCCGCCTCCGGTCCGAAAATTCCGGAACGGGGTGTACGGAACGAACCGGGCGAGTTGAATGGACGAGTCCGCAGGGGGAGGTGCGCCCGGCATGCCCGTCGAGAACGACGACAGACTGCTCACGGCTCTGCTGGAGAGCATGGAGGTGGGCCTCGCCGCGCTCGACGCGGACGGCGTGGTCACGCACTGGAACCGCGAGGCGGGCCGGCTGCTCGGCTGGAGCGCGGACGAGGCCGTCGGCAGACGCGGCCTGGAGGGCTGGGCGGTGCGCCAGGCCGACGCCGAGGCGGTCCGCGCGCAGTTGCAGGGCGCCCCCGAGGGCGTCCGCACCCTGGAGGAGTTCCCGCTGCTGACCAGCGACGGGCGCAGGGTGCTGGTCCGCGCGCAGGTCAGCTCCGTCCGTTCGGAGTGCGGCGACACCCTCGGGCACTACTTCGCCTTCTCCGAGGCGGGGGCGCAGATCGAGTTGGAGCGTTCGCTGGGCCTGGCCCAGTCGCTGCTGGACGACGCCCCGACCGGCATCGTCCTCGTCGACGCCGACCTGCGGCCGGCCACGGTCAGCGACACCGCCGCCCGCTGGCTCGACCGGGCGCGGGCCGCCCTGCTCGGCCACCCGCTGGGGGAGGTCCTCGGCGAGGGCGTGCAGGAGCTGGAGTCCGCGCTGCAGCACACCCTCTCCACCGGCAAGCCGCTCGGCGGCGTCAAGCTGTGGATCGCCCTGCGCGCCGATCCGGTCCGGCGGCGGTGCGTGCGCAGCGAGTTCGTCAGGCTCGGCTCACCGCTGGGAGAGGAGCCCGTGCCGCTCGGCGTGGTCTGGCTCTTCGAGGACGTCACCCTGCAGGAGCGCGCGGACCAGGAGAACGCCGTGCTCCGCTTCCGGGCCAACCAGCTGCGGCGGGCCGGGCTCGCCGCGGCGGAGTGCCAGGACGGCCTGGAGGCGGCCGTCGGCTATCTGGACTTCGTGCTGGCGGGTTTCGCGGACCACGCCCTGCTCGACGTGCTCCGCGAGGACGCGCTGATCCGCGTGGCCGCCGCGCCCACCGGGGCCTTCCGGCCTGGCGGCGGCCTCACCCCGCTCGGCCTGCCGACCCGCTACGGCGAGGTCCACCCCGCCCTGCGCGCCCTGGAGCGCGGGGGCTCGGTCTGCGTCTCGGACGCGGGGACGCCGCCGGGCGGCGTCGGCGCCGTGCCCGCCGCCCCCGGCTGGGCGGCGCTGCGGCACTGGCCGGCCGGCACGCTGCACGGTCTCTCCACGCCGCTGCGCAGCCGCGGCCGGAGCCACGGCGTGCTGACCTTCCTGCGCGGAGCGGGGCGGCAGCGCTTCGACCGCGCCGACACCGACTTCGCCGAGGACGTCGCCGCGCGGGTCGCCGCCGCCGTGGACCTGGACGCGGCGTCGCGCTGAGGCGCGACTAGAACGCGTAGAAGATGCGGTCCTTGTGCTCGGCCATCAGCTTGGCGTTCCAGTCGGTGCCGCCGTCGACGTTGCCGGAACGGAACAGCGGCGGGGTGATCCCGGCCTCGGCGAGCTTGCCGACGGCGACGGCGACGACGGACTGCATCAGCGCGACGGTGGTGAGCGTCGACACCGGTCCGAAGGTGGTCTCCGCGCCGGTGGCGGTCAGCTCGCCGTCGCCCACCGCGATCTTGCTGTCCAGCACGATGTCGCAGACGTCCTTGAGGTACAGCCCGCTGGGGTGCTGCGAGGTGACCGCCGACGGATAGGCCAGGGAGGTGACGCCGACCACGGTCAGCCCGCGCTCGCGCGCGTGCCGGGCCAGCTCCACCGGCATGACCTGGCGGCCGGAGAGCGAGATCACGAAGAGCAGGTCGCCGGCCCTGGCGGGCCCGGCGTCCAGGGTGGCGGTGGCCAGCCCGGGCACGCGCTCCAGCGCGCTGCCCAGATGCGCCGGCACGACGTCCACGCCGATCACGCCGGGAACGGCGAGCAGGTTCATCAGCACCAGGCCTCCGGCCCGGTAGACGACGTC
This sequence comes from Streptacidiphilus rugosus AM-16, assembly GCF_000744655.1. Taxonomy (NCBI): domain Bacteria; kingdom Bacillati; phylum Actinomycetota; class Actinomycetes; order Kitasatosporales; family Streptomycetaceae; genus Streptacidiphilus; species Streptacidiphilus rugosus. The sequence goes on along the minus strand of NZ_JQMJ01000004.1, from coordinate 6,886,309 downwards.
CTGTGCGGGCAGGGAGGAGTGCCCGGCGCCGAAGGTGAAGATCCGCCCGCCCTCCCTGATCGTCCTGGCGAGCGCGTCGGCGGCGGCTTCGACGCCGGCGGACTCCTCTTCCTTGATCCGCTGGAGGTGGGCGATGGCGGCGTCGAGGTACTGACCGGCGAGATCGCTCATCGGGTCTCTGGCTCCCCTGCGTAGGTGGATCGATGCGCTGCGTGTGGTGACTGGCACGGTGATGGGTGCGTGGGGGTGCTGTCAACACCGCGCGGGCACGAAGCATCGGTGCCCCGCGTGAGAGGCGCAGCCGATTGTCGGCGGCATGCGCAAGAATTGAGGAGCACCCGGGAGCGCGACCGGAGCACTTTTGAGGAACGGAGCCCGCTGTCCGATGTCAGGCCACCTGATCGACACCACCGAGATGTACTTGCGGACGATCTTCGAGCTGGAGGAAGAGGGCGTCGTCCCCATGCGCGCGCGGATCGCGGAGCGCCTGGAGCAGAGCGGGCCCACGGTCAGCCAGACCGTCGCCCGGATGGAAAGGGACGGCCTGCTGACGGTCGCCGACGACCGCCACCTGGAGCTGACCGCGGAGGGCCGCCGGCTGGCGACGCGGGTGATGCGGAAGCACAGGATCGCCGAGTGCCTGCTGGTCGACGTGATCGGCCTGGAATGGGAGCAGGTGCACGCGGAGGCGTGCCGGTGGGAGCACGTGATGAGCGAGGCTGTGGAGCGCCGCGTCCTCGAACTGCTGCGGCACCCGACGGAGTCGCCCTACGGCAACCCGATCCCCGGGCTGGAGGAGCTGGGTGAGACCCCGGCGGACGAGGCGGAGGCGCTGATCGCCCTCGACGAGCTCTCGCCGGGCGCGGAGAGCCGCGCCGTGATCATCCGCAGGATCGGCGAGCCGATCCAGACGGACGCCCAGTTGATGTACACCCTCCGCAGGGCCGGCGTGCAGCCGGGCGCGGTCGTCAACGTCACCGAGTCCACCGGCGGCGTCCTCGTCGGCAGCGGCGGCGAAGCCGCGGAACTCGGCAAGGACATCGCCGCCCACGTCTTCGTCGCCCGCGCGTAGCCCTTTACGCAGAGGCTCGATTGCACTACCTCAGGGGCGCGAGGCTCTGCTTGATCAACTGCGTGCGCGCCAAGCCACCGGCATGCGGATGGTCCTCAACGCGCGGGGCCATCCGCACAGGGTGGTTGCTCGCGCAGTTCCCCGCGCCCCCGATGGTGCAACGGGATGTCTGCGGCAAGCGAAGGTGCGGGGCCTCGGCTGACTTTCCCCGAGCGCCGAGGCCCCGCTGATCCCTCCCCGATTCCCCCACCGGGCCCGGCTTCCCCTCCGGGCGCCCCCTGTCGACGCGGTCTCTCCTTCCGTGTCGGTGAGGCTGTGGCTGCGACCCTTACGACGAGATAGATCCCCTCGGCATCTCCGGACAATCCTTGAGCCCCTTCACTCGAAGGTGGGGCTTTTCCACTCTCCCGAGTGGGTAGATTCCCCATTCCCCGCGGAGCGTGACTGTGCCCCCGGTCCGACGCGGGAGCGGACACCGCGTGACTCGGGGGCACAGGGGATTGCCGGGCTTGTGCTACTGCCCCGCGTGTGCGGGCAGCGGCGCCTCTCGGCCGCAGGCGTAAGCAATGGGGTTGATCACCTCGGCCGCCTCCGGCAGCCACCGGTTCAGCGCTGTGGGCTCCCTGGCCCACTGCGCGTAGCCCAGCGTGCCGATCCGGGTCGGCGGGGCGACGATCCAGCCGCCCTCGCCGTGGCCGACCAGGTCCAGCCGGCCGGGGCCCCAGCCGAGGCGGCGGAGCATGTCCGGCAGCTTGGGCAGTGCGCCGGGGAGGACCAGGAAGACCAGCCGGCGGCCACGCCCCGGGCCGCCCGGCATCGCCAGGACCGGGCCCAACTGCAGGCCCATCCGCTCCATCCGGGCCAGCGCCAGGCAGCCGGCCACCTCGGGCACGTCGATCGCGTCGAACGAGCGGCCCGTCGGCAGCAGGATCGAGGCCGCCGGGTTCTCCGTCCACCAGCGGCGGACGACGCCGGGGCCGGAGCTGGCGCGTCGCGTCCAGTCGCGGGTGGCCGGGTGCGCACCGGGCATCGGGCAGGCGGCGTCGCCGCAGGAGCAGCGCGGCGGGCCGTCGTCCTCCAGCAGCCAGGCGCCGGGGGAGACCTCCCAGTGCCGCTCCTCCGCGTACGCGACCGCCGCCGTCAACAGGGGGTCGCGCGCGGCACTCCTGCCGGTGGCCGCGAGTTCGTCCGCGAGATCGTGCTGCCGAGTGGCTCCCAGGGTGTCTTCCACGTGCTGCACAACTCACAGCGGGGCAGCTGGTTACGGGCGATCTCCAAAACTCGACCATCCGGGACGCGACACGCGGGGCGCGCGGTTGCACACCGGGGGGCGCACATGTGCTGCACCCCCGGCAACGGGTATGTGTACCCCTTGTGGCTTCGATACGCTGGAGGTCTCGCACCGAATGTCCTGATATTCCAAGCCATTGCCCGCGATTGACACCTCGTGACGCATCACCGGAACGCATCAGGGGCATGCTCCTGTCCTGCGACCTCCGACCTCAAAGGGGAGGCAGTGACGTCCATGGCCGCCAGACCGCTCGTCGCACGACAGCCCAACGAACGGCTCCAGGCCCTGATCCAGGAGGCCGGCTGCTCCAACGCGGGCCTGGCCCGCCGGGTCAACCTCTGCGGGGCCGAGCATTCGCTCGACCTGCGGTACGACAAGACGTCCGTCGCGCGCTGGCTGCGCGGCCAGCAGCCGCGCGGGCAGGCCCCCTCCGTGATCGCGGAGGCGATCGGACGCAAGCTCGGCCGGCAGGTGACGGTCGACGAGATCGGCATGGCCGACGGCAAGAACCTCTCCTCGGGCATCGGCCTGCAGTTCTCGGCGACCCTGGCCGGGGCCGTCGAGCAGGTCTGCGAGTTGTGGCGCAGCGACGTCGGCCGACGCGACTTCCTGACAGGTGCGCAGGTGGCCGCCTCCGCGCTGGTGGAACCGAGCCGGGACTGGCTGATCACGGGCCCCGACCCCTCGGTGGCGCGCAACGGCGGACCGCGCGTCGGCCCGGCGGACGTGGAGGCCGTCAGGGCGACGACGCAGATGCTGGTCGACCTGGACCACCGCTTCGGCAGCGGGCACGTCCGGCCGGTCGTCGTGCACTACCTCAACTCCGTGGTCTCCGGCCTGCTGTCGGGTTCCTACCGGGAGGAGACCGGGCGGCAGTTGTTCACCGCGGTCGCCCGGCTGACCGAGCTGGCCGGGTACATGGCCATCGACACCGGCCAACCCGGCCTGGCGCAGCGGTACTACATCCAGGCCCTGCGGCTCTCGCAGGCGGCGGGTGACCGCGCCTACGGCGGTTACGTGCTGGCCTCCTCGATGAGCCACCTGGCCGCCGCGCTCGGCAACCCGCGCGAGATCGCGCAGTTGGCCCGCGCCGCCCAGGAGGGCGCGCGCGGCGCGGCCACGCCCACGGCGATGGCCATGTTCCATGCGGCGGAGGCGCGGGGCCACGCCCTGCTGGGCGACAGCCGCAGTTGCGACGCGGCGGCCGGCCGTGCGATGCAGTCGCTGGAGCACAGCCGCCCGGAGGAGGACCCGGAGTGGATCTGCCACTTCGACGGCGCCTATCTCGCCGACGAACTGGCCCACTGCCACCGCGACCTGGACCAGCCACGGCAGAGCGCCCGGCAGGCGCAGGAGGCGCTGCGCGGCCACCCGGAGACGCGGGTGCGGCGGCGGGCGGTGGATCTGGTGCTGCTGGCCACCGCGCAGTTGCAGCTGCGCGAGGTCGACCAGGCGTGCGAGACGGGTGCGCGGGCCATGGAACTGATGTCCTGTCTGCGGTCGGCGCGGGGCTCTGAATACCTGGAGGATTTCCGGCGGAAGCTGGAGCCCTATCGCCATCAGCGCGTGGTCCAGGAGTTCCAGGCCAGGGCGCTGGCGGAGGCGGCCGCGTGAACCCGTCGGGAGGGTGAGACGGAAGTCCCCCAGGATGGTCACTCGTCGGGGTGAACGGGTAGCGTGGGGCCGTTGTGAGCACGGGCCTGCGGGCCGGCTCGGCCCATAGGTGAGGAAGCGCGTGAACCATCGTCGTCCCAACCCCGGCGAGCTCACTCCGGATGACCTCTTCCGTCCGGAGTCGGAGCCGACGGCGGCCTACGCCGAGCAGCTGCCGCCCCACCCCGCGCCCGAGCACCAGGCCGCCGCGACCCAGTTCCTCCCGCCGATGCCGCCGGCCCCGCAGCAGGCGGCCTACGGCCAGCCCCCGGCCCAGCCCCAGCCCTCCTACGAGCCGCCGCAGCCGCAGCCGTACGCGGCGTACCCGCAGCAGCAGCACGGCGGCTACCAGGACCAGGGCTACCAGGACGGCGGCTATGCGGACGGCGGGTACCAGGGCGACCACGAGCCGCCGCGCAGCGGTCCCTCGATGCGGACGATAGGCATCGGCGTGGTCGCGGCCTGCGCGGTGGTCGGCATCGGGATGGGTGCGCTGCTGAGCGGCGGCGGCAGCTCGTCCGCGTCCCCGAAGGCCTCGGGGACGGCGGTGTCGCAGCCCTCGGCCGCGAAGGGCGGCGGTCAGGGTGTCTCGCCGCAGGCGCAGGCGCTGAGCGCGCTGCTGGAGACCGCGGGCAGCAACCGCGCCTCGGTGATCAGCGCCGTGGACGACATCAAGCACTGCCAGGGGCTGCCGCAGGCGCAGCAGGCCCTGACGGCGGCGGCGCAGGCGCGCGGGAACCTGGTGACCCAGCTGGCCGCGTTGAAGGTGGACCAACTCCAGCAGGGCCCGGCCCTGGTCGACGCGCTCACCCGCGGCTGGCAGGCCTCCCAGCAGGCCGACCAGCACTACGCCGCGTGGGCCGCGGAGTCCGTGGACCCCTGCCAGAAGCACCACCACCCCAAGGCCGGTGGCGACGGCGCGGCGGGCAACACCTCCAGCGGCATCGCCAGCTCGGCCAAGTCCCAGGCCGCCGCCCTCTGGAACCCGATCGCCGCAGCCAACCACCTCCCGTCCAAGGAGCCGGGCCACCTGTAGGGGCGCGAGCCTCACCGCAGAGGGGTGGTTGCCCTGTTTCAGGGGTGCGGGGCTGTGCTGATGTGCGGCTCCGCCGCGTGGGCGCGCCTGCGGCGGGCGAGCGCGGGGTCTTGTGGGCGAGGGGCGGGTTGCGCCATCTCAGGGGTGCGGGGAACGGCGCGGGCAACCCAGCCGGGGAGGACGGCCCTGCTCGGTGAGGACCATCCGGATGTCGGTGGCTTCTCGCGCGGCTCCCCGCACCCCTGAGGGTCAGCGGGTGAGGGCGGCGGCGACGTTGACGAGGCCGCTGCGGCTCTCCGTGAGGACGCCGTTGCGGACCTGCTGGAAGCTGACGAAGGTGTTCACCGTGCGCGGCGCGGACTGTAGGGCCACCAGGTTGGGGTCCTGCCAGGCCAGCGGCGGCGTCGCGCCGCCCGTGTCGACGGGACCGGTCGCGTCGAAGGCCGCGTGCACCGTCATCGCGGTGATCGGGCCCTGGATGCGGTCGACGACCTTCTTGAAGACCTCGTAGGCGACCCACGTCGTCTCCACGCCGGGGTCGGACGCGTTGATGGAGTTGTCGGTGAAGGCGTACTTCTTCATCACCGCGTGCAGCTGGTTCCAGACCGGGCTGCCGTCGGGCGGGTACCAGCCGGTGGCCAGCGCGCCTTCGAGCGTGCTGTCCGCGCCGCCCATCGAGTCCACCAGCGACTGCTGGAAGCTTCCGATCAGCGCCGACAGGCGCGCGTGCGGGGACAGGCGGCGCCAGCCGTCGAAGAGGGTCTGCGTCGAGGCCGCGTCCATCGCGCTGGTGACGCAGTTGTGCGCACGGTCGGGGCCGACCGCCGCCGCGATCTCGTTCTCGTAGTTGGTCCGGCCGGCGGCGGCCTTCACGTCGACGGCGGTCAGGTTGTACGCCGCCAGACCGTTGCTGAGGTCGGTGAACATGCTGTCCCCGACCGCGGTGTCCGGCCGGACGATCGCGATCCTGCGGCACCCGGCCGTCGCCAGCTGCTCGCCGTTGCCGACCAGCAGGGTCTGGTAGCCGCCGTTCACCGGGTACGAGTAGGGCGAGGTGAACTCCGCAGCGGACGCGCCCGAGCCGCCGACGTAACTGATGCCCGCGGACTCCAGGATCGGCATGAACTGGTCGCCGAACTGGCTGGAGGAGCCGACCACGGCCACGACCTGCTCCGACGCGGCCTGGTTCGCGCAGGCGATCGCGCCGTCCCTGGTGCCGTGCTCGTCGCAGGTGATGACCCTGACCGGGTGTCCCGCCACCCCGCCGTTGTCGTCGAAGTACTTCGCGACGGCCTGCGCGAGCGCGGGCATACCGGGCTCGGAGCCCGCACGGCTGTCCATCGCCGCCCACGTCATCACGGTGATGGCGTCACCGTCGTCGGCACTCGCGCTGCCCCCGCAGCCCGCAGCGCCGGAGCCCAGCAGGGCCGTGACGACGATGGCCGCCGCCAGCTTCGTCCGCCTGGTCGTGCGTCCGGTCACTTTGGACCTCATGCGCCCGTTTCCCCTCCCGCGTCCAAACCGTCAGCACTCAACCCTTGTCATGAATGCGTACGGGAGCGGGGCCGTGGGGGTAACGCAAGGTCATCACAAGGTGAACAGGAGGTGAGGACACGCGTAGAACGTAGGATCGTGACCCATGCAGGCGGCACAGACGTCCCAAGAGGCTCCCCAGAAGTCTTCTCGAACAGGCACCCGCTCCAGGAGGATGGGCGGCATGCCGCTCACTGACATCCCCTGGTGGCGCTGGCGGGCCCGGGTCCGTTCCGCGCTGCACATGCTCGGCGACCCGCAGTTCCAGCAGGAGTGCTGGTCCGCAGGTCGCGATGGTTACGGCGACGTCACCGACGCCGTCTACCGCCTCGTGGAGGACACCTGGCTGGACCGCTGGTCGGCGGAGAAGTACGTCGGCACGATCTTCCGCGACTCGGCGGAGGCGACCGCGGTCGACACGGCCGTGCTGCGGGTCCTGCGGATCATGCACCAGGTCGGTCCTGACGCGCCGGCCTCCGCGTACTTCCAGCACCACGCCTGGCCCGAGGCGGTCCGCGCCTGCCACGAGGCGCACGTGCGGCTGGCCCTCGCGGACGGTGAGGACCCGGCCGCCGCGCCGCGCTCGCTGGCGATGCTGGAGATCCTGACGCACGCCGGAGCCTGAGACGCCACGGCCTGAGGCGCCACGGCGTGAGACGCCAGGGCCTCGCCGGCCCGGAGTGTGGCACGCTTTCCGGAGGTCCGCCCCCACCGAGTTCCGGGAGGAAATACCCCCGTGGCCGCCGACGAGCAGTACATCCTGACCCTGTCCTGCCCTGACAAGCGGGGCATCGTGCACGCGGTGTCCAGCTACCTGTTCCTCACGGGCTGCAACATCGTGGACAGCCAGCAGTTCGGCGACCCGGACAGCGGACTCTTCTTCATGCGCGTCCACTTCTCGGCCGAGCCGCCGGTCACCCTGGAGAAGCTGCGGGCCAGCTTCGCGGCGACGGGCGATGCGTTCCGCATGGACTGGCAGCTGAGCCCGGCCGAGGAGCGGATGCGGGTGCTGCTGCTGGTCAGCAAGTTCGGGCACTGCCTCAACGACCTGCTGTTCCGGGCGAGCTCGGGCGCGCTGCCGGTGGAGGTCGCGGGCGTGGTCTCCAACCACCGCGACTTCGAGGAACTGGCCGGCTCGTACGGGGTGCCGTTCCACCACATCCCGGTCACCGCGGACACCAAGCCCGAGGCGGAGGCGGCGCTGCTGCGCCTCGTCGAGGAGGAGCGGGTGGACCTGGTGGTCCTGGCCCGCTACATGCAGGTGCTCTCCGACGACCTGTGCAAGGACCTTGCCGGGCGGGCGATCAACATCCACCACTCCTTCCTGCCGAGCTTCAAGGGCGCCAAGCCCTACCACCAGGCGCACGCCAGGGGCGTGAAGCTGATCGGGGCGACGGCGCACTATGTGACCGCGGCGCTGGACGAGGGTCCGATCATCGAGCAGGAGGTCGTGCGGGTGGGACACGACGTCACCCCGCAGAAGCTGGTCGCGCTCGGCCGCGACGCCGAATGCCAGGCGCTCGCCCGCGCGGTCAAGTGGCACGCCGAACACCGCGTCCTCCTGAACGGCTCCCGCACCGTCGTCTTCGCCTGACGCGCGTCCTACGGACGCGAGAGCAGGGGTGCGGCCGCCAGGAGGTCGCGGGCGGGGGCATGGTCGCCGAGGATGCCGACGGGGACGCGGGCGGGGTCGCGGCGTGCGGCGCAGAGGAAGCAGAACTCGACGCCGTCGATCGCCAGGGTGGACGTCGGTTCCGTTCCGGGCGGCGGGGTCCAGGTGGGGTCGTCGAGGGGGATCAGCCACTCGCTCTCGCCGCGTCCCTCGATGATCAGCTTCAGCACCCGCGGCCCCGCCGCGCCCGCCGCGTCCGGCGCCGGGGACGTCGCCAGGCCCGCCTCGCGCAGGCCCGCCAGGGCCAGCGGCAACATCTTGGCCGCCAGGCCGATCAGTTGGCGCAGGTGCGCGCCGCGCGGCGGGTGGTACGGGTAGCCGACGGCCTCGGCGATGTCGTCCGCGTGGATCCAGCACTCGAAGGCCCGGTCAAGGAACGCGTCGCGGACCGGTATCCGGAACGCGCCGTAGTCCACCGCCTGGCCCGCCGTCTCCGGCGGGGCCAGCGCCGCGGTCTCCACCACCGCGCGGGTCTGGGCCCGCCAGAACGCGCGGACCGCCTCCGGCGAGCGCCGGGACTGCGCGGCGCGCACCACCTCGGTGCGGGCGACCAGGTCGTCGACGCCCGGCGCGGGATCGGGAAGCCCGAGCGCGCGGGCCAGGACGCCGTCGACCGCGGCGAGGTGGGAGAGGACCTCGGCCGGGCGGCGCAGCTCGGTGCCGCCGTGCCAGGTGAGCGAGGCCTGCTCCAGCCAGTCCAGCTCGCCGAGATCGCGCAGCAGCGCGTCCAGCCTGGCCGTCTCGGCGACGTAGGGCTCCGCGTAGGCGGGCACCCGGTACGCCGCGTCGCGGCGGCCGAGGCAGCCGTCGAGGACCGCGCGGCGCAGGGCCGGTTCGGGGTCGAGCGGTTCGTCGGCGGAGAGCCAGCCGGCCGCGTCGCGCAGGCGGTGGCCCTCCTCGGCGCAGGAGGGGCAGTTGGCGAGGTGGGCCTCCAGGCGGGCCGCCTCGTGCGGCGGGCACGCGTCCAGGGCCCACGCGCCCAGCAGTCCGCGCAGCGCTTCGTGCGCCGGGGGTTCCAGCGCCTCGCGCGTCTGCGGCGCGTCGGCGGTCATCGGGTCGGCTCCGTGGACAGGGCGGTGGCCAGCAGTTGCAGGCCGAGCCGCATCCGGTGTTTGGCGGTGGCGGGCGCGATGCCGAGCTCCTTCGCGGCCTGCGCGTAGGTGCGTCCGCCGAAGTAGGTGAGCAGCAGCGTCTCGCGCAGGGCCTGCGGCAGCGAGGCCACGACGTACTGGACCCGCGCGGCGGTGGCCGCGGCCAGGACTTCCTCCTCGACGCTGGGCGGTTCCAGCGGACCGCCCCCGGCGTCGCCGCTCCCCTCCGCGCCGGCGGCGTGCTCCCGCCGCAGGCGCTCGACCGCGCGGCGGTGGGTGAGCGTGCCGATCCAGGAGCGCATCGAACCCTGGGCGGGGTCGAAGCTCTCGGGATGCTCCCAGACGTGGGCGAACACCTCGCGGGTGATCTGTTCGGCGGCGGCCTGGTCGGCGAGCACCCGGTGGGCGAGGCCGTGCACCAGGGGCGCGAACTGGTCGTAGAGCTCGCCCAGCGCGGACTCCTCGCCGCGGGCCAGCCGTCGCTGGATCTGCCGGTCCCAGCGGATCGGTGCGGGACTCGCCATCGGCACCACCGCTTCGCCTCACGAGCTTCACAAGCTACGACCAAGGAATCCTTGAACCGAATCTAGCGCCGGGCGGTGGCCCTCGTCCGAGTGTTTGAAGAATCGCTCCGGAGGCAAGATGGCACCCAGTGTCAGCGGCCGCAGACCGCGGTTAGTCTGAATCACCATCATGAACATGCTAGGGAATCGTGGCACCGTGACGACGACACTGAAGGTGGAGCGGGAAGAGCGCGACGGCTGGGTACTGCTGCAGGTCGCCGGCGACCTGGACCTGGGCACCGGCTCGAAGGTTCGCGAGGCGGTGAGGGAGGCGGTGGCGACCGGTTCGCGCCGCGTCCTGGTCGACCTGAGCGAGGTCCGCTTCTGCGACTCGACCGGGGTCGGCGTCCTGATCGCGGCCAGACGGCTGCTGCGATCCTGCGGGGGCGAGTTCCGTCTGGTGCTGCCGGAGGTCGACCACTCGGCGGGCGCCGTTCCCTCCCAGGTCCACCGGGTCTTCGCCGCGCTCGGCGTGCACCGCCTGTTCACGGTGGAGGACGAGCGACCGAACTGATCGCCGCCCAGTAGAGTCGGGGTGCCCAGCACGTTCGCACCACCGCACGACCAGGAGCGCGACAGCCGTGAACCCCGCAGCCGCAGAGACGGGAGTCTCCCTCAGCATCGTGCTGCCCGTGTACGGCGTCGCCGACTACCTCCCGCGCTGTCTCGACTCGATCCTCGCCGCCCGGCTGCCCTCCCTGGAGGTCATCGCCGTCGACGACTGCTCGCCCGACCGCAGCGGCGAGATCCTCGACGCCTACGCCGCGCGGGACTCCCGGCTGCGGGTGCGGCACCTGGCCGTCAACCGGGGCCTGGGCGGCGCGCGCGAGGTGGGGCTGCGGGAGGCCACCGGCGAGTACGTCTGGTTCGTCGACAGCGACGACTGGCTGGCCGAGGACGCGGTGGACGAGATCGCCGCCAGGCTCGCCGCGGTCCGGCCCGACGTGCTGATCACCGGCTTCGCCCGGACCTACCCCGACGGCAGCACCGAGCCGGACACCTGGCGCCGCCTGCTGGTCGAGCCCCCGCTGCCGGAGACCTTCACGCTGGCGGACCGTCCCGGGCTGCTGCAGATGATCATGTCGGTCTGGAACAAGGTCGTCCGCAGGGACTTCCTGACCGGGCTCGACGTGCACTTCGGCGGCGGCTACTACGAGGACATCTCGGTCACCTACCCGCTGCTGCTCGCCGCCGAGCGGCTGAGCTACCTGGACCGCGACGTCTACTTCTACCGCCGCCAGCGCGCAGGGGCGATCACCAACACCGCCTCGCCCAAGCACGCGGACGCCTTCGCGCAGTACGACGCGATCTTCGACTTCCTCGCCCGCCGCCCGGAGATCCCCGCGGACCTGCGCCGCCTGGTCTTCGACCGCACGGTGAAGCAGGCGGTCACCGTCCTGGACACCCCGGGCCTCGTCCCGGAGCGGCTGCGCGAGTCCTTCTTCCGGCGCGCCACCGAGCACTTCCACCGGTACCGGCCCGAGGGTTACGTCTTCCCCAAGGGCCTGCGCGGGGTCCAGTACCGGCTGGTCGACCGCGGCGCGTGGGGCACCTACCAGCGGTTGCGTCCGCTGCAGGCGCTCCCGAGGACGCTGCCGGTCACGATCAAGCGGGCGATCCGCGGCGCGGGCCGACGCGGGCTCTTCGAGAGCTACCGCCGACTGCCGCTCAACGACAGGCTCGCGGTCTACGCGGCGTACTGGTACCGCGGCTACGCCTGCAACCCGGCGGCGATCTACGAGCGGATGCGCGAGCTGGCGCCCGGCGTGAAGGGCGTCTGGGTGGTGGAGACCCGGGCCCAGGCCGCGGCGCTCCCGGCGGGCGTGCCCTACGTGCTGGTCAACACCCCGGCCTACCTGAAGCTGATGGCGACCGCCAAGTACCTGGTCAACAACGTCAACTTCCCGCACACGATGACCAAGCGGCCCGGCTCCGTGCACGTCCAGACGCAGCACGGCACCCCGCTCAAGTACCTGGGCCTGGACCTGCGCACCCGCCCGCTGGCCGCCGACGGCATGGACTTCGACCGCCTGCTGGAGCACGTCGCCCGCTGGGACTACCTAGTCTCGCCCAACCCCCACTCCACCGAGGCCTTCGGCAGCGCCTACCCGGGCCGCTACGAGGTGCTGGAGAGCGGCTACCCGCGCAACGACCGGCTGGCCAACGCGACGCCCGCGGAGGTCGCCGCGATCCGTGAGCGGCTGGGCATCCCGGCCGGGCAGCGGGTCGTCCTCTACACCCCCACCCACCGCGAGCAGCAGGACACCTTCGTCCCCCCGCTGGACATGGTGACGCTGGCCCGCAGTCTCGGCCCCGGGACGACGGTGCTGATGCGCGCTCACTACTTCTACGCGGACGCGGGCCTTCCGTCCGACGCGGGCGTCATCGACGTCTCCGGCCATCCGACCGTCGAGGACCTCTACCTCGCGGCGGACGTGCTGGTCACCGACTACTCGTCCGCGATGTTCGACTACGCGGTGCTGGACCGCCCGATCGTGGTCTTCGCCCCGGACTGGGAGGAGTACCAGCGCATCCGCGGTGTCTACTTCGACCTGATGCAGGAGCCCCCGGGCGCGGTCGCGACCACCCCCGAGGAGCTGGCCGCGCTGCTGCGCGAGCCGGAGTCGGCGGAGTCGGCGAAGCTGCGCACCGCGTTCCGGGCGAAGTTCTGCCCCTGGGACGACGGCGCAGCGGCGGAGCGGGTGGTCCGCCGGGTCTTCCTCGGACAGACCCCGTAGCCGCCCGCCGCGCCCCGACTCCTCGCCCGGGCCGCCGGGCCTGACGCCGGACGGCCCCGCCGTCTGGTCGCAGCAGCGTGGACTCGGCGCCGGGCCGGCCGCCCCGCGCCGACGCCCGAGGCCGGTCAGGCCTGGGACGCTCCGAGGAAGCGCAGAACGGCGAGCACGCGGCGGTGGTCCGTGTCGATCACCGGCAGGTCGAGCTTGGCGAAGATGTTGTTGATGTGCTTGGCCACCGCGCTCTCGCTGACCGTCAGCGCCTCGGCGATGCCGGCGTTGGAGCGCCCCTCGGCCATGAGGCCCAGGACCTCCCGTTCGCGACGGGTCAGCCGGTCCAGCGGGTCGCTGTCCCGTCGCAGCAGCAGCTGGGCGACGACCTGCGGATCCAGCGCCGTGCCCCCGTCCGCGACCCGCCGCACCGCCTCCACGAAATCCCCCACATCGGCCACGCGTTGCTTGAGGAGGTAGCCCACGCTGCTGGTGTTGGTCGCCAGCAGGTCGGCCGCGTACTGCTCCTCCACGTACTGCGAGAGCAGCACCACCGCCGTCCCCGGCCACCGCCGACGGATCACCATCGCGGCGCGGACCCCCTCGTCGGTGAAGCCGGGCGGCATCCGGACGTCGACCAGGGCGAGTTCGGGCCGGTGCTCCTCCACCGCCGCCAACAGCGCTTCCCCGTCGCCGACCTCCGCGGCGACCTGGAAACCGCCCATCTCCAGCACCTTGACCAGACCGACCCGCAACAGCACCGAATCCTCGGCGATCACCGCTCGCACGGCAACTCCGCCGCGACGGTCGTCGGTCCCCCGGCGGGGCTGCTGACGCGGAAGGTACCGTCGACGGAGCCGACCCGCTTGGCCAGCCCGCTCAGCCCCGTACCGGCGGAGGCGTCGGCACCACCCAGTCCGTCGTCGACGACCTTCACCCGCAACACCTTCCCTACCCGCCTGACGGTCACCTCGGCACGCGTCGCGCGAGCATGCTTGGTCACGTTGGTCAGCGCCTCGGAGATCACGAAGTACGCGACCGACTCCACGGCGGGCACCACCCGCTCCTCGAGATCGACCCGTAGCCGCACCGGCAACGGTACCCGGGCGGCCAACCCGGACAACGCCGCGTCCAGCCCGCGGTCGTCGAGCACGGCCGGGTGCAACCCGCGTACCAGATCGTTGAGTTCGGCGATCGCCTCTTTCGCCTCCAGGTGCGCCTGCGCGAGCACCTCGCGGGCCTCACCCGGCAGATCGGGCCGCGTGGCGAGGGCCAGGCCCAGGTTGACCGCGAGGGAGACGAGCCGCTGCTGGGTGCCGTCGTGCAGGTCACGCTCGATCCGGCGGCGCTCGGCATCGACTGCCTCGATCAGGTCGGTGCGACTCCCGGCCAGGTACTCGACCCGCTCCTGGAGCCGCTGGGCCCGGCTGGGCCCGAGCAGCGCCCACGCGATTCGCGACTCCGTCCGGGCCACCGCCCCCGCCGTCCAGGGCACGACACACAGGAGGGCGACGCCGGCCAGCGTGTAGCACGGCGTCTGCGTCGCGTAACCGAACCAGTCCTGGCGGACTCCCACCGGCAGCGCCCACACCCAGCCGTAGGCAAGGGCGCCCGCAAGGCCCGCGGCCGCCACCGCGAGCACCGACAGCTCCAGCGCTGCCACCAGCGGGCCCAGGACAAGGTGGTATCCGAGCCGGCGCCCGGTACGCGTCAAGGAAAGCCGTCGGGCGACTGCCGCCCACGACCACCGCTCCGGCGTGGGCGTCGGCCGAGGGATGTCCACTCCGAGGAGCGCCCGCTGACGGAACCGCTGAACGGCCGTCAGCACGGGTGCAAGAAGCAGGATCAGGGCGACCGACGCGATGAGCGCCAAAGCCCGGGTCCCCGTCCCGGCGGCGACCGACGCGCCCCAGGACCACACGGGCACCAGGGCCAGGTGCAGCGGGACACCGGCGGCCAGAAAGCCTGTGTCCCGCCGCACCCGAAGCGCCGAGCGCCTCAGCGCAGGTGGAACCGTCATGATCCGACCCTAGGACACCTCGACCGGGGTCCGCCGTGAGCCTGGCACCCGAATTCATGGTGGCACCAGTGCCACCGTTGTCCGGTCCGCCCAGTGATCCACAAGGAAGGGCCTAGGTCGTCTGGTTCGACAGCCAGACCAGCGCCTCGGGCAGCATCGCTTTCCAGACGCTGGGGTTGTGGCCGCCGGTCGCCACGGTGACCAGCTTGCTCGCGCCGGGGTGGCGCAGCACGGCCAGCAGCGCCCTCGCGTCGGGGACGGTGCCAGGGTCCTGCAGGCTGCCCGCCGCCATCAGCGCGATCGGCGGCTGGTTCGCCGCGTACTTCAGGTGCAGCAGCGGGTTGTTGGCGCGGTCGAGAGGCGCGTTGTGGACGACCAGCGGGGACACCGGCGCGTTGTAGCCGGACAGGCTGACCGCCGCGCGGAAGGCGTCCGGGTGCTGGACGGCGAGGTTGACCGAGCAGTACGCGCCCGCGGAGTAGCCCATGACGCCCCAGTGCGTCGGCTCCTTCGCCGCGCGGAAGTTGCTGC
Organism: Streptacidiphilus rugosus AM-16; assembly: GCF_000744655.1. Lineage (NCBI taxonomy): Bacteria > Bacillati > Actinomycetota > Actinomycetes > Kitasatosporales > Streptomycetaceae > Streptacidiphilus > Streptacidiphilus rugosus. Next base: position 6,871,121 of record NZ_JQMJ01000004.1, on the reverse strand, counting down.
GGACCAGCGCGGGGACGTCCTTGGCCAGCCAGGTCGCGGTCTTGGCGATGCCGGGGATGTCGGCGCAGCCGGGGTCGGTGTTGCCGCCGAGGACGTTGAGCTTGGCCGCGACCATGATCATCGGCTTGACCTGGCCGGAGGCCATCAGCTTGCGCATCTCGTCCTGGACCTTGAGCGTCCCGAACCAGGCCTGCGGCGTCCCTGGCGTGCCGGGGAGCAGCTCGACCACGGGGAAGTCCGTCTGTGCGTAGGCGGGGTCGTTGTACTGCGGCGGCAGCCAGACGTAGAGGCTGCCCTCGATGCCGGAGGCCGCGCCGTAGGCGTACGACTTCACCACGCCGTTGCTGTACGTCGTGAAGCGCAGCTTTCCGTCGGAGCTCACGCCGCCGTGACCGCCGCCGGCGTTGGTCGTGACGGGGGTGGTGCTCCCGCCGAAGAGGTCGCTCCAGCTCTCGTAGAACGGCCCCATGCTGTTGTTCACATAGGCCAGCACCATCACCACGGCCGTGATCTGGCTGAACAGTGCGAGGCCGAATCTGCTCGCCAGCCTGAGCGGCTGGGGGCCGGGTATTCGGTTCCAGAGCAGGAACAGGGCTGTCAGCGCGCCGATCACAAGGACCACGGTCAGCACGAAGAACGGTGTACCGGTGAGACTCATCGCCGCCCCCTCAGGAAACTCCCGCCGTCTCCTGGTGCGACAACCGGGTGAAAATCAGGCCTCCTTCGAGCCTACCGAGGGGAACACGAACCTCTTCATACCAACGGATGAGCCCCGGACAGTCGGACGGCGGGGTACCCCCTAAGGGATCACTCAGGGGCGTGCGGGGGCGCTCAGGAGGGCTCCCGCCAGGGCAGCGCCGCGAACATGTCCCGCAGCTGGTGCTTGACCACCTTCCGCAGCGTCTCGTTGCGCGGCAGCGCGTCGACCACCTCCAACTGCTCCGGGATCTTCTGCGTCATCAGCCCCGCGGCCTTCAGCAGCACGGATATGTCGGCCAGGGTGGGCGGCTCCACGCCGGGCTTCCGCTCCACCACCGCGCAGACGCGCTCGCCGCGCACCTGGTCGGGCAGGCCGATCACGGCGACGTCCCCGACGCGCGGGTCCTGGTAGAGCAGATCCTCGATCTCCTTCGCGGAGATGTTCTCCCCCTTACGGATGATGATGTCCTTCAACCGTCCGGTCAGCCGGACGTGACCGTCCTCACGGACGTGACCGAGATCGCCCGTGCGGAACCAGCCGTCGACGGTGAAGGCCTCGGCGGTCAGCGCCGGATCGGTGTACCCCCGGCACACCATCGGCCCGCGCAGCCACATCTCTCCCTTCTCCACCCGCACCTCGCAGCCGCGGACCGGGTGTCCCTCGGTGTACGCCAGCTGCTCGGGGGTGTCGCGGGGCGAGCCCATGCAGATGGCCGGGGCCTCGGTCATGCCGTAGCCGTGCGCGAGGACCACGCCCATCTCGGCCGTCACCTCCCGGTACAGCTCGGGCGGCATCGGCGCGCCGCCGCCCGAGATGATCCGCAGGCTGGGGATCAGCCGCTCGCCCGCGGGCAGCTTCCGCTGCTCGGCCAGGAACGCCGAGTAGAAGGCGGTGCTGCCCCCGGCCATGGTCACCCCGTTGCGCCGGTACGCGGGCAGCGCGTCCGGCAGCGCGAAGACCTCCAGCAGCAGCGCCGGAAACCCGTGCACCAGCATCGCCACGAGGTAGTCGGGGCCGCCGATGTGCGCGTAGGGGAAGGCGATCGAGCCGACGTCGTCCGGCCCCATGTCCAGGGCGTCGGCGAAGCCGCCGCCACCGGCGATCAGGGTCCGGTCGGTGTGCAGGGCACCCTTGGGGGCGGAGGTCATGCCCGAGGTGTAGTAGACCCAGCGGATCGGCGCGTGCGCGTCGTCCAGGTCCGCACGCGGGGCCGGCGGCAGGCCGGCCGGGTCGCCGTCCGGCAGGTCGGCGTCGGCGTAGAGGACCCTGACGGCGGGCGGCTCGGCCCAGCCGCGGGTGAGCTCCTCGCCGAGCTTGACGTAGTCGAAGCCGCGCCACACCCCGGGCACCAGGTAGAGCCGCGCGCCGGACTCGCCCAGGATGTGGCCGACCTCCGCACCCCGGTAGAGCGCGATGATCGGCGTCTGCACCGCGCCGAGGCGGGAGAGCGCCAGCGAGACGATCACGGTCTCGATGCGTGTCGGCAACTGCCAGGCGACGGGCGTGCCCTCGGCGACGCCGTACTCGCCGCGCAGGCCGGCGGCGACGCGTTCGGCCCGGTCGCGCACCTCGCGGTAGCTCAGCCTGCGGTCGGGCTCGCCCTCGGCGTCGCCCGCCTGGATCAGCATCGGCGCGTCCGGCGTCGCAGCCACGCGCTGCTGCAGCAGGTCCCAGAGCGAGCCGGCGTCGTCGATGGTCACGATTCTCTCCTCGGGGTGGTGAGCGCGGCCGCCGCGGTCGCGGTGTCGGTGAGGGTGGCGACGAGTGCGAGCGTGTGGCGGAGCACGTCCGCGGCGTACTCCGGGGGAGTTCCCGCCACCGCGTCGGCGGGGACAACGACCTGCAGCCCGGCGTCGACCGCGCCCATGGTCAGCTCCAGCAGTGCGACGTTTACCGAGACGCCGGTGACGACCACCGTGGTCACCCCGAGATTCCGCAGCACCGAGGCGAGTCCGGTGTCCTGGAACGGCCCGAGCCCGTGCAGCCTGGGCAGCACCAGATCGCGCCCGGGGTCCGCGCCGATGCCGGGGTGCAGCGCCGGGTCGAACGCGTCGTTGGGCATCCGCGCGGCGGCGGCGAAGAGTCTGGCGTTGCGGTTCGCCCCCAGCCCGTCGGCCCGCCGGACGGCGGTGCAGTGCAGGACAGGGACGCCGACGCCGCGGGCCGCCTCGCACAGCAGCCGCACGTTCTCGACCAGCCCGGCCTTCGCGGCGGCCTCGGCGAGCGCGGGGAAGACCGCGGCCTCCCCGAGCACGCCCTGCTGGCACTCGCAGGTGACCACGGCCGTGTGCGCCGGGTCGAGCAGATCTTTGAGCTCTACACCCATCCGGTCCTCGCTCGCTTGCCGCTGACGCTGTCCGTCACTAGTCTGAATCTGACGGACCGTCAGGTAAAGGGTTGTGGAGAGGGTGCCGCGCATGGACAGCGAAAGCTCCGCCGAACTGCCGATGGTGGTGAGCGTCGACGATCACGTGATCGAGCCGGCGCATCTCTTCGACACCTGGCTCCCCGCCAAGTACCGCGAGCGCGGCCCCAAGGCGCTGCGCGCGGGCATCGGGCAGCTGGAGTACGTCGGCGGCAAGTACCGCATCACCATGGACCCGGACGGGCCGCCCACCGACTGGTGGATCTACGAGGACCTGCAGTTCCCCTACAAGCGCAACATCGCCGCGGTCGGCTTCGACCGCGACGAGATGACGCTGGAGGGCATCACCCGCGACGAGATGCGCCGCGGCTGCTGGGACCCGAAGGCCAGGATCGAGGACATGGAGAACAACCATGTCGAGGCCTCGCTCTGCTTCCCGACCTTCCCGCGGTTCTGCGGGCAGACCTTCGCGGAGGCGCACGACAAGGAGGTCGCCCTGGCCTGCGTGCGCGCCTACAACGACTGGATGGTCGAGGAGTGGTGCGGCGACAGCGGCGGCCGGCTCATCCCGCTGTGCCTGATCCCGCTGTGGGACGTGCAGTTGGCGGTCGCGGAGATCAGGAGGAACGCGGCGCGCGGGGTCAGGGCGGTCTGCTTCAGCGAGATCCCGACCTACCTCGGCCTGCCGAGCATCCACACCGGCTACTGGGACCCGTTCTTCGCCGAGTGCGAAGCCACCGGGACGGTGGTCTGCATGCACATCGGCTCCTCCTCGCAGATGCCCGCCGCCTCCCCGGACGCGCCTCCGGCGGTGCAGGCGACGCTGAGCTTCAACAACGCGATGGCGTCGATGACGGACTTCCTCTTCTCCGGCGTCCTGGTGCGTTTCCCGCGCCTGAAGCTCGCCTACAGCGAGGGCCAGATGGGCTGGATCCCGTACGCGCTGGAACGCGCCGACGACGTCTGGCGCGAGCACCGCGCGTGGGGCGGCGTGCGCGACCTGATCCCCGAGCCGCCGTCGACGTACTACTACCGGCAGATCTTCGCCTGCTTCTTCCGTGACAAGCACGGGGTCGCCTCGCTGGACGCGGTGGGCGTGGACAACGTGACCTTCGAGACGGACTACCCGCACGTGGACTCCACCTGGCCGGAGACGAAGGCGGTGGCCCTGGACCACGTGAAGGGGCTGCCCCAGGACGTGATCTACAAGATCATCCGCGGCAACGCGATTCGCATGCTCGACCTGGACCTGGACCGCGATCTGAAGCGTTAGTCGCCGGCCCCAGGGGTGCGGGCTCTGCCCGTGCGCCTCCGGCGCGAGCAGGTGGGCGCGCCGCGCAACGGCGGGCCGGTCGGCACCACCTCGGGGGCGCGAGGAACTGCGCGACCAGCCACCCGCCAGGACAGGCCACCGAGAAAAGCCAGGGCCATTCGCGCAGGGTGGTTGCTCGCGCGCACAGTTGAACAAGCAGAGCCTCGCGCCCCCAGGGTGGTCACAGAAGGAGCCCAGAGTGCAGCTTCAGGACACGCCCGCCGAAGCGGACTTCCGCCGCCGTCTGCGGGAATGGCTCGGCAAGACCCTGCCGGAGCTGCCGCCTCCGCCCGACCCCTCCGACTGGCCCGGGCGCCGCGCGTTCGACACGCAGTGGCAGCGGCGGCTCTTCGACGCCGGGTACGCCGGGATCCACTGGCCGGTCGACGCGGGGGGACGTGGCGCGAGCCCGTCCGAGCATCTGATCTTCCTCGAGGAGACCGAACACGCCGGCGCTCCCTACGTCGGGGCGAGCTTCGTCGGACTGCTGCACGCCGGGCCGACCATCGCCGCCGAGGGGAGCCCGGACCAGCGTGCGCGCTTCCTGCCGCCGATCCTGCGGGGCGACGAGATCTGGTGCCAGGGCTTCAGCGAGCCCGGCGCCGGCAGCGACCTCGCCGCGCTGCGGACGAAGGCCGTCAGGGACGGGGACAGCTACGTCGTCTCCGGCAGCAAGATCTGGACCTCCCACGCCGAGGTCGCCGACTGGTGCGAACTGCTGGTGCGGACCGACCCCGACGCGCCCAAGCACAAGGGCATCACCTGGCTGGCCATGAACATGGACGCCCCCGGCGTCACCGTCCGGCCGCTGCGGACGCTCGCCGGGACGACCGAGTTCGCGGAGCTCTTCCTGGACGAGGTGCGGATACCGGTCGCCAACCGGGTGGGCGAGGAGAACGACGGCTGGCGGGTGACCATGGTGACGCTCTCCTTCGAGCGCGGCACCGCCTTCGCCTCCGAGGCCGTCGCCTGCCGTCGCGAGGTGCGTGAACTCGCGCGCGTCGCGCGGGCCGAAGGGGCCTGGGACGACCTGGAGCTGCGGCGTGCGCTGGCGGCCCTCTCCGCCGAGTTCGCCGCGCTCTGGCGGCTGGTGCAGTGGAACGTGTCCGAGGCCTCGGCCGACGGAGTGCCGGGAGCCGGAGGGAGCGTCTTCAAGCTGCGGTTCAGTGAGGCGCGGCAGCGCCTCTACGATCTGGCCGCCCGCGTCGTCGGCGCGGACGCGCTGGTCGAGGGGGCGTGGACGGCGCAGCGGCTGCAGGGCCTCTCCTACACCATCGCCGCGGGGACCTCGCAGATCCAGCGCAACATCGTCGCCCAGCGGATCCTGGGCCTGCCGAAGGGGCGCTGAGCCGTGCACTTCCAGTTGACGGAGGACCAGCGGGCCTTGCAGGCGGGCCTGCGCGAGGTGCTGACCAGGCACGAGCCCGACTGGGCGGAGCTGGCCGAGGTGGGCCTCTTCACTCTGCGGGTGCCCGAGGAACGCGACGGGATCGGGCTCGGCCTGCCGGAGGCGGTGCTCGCCTTCGAGGAGGCCGGCCGGGCGTTGGTGCGCGGACCGCTGGTCGGCACCGAGCTCGCCGCCACGCTGGGTCGCGGCACCGCGGAGTTCGTCGCCGTGCCGGCGCGCGGCCCCTTGCTGGTGCCGCACCTGCCGGAGCTGAGCTGCCTGTTGCTGCGCGAGCGGGACGGCTCGGTCACCGTCGTCCCCGCCGGGGCGATCCACGCGCGGCCCGCGCGGGCCGTGGACCCGCAGCGGCCGCTGTGGGAGCTGACCGGCCCGCCGCCCGAGGGGGAGCGCTGCACCGACGCCGAGGCCGCACGGCTCACCGCCGAGGGGACGCTGCTGACGGCGGCGCTTCAGTGCGGGCTGGCCGCGCGGGCGCTCGCGGAAGCGGTCCGACACGCCGGGCGGCGCGAGCAGTTCGGACAGCCGATCGGCGCGTTCCAGGCGGTCCAACACCTGTGCGCGGACATGCTGGCCCGCGCCGAGCTCGCGCGGGTCGCCGTCTACGCCGCGGCGGTCTCCGCCGACGCCGAGGAGATCGCGGGCGCGAAGCTGCTGGCGGACGAGGCCGCCGTCCACAACGCCCGTGACTGCCTGCAGGTTCACGGCGGAATGGGCTTCACCTGGGAGGCCCCGGTGCACCTGCTGCTCAAGCGCGCGTGGGCCTGGGAGCAGGCCGTTGCGGACCGCGACAGCTGCCTGGACGCGCTTGCTGGACACTTGTAGCAAGGGTGTTTTTGCCGCGACGCCGCCGGGATTCCCAGCCTCGCGCCGTGCTTCGATTACGCTCACGGGGGTGCGCAGCAAGCAGCAAGGACCCGGTGGCTGTGTGGCCGGGGCAGTATGCACCCGTGGGTGGCCCCTCGGCTGGAATATGCCCGAAGACCATGCTCGCAGGCCCGGCTCCGGATCATCCTTGAACGCATACGGGCCGGTACGCGGCTCGCGCGGTGGCGCGGCCCGGCTGATCCCGCAAGCACGGGTGGTGTGACAGGTGCAGTTTCAGGCACAGGTGCTTCAGGTCCAGACGGCGGTCCAGGCCGACCCCGCGGAGGTGGGCCGCGCCCGCCGTTGGGCGCGGAGCAGACTCACCGGCTGCGGCTTCGACCCCGACGCGGCGCTCGGGGAGACGCTGGTGCTGGTCGTCTCCGAACTGGTCACCAACGCGGTCGTGCACACCGGTTCCCCCGCCGTGCTGAGCCTGCTCTTCCCGGTCGGTCTGGACGCCGAACGCCGCCCGGTCAGGGTCGAGGTCGCGGACGCCAGCGACTGCCCGCCCGCGCCCCGGATGGCGCCGGACGAGGACACCAACGGGCGCGGTCTCGAGCTGGTGAGTTTTCTGACGGACCGCTGGGGCTGGTTCCCCGACGGGAGCGGAAAGCGCGTCTGGTGCGAGCTGGCTCCGGAGGAGCCCGGCGTCGTCGCGGAGGCCCCGGCCGCCGCACTGCACGTCATGGAGGGCTGAGCGGGACCGGCGCCACGGCCGGTTGATCGCCGGCCGGAGGGGGAAACCTCTTCTGCATGAACGTTTCTTCCCTGGCCGCGTCCGAGCTGCGGGCCACGGTCGCCTGGGACGCGACCGAGACCGTCCGGGCCATGGAAGGCTTCATCGACGTCGAGTGGGCCGCGGACCGCTCCTGGGCGATGCCCTGGCGGCTGCCCTTCGCCGAGCTGGACCTGCACCACCGCGACCTCGTGCTGCCGGCCATGTGCCCGAGCGGGGTGCGGATCCGGGTCCGCACCGCCTCCACCCGGCTGCTGCTGGACGCCGTCTCCGTGCAACTGCAGGGCGGGCCGGTCTTCGAGGCCTGGTGCGACCTCTCCGTCGACGGTGAACCCGTCCGGTCGACCGCGCTGGGCGTGGCCGGGGTCGTCTTCGGCGGACTGCCGGCCGGGCCGAAGGACATCGAGATCGCGCTGCCGATCCTGCCCGCCGTGCGGCTGCGCGGACTGCGCGCGCTCGACGGAGAGGCGCTGCTCCCGTTCCCCGACGAACGCCCCCGGTGGACCGTCTACGGCAGCAGCATCAGCCACGGCTACGCGGCCACACCCACCCAGACCTGGCCCGCCACCGCGGCCCGGCTGCTGGGCCGCAATCTCACCAACCTCGGTTACGGCGGCGCGTGCCTGCTGGACCCGCTGGTCGGACGAATGCTGGCAAACCGCCCGGCAGATTTCATAACACTGGAACTCGGTATCAACGTCTACAACACCGCCGCATTGCGCGAGCGGACCTTCCTTCCGGCCGTTCACGGCCTGGTGGCCGAAATTCGCTCCCGCCAGCCCGAGGTGCCGGTCGAAGTCCTCGGACCGGTGTTCGGCGGTGAGCGGGAGACCGAACTCACGGACGGAATGTCCGAGGCCTTCGGCGATCTGACGCTGGAACGGCTGCGGGACCAGTTGCACGAGGCGGTCGAGCTCCACCGCAGGCGCGGTGACACCGCGTTGACCTGGAAGGACGGTCGTGAGCTCTGCTCGGCCGCGGACGCCGCCCGGGGCGTGCTGCCGGACGGTCTGCATCCGGACGCGGAGCACCAGCAGGAGATGGGCCGGCGCTATGCGTCGACCGGCGACACGTTCTGACGACCGATATGACAACGAACAGATGAAGGCTCAAACCGTGCGCAACCAATCCGAATTCCGGACAAGCCATTGACGTGACGTGTCCACCTGATCACGCTTGGGATCAGCGATTCGTTGCGAGGGGACGCCAAGGGCGCCCGGTCGTCGTGCTGCCTGCTTCCTTGGCGAGTGCGGATCGCTCCGGCGCGGGTCAGGGCCCTGGCGTCGAGAGAAGGTGGCGGGGCGCCGTGCCGCGTGGAGAAGAACCGCGCACGGCGCCGCGCCACCTTCTCTGTCTCTGTCGCCCCCGCCCCTGTCGCAACAGTTGCCGGACTATTTCACGGCGATCGGCGCCACCGGCGCGCCCACACCGCCGACGAAGGGCTCGGGCGGGGCGGAGAGCAGGAATTCGTGGACGCTGTCCTCGGCGCAGTCGGCGGCCAGCGCCTCCAGGTTCCAGTTCTGGCCCTGCATCATGCCCATCTCGACCAGGTCGAGGGCGTGCACCGGCAGGTAGAGGCCGTCGGTCTCGGGCGGGAAGGTCTCGAAGGTCAGCGTGTCGTTGGCCACGGCCACCACGTCCCGGGCGTGGAACCACTCCGGGCAGCGCAGTCCGAAGCCGGGGGAGGGGAAGGCGTAGGCGTCCCGGTCCCCGCCCAGGTAGAACTGCATCTGCCCGGTGCGCACCAGCACCACGTCTCCGGCCCGCACGGTGACGCCCGCCTGCTCCTCGGCCGCCTCCAGATCCTCGGGGGTGACCACGTGGTCGCCGGGCAGCCTGCCGACGCCGTGGGTCCGGGCGACGTCGAGCAGCACGCCGCGGGTCACCAGCGGGGTCGCCTTCTCGACCCCTGACCTGGTCGCTCCCTCCTGGGCGTTGATGCTGTCGGCGGGCCGGCCGTTGTAGATCCGGCCGCCGTGGCTGACGTGCCCGAGGCCGTCCCAGTGGGTGGCCGCCTGCAGGCCGAGGGTGGCCACGTCGTCGCTGGTGGCGATGGAGCCGGGGCCGAACATCTCGTAGTTCAGCGCCACCATCGTGTGCAGCGGATTGACCCGGCCGGGGATCATGCCGGTCTGCACGCCGTACTGCTGCAGGGGCAGTGCCAGGTTGAACCGCTTGCCGCTGCGGACGCACGCGGCGGCGGCGCGGACCACCTCCGGCGTGATCAGGTTCAGTGTCCCGATCTCGTCCTCGGCGCCCCAGCGCCCCCAGTTGTTCACGCGCTTGGCGATGTCCCTGAACTCGTCGAACTCGCTGGGTGCGGGCACGAGCGTCGCCTCCTCTTCCCGTCCGTCCGGTGGCCTGCCTAGAATCTAACGGTCCGTCAGATTCTTGAGGAGGGGTACGGCGTGGCTGAGTTCCTGCGCGGCAAAGTGGTCGCGGTCACCGGCGCCGGGCGCGGCATCGGGCGTGCGGTCGCGCTCGCCTGCGCCGCCGAGGGCGCGAAGGTCGTGGTCAACGACTACGGCGTGGGCATCGACGGCTCCGCGCCCACCAGTGACATCGCGGACGAGGTGGTCAAGGAGATCGAGACGGCGGGCGGCGAGGCCATCGCGGTCGCCGACGACATCGCCACCATGGCGGGCGGCGAGCGCGTGGTCGGCGCGGCGGTCTCCGCCTTCGGCCGGCTGGACGGCGTGGTCTGCGTCGCCGGGATCCTGCGCGAGCGGATGCTGTTCAACATGTCGGAGGAGGAGTGGGACCCGGTCGTCGCCACCCACCTCAAGGGCACCTTCACCGTCTTCCGCGCCGCGTCCGCGCTGATGCGCAAGCAGGGCGGCGGCACCCTGATCGGGTTCACCAGCGGCAACCACCAGGGCTCCGTCAGCCAGGCCAATTACAGCGCGGCCAAGGGCGGTGTCATCTCGCTGGTGCGCAGCGCGGCGCTCGGGCTCAACAAGTACGGGGTGACCGCCAACGCCGTCGCGCCGGTGGCGCGGACCCGGATGTCGGCGAACGTGCCCATGGAGCTCAAGGAGATCGGCGAGCCCGAGGACGTGGCGGCGCTCGTGGTCTACCTGCTCTCGGACGCGGCGAAGGAGATCACCGGGCAGGTGTACACGGTCGCCGGGCCGAAGATCGCGGTCTGGGCGCAGCCACGGGAGCTGCGGGCGATGTACGCGGAGTCGGGGTCCTGGACGCCGGAGAAGATCGCCGACTTCCTGCCCGGCGCCGTCGGCGTCGACCCGATGCCGATGCTGGTCCAGCTGGAGGCGATGGCCAAGGCCGCCGCCGCCAACGAGCGACCGAACGCGTAGGCGCAGCCATGGACTTCGGGTTCGACGCGGCGGACGAGGAGTTCCGCGCGCGGGCACGGGCATGGCTCGCCGACCGGCTGGGCCCCGGCGGCGCCTTCGCCGACCTGCGGGGGCTCAAGACCCCCGAGGACGCCGGCCGGCGCCGCGCCTGGGAGCGCGAGCTGGGCGCGGGCGGCTGGATCGGTCTGGGCTGGCCCGAGGACAGCCTGACCCGCCAGGTCGTCTGGTTCGAGGAGTACGCCCGCGCCAAGGCCCCGGACCCGCTCGGCATCGTCGGCGAGCAACTGCTCGCCCCGACCCTGCTGCGGCACGGCACGCCGGAGCAGCGCGAGCGCTACCTTCCGGGCATCGCCTCCGGTGAAGTGATCTGGTGCCAGGGCTACAGCGAGCCGGGCGCGGGCTCCGACCTGGCGTCGGTCCGCACGGTCGCGGCGCCCGCGCCGGACGGCGAAGGCTGGCTGGTCAGCGGCCAGAAGACCTGGACCTCGCTGTCGCAGTGGGCGGACTGGTGCTTCGTCCTGGCCCGGACCGAACCCGGCTCGCAACGGCACGCGGGGCTCAGTCTGCTGCTGCTGCCGATGGACCAGGAGCCCGGCCGGATCGACGTCCGCCCGATCCGGCAGCTCGACGGCGCGAGCGAGTTCAGCGAGGTCTTCTTCGACGGGGCCCGGTCGGTGGACGTGCTGGGCGCGGTCGGCGACGGCTGGCGGGTGGCGATGACGCTGCTCTCCTTCGAACGCGGCGCGGGCATGCTGGGCCGCCAGATCGGCTACGAGCGCGAGCTGGACGCGGTGCTGCGCGCCGCCGCGTCGAGCGGGGCCGACCGGGACCCCGTCCTGCGGGAGGCGTTGACCCGCCAGTGGGCGGACCTGCGCGTGATGCGGGCCAACGCGCTGCGCACGCTGGGCACGGCGGAGCCGGGCACGGCGGCGGTGGCCAAGCTGGTCTGGGGCAACTGGCACCAGCGCCTCGGCGAACTGGCGATCCAGGTGCAGGGCCTCGCCGGGGCGTTCGCCGCAGGCGCGGCCCACGAGCCGGACGGCTATCCGCTGACCCCGGCGCAGCACACCCTGCTCTTCTCCCGCGCGGACACGATCTACGGCGGCAGCGACCAGATCCAACGCAACATCATCGCCGAACGGGTCCTCGGCCTCCCCCGCGGATGAGCCTCCGCAGGCGAGGAACCATGCAGCGACGTGGGGGGCACGGGGAACTGCGCGGCTCCGGCGCGCGGGCGCGACACAACACAGCGGAGGGTCAGTTGCACTACCCCAGGGGCGCGGGGAACCGCGCGACAAGCCACCCGCGCAGCTAGAGCCCCCAGCGCAGGGCCATCCGCACAGCAGGGTTTCTCGCGCAGTTCCTCGCGCCCCTGGGGTGCAACCACTTGACGAGAAGGACGTGCACGTTATGAACGAACACCGTCTGTTCATCGACAACGAATGGCGCGAGGGCTCCGCCGGCACCTATGACGTCATCAACCCCGGCACCGAAGGCCTCGTCGGGGCCGCGCCGGAGGCGTCCGCCTCCGACGTCGCCGACGCCGTCGCCGCCGCGCGCAGGGCGCAGGCGGAATGGGCGGCCACGTCGCCTTCCGCCCGAGCGGAACTCCTGGAGCGGGTCGCCGAGCTCGTCATGGCGCGGGCCGAGGACTTCGTGCCCCTGCTGCAGGCCGAGACCGGGGCGACCATGCGGGTCGCCTCCACCATGCAGCTGCCCGTCGTCGCCGACCGCTTCCGCCGCTACGCCCGCGGCGCGTTCGAGCCCACCGTCGACGCGCTCCCGCCGGTGCCGGTGGCCCAGACCGCGCTCGCCGCGGGAGGGCTGACCAACGCCGTCGCCGCGCGGCGGCCGGTCGGGGTGGTCGGCTGCATCACCTCCTACAACTTCCCGATCGTGAACCTGGCCGGAAAGCTCGCGCCCGCGCTGGCGATGGGCAACACCGTCGTCGCCAAACCGGCCCCCCAGGACCCGCTGGCCTGCCTGAAGCTCGGCGAGATCTTCGTCGAGGCGGGCGCGCCCGCCGGGATCTTCAACGTGGTCACCGACTCCGGCGCGGCCGCCGGCGCCGCGCTCGTGGCCTCGCCGGACGTCGACATGATCAGCTTCACCGGCTCGACCACCGTCGGCCGGAGGATCGCCACCGACGGCGGCGCCACCATGAAACGCCTGCTGATGGAGCTCGGCGGCAAGGGCGCGGCGATCGTGTTCGAGGACGCGGACGTGGCCAAGGCCGTCTCCGCGATCGGCTCGACCTGGGCCTTCCACTCCGGGCAGATCTGCACCGCGCCCACCCGGGCGCTGGTCCACCGCTCCCGCTACGACGAGGTCGTCGCCGGGCTCGCCCGCTACGCCGCCCGGCTTCCCGTGGGCGATCCGCTGCTGCCGACCACCGTCGTGGGCCCGGTCATCTCGGCGGCCCACCGCGACCGCGTCGAGGGCTACATCGCCGGCGCGGTCGGCGAGGGCGCCAGGCTGGTGCTGGGCGGGACCCGCAAGGAGCACACCGCGGACACACCGGAGCTGCCGGGCGCCGGCTTCTTCGTCGCGCCGACGCTGCTGGCCGAGGTCACCCCGGCGATGACGATCGCCCGCGAGGAGGTCTTCGGACCGGTCGTGGCGGTCATCCCGTTCGAGGACGACGAGGAGGCGATCGCCCTCGCGAACTCCACCGACTACGGCCTCTACGACTACCTCTTCACCGCGGACACGGCCCGCGCCTACACGCTCGCGGCCCGCCTGCGCACCGGCAACGTCGGCATCAACACCGCCCAGCGGCACCCGGAGACGCCCTTCGGCGGCTTCAAGCAGAGCGGCGTCGGCCGCGACGGCGGCTCCTTCGGTCTGCACGCGTACAGCGAGCAGCAGGCCCTCGTCTGGCAGTCCTGAGTCTTCAGCACCGAGTCCCGAGGAAGAAGGGAGAACGCACCATGAAGGGCGTCATCTTCGACGGCAAGGCCCCGCAGGTGGTCGACGACCTGACGGTCCGTGAGCCGGGGCCCGGCGAGGTGATGGTGAAGATCGCGGCGGCGGGGCTCTGCCACAGCGACCTGTCCGTCATCGACGGGACCATCCCCTTCCCGGTCCCGGTCGTGCTCGGTCACGAGGGCGCGGGCACGGTGGAGTCCGTCGGCGCGGGGGTCACCCACGTCAAGCCGGGCGACCACGTCGCGCTCTCCACCCTGGCCAGCTGCGGCACATGCCGCGAGTGCGGCCGGGGGCGGCCCACCATGTGCCGCAAGGCGATCGGCTTCCCCGGCAAGCCGTTCACCCGCGGCGACCAGCAGCTCTACAACTTCGCCTCCACGTCCGTCTTCGCCGAGCGCACGGTGGTCAAGGCGGTCCAGGTGGTACCGGTCGATCCCGCCATCCCGTTCACCTCGGCGGCGCTGATCGGCTGCGGCGTGCTGACCGGCGTCGGCGCCGCGATCAACCGGGCCAGGGTCGACATCGGCGACACCGTCGCCGTGATCGGCTGCGGCGGCATCGGGCTCAACGTCATCCAGGGCGCGCGGATCTCGGGCGCGTCCCGGATCATCGCGATCGACGCGGTGGCCGAGAAGGAGACGATCGCCCGGACCTTCGGCGCGACCGACTTCATCGACGCCCGGGCGGTCGAGGACACGGTCGCGGCCGTCCGCGCGCTGGAGCCGAACGGAGTCGACCACGCCTTCGAGTGCGTCGGCCCGACCCGGCTCACCCGGCAGGCAATCGACATGATCGACCGGCACGGCCAGGCCGTGCTGCTCGGCATGCCCGCGGCGGACGCGGAGGCGTCGTTCCGCCCGGCGGAGCTGTTCCTGGACAAGTCCATCCTGGGCTGCCGCTACGGCTCCAGCCGCCCGCAGCTGGACATCGGCCGCTACGCCCAGCTCTACGCCGAGGGCCGGCTCCTCCTGGACGAACTGGTCACCTGCACCTTCCCGATCGACCAGTTCGAAGAGGCGGCGAAGGCGACGGAGACGGGCGGCGTGGCCCGCGCGGTCCTCACCTTCTGAACCCCCGGTGCCACGCCTCCGGCACGCGGGCGCGAGCCTCACTGCCGTGGGCCAGTTTTCACCACCTCAGGGGCGCGAGGAACTGCGCGCCTCGGGCGCGCGGGCGCGGGCCTTACCGCCGTGGGCCGGTTGCACTACCCAGGGGCGCGAGGCTCTGCTCGATCAACTGCGTGCGCGACAAGCCACCCACGCAGCCGGCGGGCCGAACGCGCAGGGCCATCCGCCCAGGGTGGTTGCTCGCGCAGTTCCTCGCGCCCCGGGGGCGGCGCCTCAGTTGGTCATGGTGACCTTGTTGAGGCCCTGCGGTCGGTCGGGGTCCACCCCGAGACGGCGGGAGGTGGCCAGGGCGAGCTGCTGGCCGCGGACCGTCGCGGTCAGGCACTCGCCGAGGTGCCCCAGGGCCGGCCAGGGCAGGTCGGCGTCGGTTGCCGTGCCGGCCAGGACGGTCCTCGCGCCGCGCGCGCCCAGCGCACCGCGGAGGTCGAGGGTGTCGGCGTCCGCGGGGCCGGACCCCGCCAGCAGGACGGCGGGCGCGTCGGGACCGCAGACCGCGATCGGGCCGTGACGGAAGTCCGCCGTGGAGAAGCCGTGGGCCATCAGCCCGGTGGTCTCCTGGAGCTTCAACGCGCTCTCCAGCGCGGCCGGGTAGCAGGCGCCGCGGCCCACCACGGCCACGCGGTCGTGTCCGGCCAGCAGTTCCGCCACCCGGGCCGGGCCGGTCCCGTCGGCGAGCAGAGCGGCCACCGCGTGCGGCAGCGCCTCGGCCTGGGCGTGGGTCAGGCCGTCGCCGAGCCCCGCCGCCACCGCCAGCACCGCGAGCATCTGCGCGGTGACCGTCTTGGTGGCGGGAACCGCCCGCTCCGGCCCGGCTTCCAGCGCGATGGTCAGCCGGGCGGCGCGGGCCAGTTCGGACTCGCCGTCGTTCGTGACCGCGATCACCGACGCCCCGGCGTCGGTGTAACGGCGCGCCAGGTCCACGATCTCGGGGGTGCGCCCGGACTGCGAGAGCGCCACCAGCAGCCAGCCGCGGAAGCCCTCCGGCGCACGCCGGTACGCGGTGGCCACGCTCGGGGCCACCAGGCAGGTGGGCAGTCCGGCGCCCAGTTCCACGGCGTAGCGGCCGAGCAGTGCCGCGTGGTCGGAGGAGCCGCGGGCCAGGAAGGCGACGCCGACCGGTCCCTCCGGGCCGCCCAGGCGGGCGACCTCGTCGGTGAGGGCGGGGAAGCGGGCCGCCAACGCGGCCAGCACCTCCGGCTGCTGCCGCATCTCGGCGTCCATCCGCGCGCCGAGCGGCGGGGCGGGCTGCGTGTCTGTGGTCATCGGATCGCTTCCAGTCGCAGGGCGGTGAAGGGGGCGGCAGCGACGTCGGTGCCGAGGGGGTCGAGCGAGTCGAGGGCCAGGGCCAGCGCGCCGTGCAGGGAGGCGTCCTTGAGGAAACGCGCGGTGCGCAGCTCCGGCGGGAACGGCGTGGCCTGCCCGACCAGTCGGGTCAGCGCGGGCAGCAACGTCGCGGCGGACGCCATCATGCCGCCGCCCAGCACGATCCTGGCCGGGTCGACGAAGACCGACAGGTTGGCCAGCGCCCGGGCAAGCACCGTCAGGGTCTCCGCCGCCAGCTCCTTCGCGGCCGGTTCGGCGCCGGCGAACAGTTCGGTGGCGGTCAGCGGGACGCCCAGCCGGGCGAGGGCGCGCTCGCTCAGACCCTTGCCGGCGACGAGTTCCTCCAGCGGGGCCCGGCCGAGGGCGACCGCGTCGGCCGGGGCGTCGCCGGGGTTCATGTAGCCGATCTCCCCGGCGGCGTGGCGCGCCCCGGCCAGTACCCGGCCGCCGACGGTGAGCGCGGCGGCGATCCCGGTGCCGAGGCTGACGTACATGCCGGGGTCCACGCCGCGCAGCGCGCCGAAGCGCAGTTCGGCGAGGGCTCCGGCGCGTACGTCGTTGGCGACGGCGACCGCGGGGACGTCCAGTTCCCCCGCGAGCCGGTCGGCCAGCGCCAGCCGTTCCCAGCCGGGCAGGTTGGGGGTGAGCAGGATCCGGTCCGGCTGGATCACGCCCGGGGCGACCGCGGCGTGCGCGGCGACGGGTGCGCCGAGATCGGCCTCGGCCTCGGCCGCGAGCGCGCGGACGGTCTCGGCGGCGCGGGCCAGGATCTGGTCGGGGCCGCGTTCGGCCAGCGTGTCCAGCCGGCGGCGGCGCAGCACCGCGCCGTCCGGTCCGGCCAGGGCGATCTCGGTCTTGGTGCCGCCGAAGTCGATGCCGATCACGGTGCGGGCGGGCGCGGGGGTGAGCGGGCGGGGGTGGGGCGCGGTGGTGCGTTCTTGCAGCATCAGTGCAGTCCTCGGGCAGGGGGCCGACCGGACGCGGCCGCCCTTCGGGGGAGGGGCGAACCGCGTCCGGCCGGGGATCAGCGGGCGCCGGCCGGGGTGGGCTCGGTCTGCTGCTCCTGGGCGGTCAGGTACTGCTCGGTGATCTCCTTGGGGCCGAAGGGCCAGACCTTCTCGACCCTGGACCAGATCAGGTACGCGGCGACGCCGAGGGCGACCCAGGCGAGCGACCACTCGATCGGGTGGACACCGGGGTTGGCCTTGTCCGCGTATCCGTAGATCGCCAGCCAGCCGACGGCGGCGACGATGCTGGGCAGCGGGTAGAGGATCATCTTGTAGGGCCTGGCCAGGTTCGGCTGGCGCCTGCGCAGCACGGTGACCGCGGCGATCTGTGCCAGCGCCTGGATGATCACCATGACCGTGGTCAGCAGCGTGATCAGCACGCCGAGCGGCGGGTGCGTGGCCGAGGCGCCGACGTGGCGGGCGACCACGAACGCGGCGGCGGTGACGACGCCCATGGAGACCAGGCCGAGCACCGGGAAGTTGTGCTTGGGGTGCAGCTTTCCGAAGGAGCGGAAGAAGACCCCGTCCCTGGCGGCGTCGAAGGGCACCCGGGAGCCGCCGAGCAGGCCGGTGAAGACCGAGGCGAAGGCCGTGACCAGGATCAGCACGGTGACCACGTCGGCCGTCGTCCTCCCGAAGGTCCGCTCCAGCACCGCCGAGGCGACGGACCGGGAGGCGACGTTGTTCGGGTCGAGCATGTCCTGCCAGTGCACCACGCCGAGCACGCCGACCTGGAGCAGCAGGTAGATGCCCATGATGGCGACGATGGCCCAGATGATCGAGCGCGGCATGACCCGGCCCGGGTCCTTGATCTCGCCGCCCATGTAGGCGGTGGTGTTGTAACCGAGGTAGTCGTAGATGCCGATGGTCAGGCCGGAGGCGAAGCCGATCCAGAAGGCGCCGTGGGTCAGCTGGATCGCGTGGGCGGGCCAGGTGAACGCCATCGACGGGCTGAAGTGGGTGAAGGCGGCGATGATCACGACCGTGACGGCCAGGATCATGACGGCCCACATGGCCACGGTGAGTCGGCCGATGTTCTCGACCTTGCGCCACAGCAGCAGGATCACCAGCGCGACGACCGCGATGCCGACGACGTCGCCCTGCCCGGTGGTCATGCTCGGCCACAGGTAGCCCAGGTACTGCACCATGCCCTGGACGCCGGTGGACATGATCAGCGGGATGAACAGCATGGCGGTCCACACGAACAGGAACGGCATCAGCCGGCCGGTGCGGTACTGGAACGCCTCGCGCAGGTAGACGTAGGTGCCGCCGGAGCCGGGGAGCGAGGAGCCGAGCTCCGCCCAGACCAGGCCGTCGACCAGGGCCAGCAGCGCGCCGACGATCCAGCCGATGACGGCCTGCGGGCCGCCGAAGGCCGCCACCATCAGCGGGATGGTGACGAAGGGGCCGATGCCGCACATCTGGCTCATGTTGATGGCGGTCGCCTGGAACAGGCCGATCTTTCTGGACAGTCCGGTCGTGGGGGTGTCGGACATCGTGGGTCATCCTCCGGGGCGGCGGGAGCAGAGGGCGGGTGGGTGCTTGGTTCGTAAAGTTAAATTCCTTTACTTGTCTCGTCAAGGGGTGACCCGCGTTGCCCGGAGTGGGGTCTGGGGATGAGGAGCACCGCCCCACCCCCTCCCGTGGCGGCCCGCAGCCGCGTCGCGGCTACCGCGCGCCGTGGAAGGTGCGGCGGTAGGCCGTCGGGGAGACGCCCAGCACGGACTGCATGTGCCCGCGCAGCGACGCCGCGCTGCCGAAGCCGACCTCGTGGGCGATCCGGTCCACCGTCAGGTCGCCGTGCTCCAGCAGCTGGCGGGCCCGCTGCACCCGTTGGACCAGCAGCCACTGGACCGGGCTCTGTCCCGTCTCCTCCCTGAACCGACGGGTGAAGGTGCGCACGCTCATCGCGCAGCGGTCCGCCAGCTGACCGAGCGTCAGCGGCTCGCCGAGCCGTTCCAGCGCCCAGCTCCGGGCCGGGGCGGTGCCGTCGGCGCCGGGTTCGGGCACGGCGGCGTCGACGTACTGGGCCTGGCCGCCCTCGCGCCAGGGGGCGACGACGCAGTGCCGGGCCACGCGGTTGGCCACCGCGGAGCCGTGGTCGCGGCGGACGATGTGCAGGCAGAGGTCGAGCCCGGCGGCGACCCCGCCGGAGCTGAGCAGGTCGCCGTCGTCGACGAAGAGCACGTCGGGGTCCAGCTGGACCTTCGGGAAGAGCCCCCGGAACTGCTCGGTGTAGCGCCAGTGCGTGGTGGCCCTCCGCTCGTCGAGCAGTCCGGCCGCCGCGAGCACGAAGGTGCCGGTGCAGATCGAGACCAGCCGCGTCCCCGGTCGCACCAGCTCCAGTGCCCGCGCCAGCTCGGGCGGGAGCCGGCCCTCGGTGAAGATCGGACCCAGCTCGAAGGAGGCCGGAACGACCACCGTGTCGGCCACGGCGAGCAGTTCGGCACCGTGGTCCACGCCGATCCGGAAGTCGCTGCCGGTCCGGATCGGCCCGCCGTCGAGGGTGCAGGTGCGCACCCGGTAGTACGGGGGCGCGCCGCGCTCGTTGGCGGTCTCGAAGATCCGCGACGGGGTGGACAGCTCGAAGGCGACCACGCCCTCCAGCGCGAGCACCGCGACCTCGTGCGGCGGCGGTGGCGCCGAGGAGGAGGCGGAGGCTCCGGTTGCGTGGGCGACGACGTTCTTCATGCCGCCACTCTGCCCTTGGCCGGATTCTTGCGCAAGGTGGCCTTCGGGCCACTCGATGATCCCGTTCCCCGGCCGCCATGCTGCTCCGGTGACCGATCAGCTGAGCCCCGCCGCCCGACCCGCCGCCGCGCCCGCCCCCGTACCGGGCGGTCCCCGCGGCCCGCGCCTGAACTACGCGTGGATCGTCTCCGCCGTGGCCCTGCTGGTGCTGGTCGGCGCGGCCGGATTCCGTTCCACGCCCGCCCTGTTGATGGAGCCGCTGCACCACGAGTTCGGCTGGTCGCACGGCCTGGTCGGGACCGCCGTCTCGATCAACATGCTGCTCAACGGACTGGCCGCCCCCTTCGCCGCCGCGCTGATGGACCGCTTCGGCGTGCGCCGCGTGGTCTCCGTCGCGCTCGGTGTGATGGCGGCGGGGGCCGGGGCCACGCTGCTGATGACCCAGCCGTGGCAGCTGCTGCTCAGCTGGGGCGTCCTGGTCGGCCTCGGCTCGGGGGCGATGGCCCTCGCGTTCAGCGCCACCGTCACCGGCCGCTGGTTCGTCGCCCGGCGCGGCCTGGTCACCGGGGTGCTGACCGCCGCCAGTGCCGCCGGGAACCTGGTCTTCCTCCCGGTGCTCGCCTGGCTGGTGCAGCAGTACGGCTGGCGCAGCGCCTCGATGACCGTCGCGATCTGCGCGATCGCCGTCGTCCCGATCGTCGCCCTGCTGATGCGCGAGCGCCCGGCCGACCTGGGCCTGCTGCCCTACGGCGCCCCCGCCGACTACGTCGAGCCGACCCCCGACCCCGGCAAGGGCCTGCGGGCGCTGCGCGTGCTGCGCGAGGCCGCGCGGACCAAGGCCTTCTGGCTGCTGGTCGCCTCGTTCGCGATCTGCGGCGCGAGCACCAACGGCCTGGTCGGCACGCACTTCATCCCCGCCGCGGGCGACCACGGCATGGCGGAGACAGCGGCGGCGAGCCTGCTCGCGCTGGTGGGCGTCTTCGACGTGGTGGGCACGATCTTCTCGGGCTGGCTGACCGACCGGATGGACTCGCGCAAGCTGCTCGGCGTCTACTACCTGCTGCGCGGCGTCTCACTGCTCTTCCTGCCGGCGCTCTTCGCGCACACCGTGCACCCGAGCATGGTGGTCTTCGTCGTCTTCTACGGCCTGGACTGGGTCGCCACCGTGCCGCCCACCGTCGCCCTGTGCCGTGAGTGGTTCGGCGAGGACGCGCCGATCGTCTTCGGCTGGGTCCTCTGCGGCCACCAGGCCGGCGCGGCGATCGTCGCCGCCGTGGCCGGTGTGATCCGCGACCAGCTCGGCAGCTACGACCTCGCCTGGTACGGCGCCGGCGCCCTCTGCGCCGTCGCCGCCACCTGCTCGGTCCTGCTGCGCCGCCCGAGGCCGCAGGACCCGGCGGGCGTGCCGGTCAGCCTTCCAGCAGCTGCCTGAACGCGCTGCGGTAGAAGACCAGCGGGCCCGCCTCGCCGCCGCGCGGGGCGGCGAGTTCGCGGACCCGGCCCAGGACGATCAGGTGGTCCCCGCCGGTGTGCACGGCGTGGATGGTGCAGTCGACCCAGGCGAGTGCGCCCGTGAGCCGGGGTGAGCCGGTGGCGGGGGCCGGCTGCCACTCGACGCCGTCGAACTTGTCCGCGCCGGTGGAGCTGCTGACGGCGAAGGAGCGGCACAGCGGGCCCTGGTCGTCCGCGAGCACGTTCACGCAGAACGCGCCCGCCCGCGCGATCCTGGGCCAACTGGCAGAGGTCCTGGCCACGTTGAAGCAGACCAGCGGCGGGTCGAGTGACAGCGAGGCGAAGGACTGGCAGGCGAAGCCGACCGGCCGCCCGTCCTCGGCGGCCGCGGTGATCACGGTCACGCCGGTCGCGAAGTGGCCGAGCGCGTCCCGCAGTGCGGGGGCGTTGCCGATGTCCGCGCCCTCGGTCAGGTCGGCGCGTTCGACCGACGCCTCCACGGCACGCAGCACCGCCGGCGTCGCGCCGCTCTCCCGCAGGTAGCGGACGGCCGCCACGGCCATTCCCTCGTGCCCCATGGAGTCCTCCGGTCGTCGTCTGTTCCATTGAAGATGAGAGCCCGTCGGAGTGGAAGGCGGGTGGAGCGGTGCGCGCCGTACCTCCGCCGGTGCCTCATGCCCCGTTTCACCGTCCGTCGAACCGTGCCTCGCGCCGCTCCACGAACGCGCGTACGCCCTCCTGGGCGTCCCGCGTGGTCATGTTGATCTCCTGAGCCGTCGCCTCCGCCTCGAAGGCCGTGGCCCGGTCGACGTCCAACGAGGCGTTCACCAGCGCCTTGGTCAGCGCGTAGGCGCGCGTCGGGCCGGCCGCCAGCCGCTCCGCCCACTCGGAGACGGCCTTCTCCAACTCCTCGGCCGGTACCACCCGGTTCAGCAGACCCAGCCGTTGCGCCTCCTCCGCGCGCACCTTCTCGCCGAGGAAGAGCAGTTCCTTGGCCCGCTGCGGGCCGACCAGCCGGGGCAGCAGCCAGGCCGCGCCGCCGTCCGGCACCAGGCCGCGCTTCGCGAAGACCTGGACGAGCGAGGCGCCCTCCGCGGCCACCACGAGGTCGCAGGCCAGGGCCAGTTGCACGCCCACGCCTGCCGCGACCCCGTTCAGCGCGCACAGCACCGGCTTCTCGCAGTCCAGCACCGCCGCCACCATCCGCTGCACACCGCGGCGCAGCATCCGGGCCACGTCGCCGGGAAGGCGCTCGCCGCCGCTTCCCCCGCTGAGGTCCGCGCCTGAGCAGAAGGCGCGGCCCGCGCCGGTCAGCACCACGACCCGGATCCCGGGGTCCGCCGAGGCGGAGTCCAGCTCGGCGACCAGCCGTTCCCGCATGTCCGCCGTGACCGCGTTGAGCGCCTCGGGCCGGTTCAGGGTCAGCCGCAGCACGCCCGCACCGTCGCGCGCGACGAGCAGCGGCCCACCGGCCGTCGTGCCGCTCACCGGCACACCGCCAGCGCGTCCAGGGCGACCACGCCCTTGCCGCGCTCCAGCACCACCAGCGGGTTGATGTCCAGCTCCGCCAGCTCGTCGCCCAGCTCCAGCGCCATCCGCTGCACCCGCAGCACCACGTCGACCAGCGCCTCCACATCCATCGGCGGCAGCCCCCGCACGCCCTCCAGCAGGGGCCAGCAGCGCAGTCCGCGCAGCATGTCGCGCACCTCGGCCGGGCCGAACGGCGGCACCCTGACGCCGGAGTCCCGCAGCACCTCCACGAAGACGCCGCCCATCCCGACCGTCACGGTCGGACCGAAGGTGACGTCCTGGCCGATGCCGACCACCATCTCGACCCCGGCCTCCACCATCTGGCAGACCAGCACGCCGTCCAGTCGCGGGATGCCCGCCGCCCGCGCGTTGTCGGTCAGCTCCCTGAATGCGTCCCGCACCTGGCTCGCGCTGGTCAGCCCGACCTTGACCAGGCCGAGTTCCGTCTTGTGCGCGACGCCGGGCGCCGAGCCCTTCAGCACCACCGGGTAGCCGACCACGCCCGCCGCGCGCACCGCGCCCGCCGCGCTCGTGACCAGCTGCTCCCGCGGCACCCTGATCCCGTACGCGCGCAGCAGTTGCTTGGCCGCGAACTCGCTCAGCTGCTCGCCGCCGTGCAGCAGCCGCTGGGCTTTCACCTTGCCCGCGCACGCCTCACGCGGGGCCGCGTCGAAGGGGGAGCGGTAGTCGCGCACGAAGGCGTGGTGCTCCAGGTAGGCGGCGACCGCCTTGACGCAGTTGCCGAAGGTGCGGAAGACCGCGACCCGCGACGAGCCGAGCAGCGTCCTGCGGTACGCCTCCTCGGTGCCCAGCGGCGAACCCCAGATGACGCAGACCAGCTTGTCCGTCGTCTCGGCGACCTCCACGAGGTCCTGCGCCAGCTTGTCGCTCATCGGCGGGAACGGTCCGGTGATCGGACAGATCAGCACCCCGACGTCGGGGTCGTCGACGATCGCGTCCAGGATCCTGCGACCGCGCCAGTCGCCGACCGGGTGCCCGCCGTTGTCGATCGGGTTCGCCACGCTCAGGTAGTCAGGGATCCACTGGTGCAGCTCGTCCTGCTTGGCCTGGCTGAGTCGCGGCAAGGTCAGCCCGGCGGCGGAGGCCATGTCGGCCAGGTGCGCGCCGGTGCCGCCGGAGATCGAGTAGACGACCACGCCGGGCGCCCTCGGCGGCTTCGCCCGCGCCAGCAGGGCCGCGGTGTCCTGCAGTTCGTCCAGTCCGTCGACGCGGATCACGCCGTACTGCTTGAAGGCGGCGTCCACCACGTCGTCCGAGCCGGTCAGCTTGCCGGTGTGGGACTGCGCCATCCGCGCGCCCTCGTCCGTGCGGCCGACCTTCACCGCGACGACCGGCACGCCGCGCCGCGCGGCGTGGTCGGCGGCGAGCAGGAAGCCGCGGCCGTCCTTGATGCCCTCGATGTAGGCGGCGATCGCCCCGATCTCCGGCTGGTCCGCGAACCACTGGACGAAGTCGGCGACCTCCAGGTCGGCCTCGTTCCCCGTGGGCGCCCAGTGGCTGAGCCTGATGCCCAGCTCCTGGAGCGTGAAGAGGGGGCGGCCCTGGTGGCCGCTCTGGGTGATCAGCGCGATGGCCGGCCCTGACAGGTCGTCGCGGAACCGCTCGAAGGCGTTCAGGTTGGTGTTCGGGCCGAGCAGCCGCAGGCCGGTCGGGGCCTCCGCGATCAGCTCCTCCAGCCTGCGCTGCGCCTCGCGTCCGCTCTCGCCGGTCTCGGCGAAGCCCGAGGCGAAGGCGACGGCGAACCTCACCTTCGCCTCCACCAGTTGCGGCACGACCGCCGCAGGGTCGGCGAGCAGGATCACGGCCAGGTCGATCGGTCCCTCGCCGGGCGCGCAGGGGATCGACGCGAGGTCCGGGTAGCAGGGCTGCCCGTCGACCTCCCGCCGTCCCGGGTTCACCGCGTGCATGCGCGCGCCGACCCGCTCCGACCAGGCCCGCAGCTGCCGGGTGATCCCGGTGTTGGGCCGGCCTTCCGTGTCCGAGGCGCCGATCACCGCGACGGCGGCGGGGCGGAAGAAGCGGTCCAGATCGACGGTGCGCGGGCGCAGGGGCCGACCGCTCACGTCGGTGTCGGTGTCGCTGTCCGTGTCCCGCATGGCTGCGCCTCCCGATCCTTGCTGACGAGAAAATCTGACGTACCATCAGATTACTGTCGGGGCAGCTCGGCAGGAAGACATATAACTGACGCATCGTCAGAGAATCCCGCCGGTGGGGCGAGGACGAGCCTGGAGAGGAGTGACCGCGGGTGCAGACAGTGCACACCTACGGGTTGTCGGCGGGGGAGTGGTTCGCGGTGCTCCGCATAGGCCTGGGGCTGTGGTGGCTGGAGAGCTGGCGTCACAAGGACAAGAAGGGCTGGCTGCAGCGCTCCACGGGCATCGACTGGGCCAAGGACGTCGCCGCCCGGCACCGCTGGTCCTTCGTCCGCGCCTCCTTCGACCGTATCGTCGCCCCCCGGCCCAAGCCGATGGCCTACGTGGTGGTCTTCGCGGAGCTGGCGCTGGGGCTCGGCCTGACCTTCGGGCTGCTCAGCCCGATCGCGCTGGCGGCCGGCCTGCTGCTCAACCTCCTGTACTTCGTGCTGATGATCCACGACTGGGCCGAGCAGGGTCAGAACCTGATGATGGCGCTGATCTCCCTGGTCTGCCTGTTCGCCGCGAGTTGGCAGTGCTGGTCCCTGGACCGTGCCTTCCACCTCTTCGGCGCCTGAGCCGGTCCCGTCCGTCCGATCGTGGGAGGCCCCGCCCGTGAGTACCGTCCCCCGCACCGACCTGCCCGAACCCGACGCCTTCACCCGGCCCTACTGGGACGCGGCCGCCGAGGGCCGCCTGCTGCTCCGCCGCTGCGACGGGTGCGGGCGCGCGCACCACTACCCGCGCGAGTTCTGCCCGCACTGCTGGAGCGAGGACGTCCGCTGGGAGCAGGCGAGCGGCCGGGCCACGCTCTACACCTGGTCCGTGGTCCACGCGAACGACCTTCCGCCGTTCCGCGAGCGCGTGCCGTACGTCGCGGCGGTGGTGCGGCTGGAGGAGGGCCCCCGGTTGATGACGACGCTGGTCGACTGCGACCCCGCGGCGCTCCGGCCGGACATGCCCGTCTCCGCCGACTTCGTCGCCTTCACCGCCGACGCCGAACCGGGCCCCCCGGTCCCGGTCTTCCGCGTCGACGCCTCGAGCTAGCTGCACGTCCCTCGGGGGCGCGGCGCCTGACGGCAGAGGACCCGTTGCACCACCTCGGGGGCGCGAGGAACTGCGCGCCTCCGGCGCGCGGACGTGACTGCTGACAACAGAGGCCTGGTTGCACTGTCAGGGGCGCGAGGCTCTGCTTGATCAACTGCGTGCGCGACAATTCCCAGCCTTCGGCGGGGAGGTACCCCCTCCGATGAGCAGATGGTCTTCAACGCGCAGGGCCATCCGCACCGGGTGGTTTCTCGCGCAGGCAGTTGATCAAGCGGAGCCTCGCGCTCCTGGAGGGTGCAACGAGAGCACCGCGCGGAGGATCCCCCGCACCTGGGCGATCAGACGCTCCGCGTCGAACCTGCCGGGTTCCGTCAAGGCCAGCCGGCCGAAATGCTCGGCGCAGGCGACCAGCGCGTGCGCCAGCACCTCCGCGTCGAGCGCGGGCTCCGCGCGACGGTCCTGTGCCTCGGAGAGCCATGCCTGGACGAGGCGTCGGAACCGCTCCCGGTCCGCCTCGATGCGGTCCCTGACGACCGTCGGCATCGAGCCTGGCGGCAGCAGGATCAGCCGCCAGGTGTCCGGGTCCTCCCGCAGCATCGCCGACATCCGACGTACCGGCTCGTCCGCGAACGCCGCCGGATCACCGGTCTCCGCCCCGACCGGAAGGGTCTCCAGCAGGCGGCCGAAGGCCTGCGCCTGCTGCCGGTCGAGCAGCGCGCCGAGCAGGACTTCGAGGTTGTCGAAGGCTCCGTAGACCACCGACCGGGCCACGCCCGCCCGCTTGGCGACGGCGTCGACGGAGATCCGCTCGTAGCCCTCGTCGACGATCACGGCCAAGGCCGCGTCCATGAGTTGCTCGCGGCGTTCGGCGAGGGGGACGCGCGCGGCGTAGGGGCGCCGCTTGCGCGGCGGGGCGGCTTCCGAAGAGGTGGGCGCTGGCACCTTGGCAGTTTACGACATGCGTGTCTTAATTTACGACAGCAGTGTCGTATACGAGGTGCGAGGGGTGGCGGCATGCCCGGTCCGAGGCGCAGCAAGGTCGGCGAAGTCGGCGGCAGGTTCGGCAGCTTCGGCGAGGTCGAACCGCACGAGGACTACGGCTTCTTCGGCCCGGGTTCGGTGGTCTGGAAGGTGTGGAGCTATCCGACGTCCCTGACGGTCGGCTTCCAGCGGGCCGTCGTCGTGGAGGAGCTCGACCCACCCCTGGTGGCGGCGGTCCACACGACCCAGGGGATCTACCAGCGTCCGCGCACCCGCTACGACCGGACCCTGCGCTACTTCGCCATGGTGGCCTTCGCCGGATCGCGCGAGGTGTGCCGCGCGGCGGACGTGCTCGTCAAGGTCCACTCCAAGGCTGTCGGGCGTCTGCCGTACGGCGACGGGACCTACGACGCCAACGACCCCGCCTCGCAGCTGTGGATCCAGCTCACCGGCTGGCACTCGATCCTCTATGCCTACGAGCGCTACGGCCCCGGGAAGCTCGGCGCCGAGGAGGAGAAGGAGTACTGGGAGGCGTGCGCGACCGCGGCCGAGCTGCAGACCTGCTCGCCCGACGACATCCCGCGCACCCGCGAGGGCGTCCGTGCGTACTTCGAACGGATGCGGCCGCAGCTCTCCGCCAGCCCGATCGCCCGGCAGGCGATGAACCATCTGCTGCGGACCGAACTGGTGCTGCCGCCGACGCCCGGCTGGGCGAAGCCGCTCAGCGCGGTCGTCGCGAGGGCGCAGCGGATCGCCACCGTCGCCACCCTGCCGCGCTGGATGCGGGAGCTGGCCGGGATCCGGCAGTCGCGCCTTCTCGACGTCCTGATCGTGCCGGTCATGAAGCTGAGCTTCGCGCTGGCGCACCTCAGCCCTCGGGTCGAACTGCTGCTGCTGGGACGGCTCTCGCCGTCCACGGTTCCGGTGATCGCGCCGATGAAACTCGGCGTCCCGCCGCGCAACGCGGAGGTGCTGCCGCCGGCCGAGGCGCGCGCCCGCCACGGCTTCGTCAGGCCCGCCGAGGCGCACCAGGACCTCAGGGCCCGCCAGGCCGCCCGGGTCCTGGGCGAGGGCCGGCAGCCCAGCGACCAGGGCCTCGTCGAGTCCCAGGCGATTCTCGGGCCACTCGGCTGACACCCGGTCGGACATGGTTCGCCATGGTTTGCCGGATTCGGCATGCCTTGTCGTTCCTTGCCAGGTCTTGTCGCACCTTGCCCGTGCTCGCCGGGGGCCGCCGACGCCGAAGCCGGTCGGGTGGGCCGGATATGACTCCGTGGCACCTCCGGGATGTTGCTGTGTCACTCCTGTGACCTTAGACACATCGAGTGATGTGTATGCGGAACGCCGCCACACCCTTCCGCCGGGGATCAGCGCTGGCCGCCCCGGTGTGTCGGGCGCTGACACGGGCTCAATTCGGGCCGGTTCCCTGCACGCCGTTGCGGTCCCGCATCACTCGATGGGGGTACCGTGACGCGGGTGACGCCTGCACAGAAGGTGGGGGCGTACGAGCCGAAGGGTGGCAGCGCAGCGGCTTCACGGTCCGCGTCACGTCGATCACCTGCGAGGATCCCAGCTATGGCCAGCCATGCCCGAACCAGCTCAGCCCCCAGGCTCACCCGCGCCCAGGCGCGCGCCGCGGCCCGTGCCAGGGCCAGGCGCAAGCGTCTGGTGCGCACGAGCTTCCTCGGGGTGGGCTCGGTGGCCGCGGTCGCGGTCATCGCGGTGGCCGGTTTCCTGAACCCGCACCACGGCAGCAGCGCGTCCGCCTCGACCGACCCCGCCGCCTCGCCCGTCGCGGGCCGCACCGGCGACGGCGACGCCTCCCGTTCGATCGACCGCGCCACGCCCGCCGCGGCGCTGAAGCACCTGCCCGGCCTCGGCGCCGCCTTCGCGGCGAGGGTGCCGGCCAACGCGCAGCAGGTGCTGCTGGTCACCGGCAAGGGCAAGAACCAGAACACCGGCACCGCCGTCCTCTACACCCGTACCGCCGACGGCAGCTGGATCGCCGGCACGGTCTGGGCCTCCCGCAACGGCAAGGACGGCTGGACGACCGACCACCACGCGGGCGACCTGCACAGCCCGATCGGCGTCTTCGGCCTCACCGACGCCGGCGGCCTCTATGCCAACCCGGGCACCAAGCTCCCCTACACCCACTCGTCGGCCTTCCAGGCCCCGGGCACGGGCTTCGAGGGCGAGTCGCTGCAGGACGCCTTCGACTACGTGGTCGCCATCAACTACAACCACGTCCCCGGCACCTCGCCGCTGGACGGGCAGCGCCCGATGGGCACGTCCCGCGGCGGCGGCATCTGGGTCCACGTGGACCACGGCGGCCCGACGCACGGCTGCGTGGCGCTCTCCAAGGCCGACATGGCGGCGCTGCTGCGCGCCCTGGACCCGACCAAGCACCCGGTCATCGTGATGGGCGACGCGGCCTCGCTCGCCCAGTGACGGTGCGGCGGTCCGCGCCGCCGCCCCGGGCTCGCCCTCCGGGCCGTCTTCCGAGCAGGGCGCCGAGCAGGGCTCCGAGCCCGTCCCCCGCGCCGTCCCCGTTCCGTGTTCCGGCCCCGGCGGCCCCGTGCGCCTCGGTCGCGATCGGTGCTCCGAGCTCGCGTCGAACCTCATGGTTTGTCCAGGATCTACAGCTCTTGCCTGCTTATCCTGTGCCGAGTCGCTTCGGGAGACCGGCCGGTAACCGGCTTGAGTGGTCTCATGACAGGTTCCCGCATCGTCGCACTGGGCCACTACCAGCCGTCGAAGGTCCTCACCAACGACGAGCTCGCGACTCTGGTCGACACCAGCGACGAGTGGATCACCTCCCGGGTCGGGATCCGGCGTCGGCATCTGGCCGCGCCCGACGAGAGCGTGGCCGACATGGCCGCCCGCGCCGCCGAGAAGGCGCTCGCCGCCAGCGGGTTCGACGCGGAGACCGTGGACCTGGTCGTCGTCGCCACCTGCACCGCGATCGACCGCAGCCCCAACACCGCCGCCCAGGTCGCCGCCCGCCTCGGGGTGCCCGCACCGGCGGCCTTCGACGTGAACACCGTCTGCTCCGGCTTCTCCTACGCGCTCGCCACCGCCGACCACGCGCTCCGTGCGGGCGCCGCGCGCCGCGCCCTGGTCATCGGCGCCGAGAAGATGTCCGACACGGTCGACTGGACCGACCGCACCACCTGCGTCATCTTCGCGGACGGCGCGGGCGCGGCCGTGCTGGAGGCCACCGCCGACGACGAGCCGGCCGGCGTCGGCCCGGTCGTCTGGGGCTCCGATCCGAGAAAGGGCGACGCGGTCCGCATCGACGGCTGGGACCCCACCATCAGCCAGCAGGGCCAGACCGTGTTCCGGTGGGCCACCACGCAGATCGCCCCGATCGCACTCCAGGCCTGCGAACGCGCGGGCATCCGCCCGGACGAGCTCGCTGCCTTCGTCCCGCACCAGGCCAACCTGCGCATCATCGACGCCATCGCGGGCAAGCTGGGCCTCTCCGACTCCGCGGTCGTCGCCCGCGACGTCGTCGAGTCCGGCAACACCTCGGCGGCCTCGGTCCCACTCGCCCTCTCCAAGCTCGTCGAACGCGGCGAGATCCCCTCCGGCGCCCCGGTCCTCCTCTTCGGCTTCGGCGGTGGCCTCGCCTACGCCGGCCAGGTCGTCCGCTGCCCGTGACGGCAGCGCCGGGCCCGACGCGGGCCCAATCCGTGGGGCGAAGGCGACGCGCGGCCCGGACGTCCGCGTGCGTGAGCTCCGCCGCGGGCTCCGCGGGCTCTGCGGGCTCCGCGGTCCGGTGCGGCCCGCGGGGGGTCAGCGGGCGAGGATCAGGGTGCCGGAGGAGCAGAACCAGCCGCCGGTGCCGCTGACCAGGGCCAGCTCGGGGCCGTTCGGGACCTGGCGGTCGGCCGGGTGTTCGCGGCGGAGCTGACGGACCGCCTCCACGATCAGGAAGAGGCCGCGCATGCCCGGGTGGCAGGCCGAGAGGCCACCGCCGTCGGTGTTGGTCGGCAGCTCGCCGTCGCGGAGCAGCCTGCCCGCCTTGGCGTCCACGAACGCGCCGCCCTCGCCCTTGGCGCAGAAGCCCAGGTCCTCCAGGGCCACCAGCGGCATGTAGGTGAAGGCGTCGTAGAGCTGGGCGACGTCGATGTCCGCCGGTGCGACGCCGGCCCGCTCGTAGGCCAGCCGGCCCGAGGTCGCGGCGGGGGAGACGGTGAAGTCCTCCCATTCCGACATCAGGCTGTGGCTCAGGTACTCGCCCGTTCCCAGCACCCAGACCGGGTCCTTCGCCGTGTCCGGCACGTAGTCCTCCGCGGCCAGCAGCACCGCGCAGCCGCCGTCCGAGCGGATGCAGCAGTGCAGCTTGGTGAAGGGGTCGGCCATCATCGGGCCGGAGAGCACCTCGTCCACCGTGATCGGCGTCCGGTACATCGCCTCGGGGTTGCTCGCGGCGTTCGCCCGGGCCTGGACGGCCACGCCCGCCAACTGCTCCAGCGTGGTGCCGTACTCGTGCATGTGGCGGCGGGCCGCCATCGCGTACTTGGCGATCAGCGTGTGGCCGTGGGGCGCCTCGAACTGCAGCGGGCCGCGGGCGCCCAGCGCGATGCCCGCGGTGCGGCGGCGCGCCTTCAGGTCGGCGCGTGCCGTGGAGCCGTAGACCAGCAGTACCGCGTTGGCGTGGCCGGCGGCGATCGCGTCGGCCGCGTGCGCGGCCATGACCTCCCAGGTGGAGCCGCCGACCGAGGTCGAGTCCGTCCAGGTGGGCCGCAGGCCAAGGTACTCGGAGACCTCCACCGGGGCGAGGATGCCGAGCCCGGCCGAGGCCACCCCGTCGATCACGTCCTTGGACAGCCCCGAGTCGGCGAGCGCGCGTCGCGCCGCCTGCGCGTGGAGCTGGAACGGCGTCGCCTCGTCCACCCGCCCGCAGTCGCTCAGGGCGACCCCGACCACCGCCACCCGACGCCTCCGCGCGGAGTCTCCGGGGACCGGGTGGCGGAGGCGTGAACCAGCTGCAGTCATAAATCTGACGGTACATCAGATTTGCTTCACGCGCCCCTGTGCGTCGCATCCGCGGGCTCCTAGTATGACGAACCGTCAGCTATCGCGAAGCCACAGCACCGTGCGAAGGCCAGGAGGCGGCATGGATCCCGCGCTCACCCAGGAACAGGACGAGATCGCCCGCGCACTGCGCGACGCGCTCGCCAAGCAGGCGGGGCCGGAGGAGGTCCGCGCCGCGGCGGCCTCGACCGCCGGCTACGACGCCGAACTGTGGCGGCGCCTCGCCGACCAGCTCGGACTGGCCGGGCTGGCCCTGCCCGAGAGCCAGGGCGGCGCGGGCCTGGGTCCGGTCGAGCTCGCACTGGCCTGCCAGGAGGCCGGCCGGGTCCTGCTGCCCTCGCCGCTGCTGGCCAGCTCGGTGCTGGCCGCCGGCGCGATCACCGCCTGCGGCAGCCCGGCCCAGCGGGACGAACTGCTGCCCCCGCTCGCCTCCGGTGCGCGCACGGCCGCGCTGGTCCTGCCGGGCACCCCGGCGGTCGCCCTCGGCCTGGTTCCCGCCACCGACCCCGGCCTGCCGCCGGGCGACGTCCCCGCAGGCGGCGGACGAGCGGGCGGCGTCCAGGCCAAGCCCGCGGCCGACGGGCTCTGGTCCCTCTACGGCGAGGCCGAGTACGCGCTCGACGGGGCCCGTGCCGACCTGCTGGTCGTGGCCGCGCACGCGGGCGGCTTCCCGCGCAGCCGCACGGTTCTCTTCGTCCTCGACGGGCAGACGCCAGGCCTCAGCCGCGAACGCAGCGCCGGCATCGACCAGACCCGCAGCGTCGGCCGCGTCGAACTGCGGGACGTGCTCGCCCGCCCCCTCGGCGACCCCGCCCTGGACGCCGGCCCCGCGCTGGCCGGGATCGGCCGGACCGCGGCGGTCGCCCTCGCGGCCGAGGCCGTCGGCGCGGCGGCGCAGGCACTGGCGAGGACGGTGGAGTACGTGCAGGTCAGACAGCAGTACGGGAGGGCGATCGGCTCGTTCCAGGCGGTCAAGCACCGGCTGGCCGACGTCTACGTCGCGGTGGAGACGGCCCGCTCGGCGGCCCTCTACGCGGCCTGGTCGGCCACGGCGGACCCGGACCACCCGGTTCCCGCGCTGCTGGCGCTCGCCCACGCGCTGACCGCCCAGCGCGCGGCCGCGGCCGAGGCGATCCAGCTGCACGGCGGCATCGCGATCACCTGGGAGCACGAGGCCCACCTCTACTTCAAGCGCGCCGCGGCGGACGAACTGCTCTTCGGCCCCCCGCACCTGCTGCGCGCGAAGGCGGCGGAACTGGCGGGCGTGCTGACCGGACCGACCCCGGCGGGCGTGGAGGATAAGCGATGAAGGCCATGGAGAGCGTGATGCAGAAGGTCTCCTCGACCCCGGCCTTCGCACGGATCGCGCCGAAGGTCGTGCCGCGGCTGGACAAGGCGGTGCATCGCCTCAGCGGCGGCAGGTTCATGCTGAGTCAGTGGATGCTGCCGTCGCTGTTCCTGACGACGACGGGCCGCAGGAGCGGCGAACCGCGGGTCACCCCGCTGGCCTGCCTCCCGCAGGGGGAGACCTTCCTCGTCATCGGCAGCAACTTCGGCCGCACGTCCCATCCGGCCTGGACGGGGAACCTCCTCGCCGACGCGGACGCCACGGTGGACCACCGCGGCAAGGTCGTCCGCGTCCGCGGCAGGCTCCTCACCGGAACGGAACGCGCGGACGCCTGGGCGGCGCTGCTCCGCATGTGGCCGCCGTACGCCACGTACCAGGCCCGGGTGGACCGCGAGATCCGCATCTTCCGGCTGGAGCCGGTCCCCTAGGCCGAAGGCTCAGTTGCCACTTCCAGGGGCGCGGGGAGCTGCGCGCCTCTGGCGCGGGCGCGGTACCTCACCGCGAAGGGGCGGGTGCACCACCTCAGGGACGCGGGGCTGTGGGCGGCCCCCGGTGGGCAAAAAGGAGCGGCGGCACCGTCGGGTCAGGGACGGTGCCGCCTTGGTGGGACGGAGCGCGGAGGCGCTGGGCGTACCTCCCCCGAGGCACAACCCGCGTTCAGGCCGGCGGACAGGCGACCGGGCCCGCGGCTCCGTAAGTGGGGGTGAAGCGGAAGCCGGAGGTTACTTCGGCGGCTTCTTGCCGGTCATGCCGAGGTAGACCAGCAGGGCCAGGTTCGGGCCGAGCTCCTTGGCCTTGACGCCCCAGGAGTCGAAACCCTTCTGGTGCTCCGCGACGGCGGCCAGCATGGCCACCAGGGAGCCGGCGACGGCCGGCGCGCTGACCGACTTGTCCGCCTTGCCAGAGGCCTGCATGGCCTTGAGGGAGTCCGTGAGTGAGTTGGTCACGGCGTTGAGGATCTTCATGCGGATCTTGAAGAACCGCTTGTCCCCTTCCGCCGCGCCCAGCGTCACGACACGGAGGATGGCCTCGTTGTCGCGCCAGAACGAGAGGAAGCCGTCGACCAGCTCCTCTGCCGTCTGGTAGCCGGCCTTGCCGACCCACGACTTGTCGGCGACGAGGTCCTTGAGACCGGCGCCGTCCTTGGCCATGTCATCCGCGATCTCGAGGACAGCGCCCTCGACGTCGGGGAAGTACTGGTAGAAGGTTGCGGGGGAGGTACCCGCCATCCGGGCGACGTCGATGACCTTGACGTCCCGGTAGGGCGACGTGCCGAGCATTTCGCGGAGGCAGTCGAGCAGCTTCTGCCGCGTCGCCTGCCCGCGCCGCCCGGCGACACGCCCATCGACGGTGCGAACTTGTCCTGTCATGCCGTCAGTTTACCGTGGCATGATCGAGGCGCTATTCGGCGGGAAATGTGAATGCTCCGTCAGGCTGACAGGCCCTCTGCCGCACGGGCTCCTGGGTCGGTCGCCGCACGGTTTCCTGGGCCTTTACCCGCCCCGTCCAGCCACGCCGCGCGGCTGAGCGGCAGTCCACTGCCGCCCTCGGGGCCGGTCCTGACGGCCAGCACCTGGTTCACGCCGATCCTGTTCTCCTCGAACGCCAGCGCCGAAGCGGCCATGTAGAGCCGCCACACCCTGGCCCGGCCCAGGCCCACCAGCTTCACCGCCTGGGCCCAGTCCGCCTGCAGATTGGCCACCCACCGGCGCAGCGTCAGCGCGTAGTGCTCGCGCAGCGACTCCACGTCGCGGACCTCGAAGCCCGCCTCCTCCAACAGGGTGACCGTGCGGCCCAGCGGAGCCAGCTCGCCGTCGGGGAAGACGTAGGCCGCGATGAAGGGGCTGAGCCGGTAGCGCTCGCCCGGGGCGTCGGGGCGGCGGGCGATCTGATGGTTGAGCAGTCGGCCGCCGGGCCGCAGCAGCCCGCGCAGCGTCGTCGCGTACCGCCGGTACATGGCCGCGCCCACGTGCTCGGCCATCCCGATGCTGGAGATCGCGTCGAACGGCCCGTCATCGATCTCGCGGTAGTCCTGCACCCGGACCGTGATCCGGTCCGTGAGCCCGGCCTCGGCGATCCGCTCCCGCGCGCCGCGCGCCTGCTCCTCGGAGATGGTGACCCCGACCCCGGTGGCGCCGTAGTGCTGAGCGGCGTGCAGCAGCAGCGAGCCCCAGCCGCAGCCGACGTCGAGCAGCCGCGCGCCCCCGCCCGGCTGCTGCAGGCCCAGCTTGCGGCAGACCAGGTCGAGCTTGGCCTCCTGGGCGGCCTCCAGCGACGCCGTGCCCGGAGGCCAGTAGCCGCAGGAGTAGACGAGCGAGGGGCCGAGGACCTGGCGGTAGAAGTCGTTGCCGACGTCGTAGTGGTGACTGATCGCCGCGCGGTCGCGGCGCAGCGTGTGCACCGAGCCGCGGGGGCGCCTGGCCTCCTCCGGCGGGATCGGCGGCCGCGGGCCGATGGCGCCGAGGCGGGCGGCGGTGCCGACCAGCCGTCGGCCCTGCGGGCCGATCAGCGAACGCGTCGACGGCCGCAGCGAGAGCTCGGGGCGGCTCTCCGAGAGCCGCCCCAGTCGGCGCAGCAGCTCGTAGAAGTCCTCGTCGTCCTCCGGATCCCCGTCCTTGTCGAACAGCGCGGTCTCGCCGGGCAGCGTGACGTCACCGGAGACGTAGGCGCGGGCCAGGCCGAGCTCGTTGGGGGCCCAGAGCAGGTGCCGCAGGGCACGGCGGTTCGCCAGCGCCAGCAGGGGCGCCCCGGCCGGACCCGCCTCCGCGTCGTCCCAGGTGCGGATGCGGAACGGCGGCTCCGTCCCGAGCAGCTCCGTCAGCATCGCGCGGAGGTCCTGTGCACTGTCGCTCATCACGGCTCCAGAGAGGTCGCCGGTGCAGGTATGCGGTGTCGGTGAGTGATGCTCTGTTCACAACTTAGGACGCGTCAGCTCGCCCGGGGCGTATTCCTGCGCATTTCGCTGCGCGTCGCCCGGGCGCCCCACAGGGCCTCGCCGCGGATTCGTTGCCGGGTTGTGGCTGACGTCCCCGGCGATGGGTTGGCCTGTGGGGTGCTCCGGCATGGACAATCAGAGCTGCGTCTTCCCTGCGGAAGGCGTTTGCAACCCAACGGGGAGGTGCTGAGGACGTGGACCAGCTGACGGCGCACGATCCCAGGCGGATCGGGCCCTTCGAGGTGCTGGGCCGGCTCGGCGCGGGCGGGATGGGCTTGGTCTACCTGGCGCGTTCCGCGGCGGGGCGACGGGTCGCGATCAAGACGGTGCGGGCGGAGCTGGCCGAGGACCAGCTCTTCCGCGTGCGCTTCGCCCGCGAGATCGCGGCGGCGCGCACCGTGAGCGGCTTCTACACGGCCGCCGTGGTCGACGCGGACGCGGACGCGGCCGTGCCGTGGCTCGCCACCGCCTACATCCCGGCCCCCTCGCTGGAGGACCTGGTCACCGACTGCGGACCCCTGCCGGTCGGCACGGTGCGCTGGCTGGTCGCCGGCATCGCGGAGGCGCTGCAGTCCATCCACGCGGCGGGCCTGGTCCACCGCGACCTCAAGCCGTCCAACGTGCTGGTCACCGAGGACGGTCCGCGCGTGATCGACTTCGGCATCGCGGCGGGCGTCTCGCACACCAGGCTGACCATGACGAACGTGGCGGTCGGCACCCCGGCGTACATGTCGCCCGAGCAGGCCAGGGACAGCCGCGGCGTCAAGGGCGCCTCGGACGTCTTCTCGCTCGGCTCACTGCTCGTCTACGCGGCGACCGGGCACGCGCCCTACCACGGGGCGAACCCGGTCGAGACGGTCTTCATGCTGCTGCGCGAGAACCCCGACCTGTCGGGGCTGCCGGAGGAGCTCGCACCGCTGGTCAAGGCCTGCATGCGCCCGGCGCCCGAGCGCCGCCCCTCGCCCGCCCAGATCGCCGCGGAGCTCGGCCCCCACCTGTACGCCTCAGGCGACGGCGGCGAGAGCGACTCGGGGGAGTGGCTCCCCCCGGTGGCGCTGGCCCTGATCGACGCGAAGCGTGGCCGCCGCACGCCGCCGCCCCCGCCCTTCACGCCGCCGGTCGCCCCGCCCGTGGCGCCCCCGGTCGCCCCGCCGGTCGCCCCACCGGTCTCGGCTCCGGCCCACGCGTCGGAGGAGGCGCGGACGGCGCTGCCGGCGATGGTGCGGCTGCCCGGCGTCGACACGCCGATCGGCCCAGGGGTCCGGGTGCCCGTCGGCAGGCCGCCGGAGCCGGTGACCCCGCCGGAGACCGGCTGGGTCCGCCGCGGCGCGCACGCGGCCCCGGCCACGCCGGCCACCACGCCGCCCGCCGCCACGCCCGCCGCCCCGCCGGCGCTGCCGCAGCCCTCCACGAGCCCCGAGGCGCCCTGGCGGCCGTGGCGGTTCCGAATGTCCCACGACGTCTGGGGATCGCCCCTGGTCGCCGACGGCGTCCTCTACGTCACCAGCTTCGAGGTCCACGCCCTCGACATCGCCAGCGGCCGGCGCCGCTTCCGCACCGGCGACGTGGCCTGGGCGCTGGCGGTCGCCGACGGCCGGGTGCACGCCGCCGACGGCCCGAACCTCTTCACGCGCCAGGCCGCGGACGGCGCCGAGCGCTGGCGCGTCTCGGCCGAGGCCTGGATCTACGCCCTCGACGCGGCGGGCGGCGCGGTCGTCGCGGGCACCCGCGGCGGCGGCGTCCAGGTGCGCTCCGCGATCGACGGCAGCGTGATGTGGCAGGCCAAGGACGCCCAGCAGGACTACGAGAACGCCGCCTCGGGTCCGTGCGTGATCGGTGACTCGGTCTACTACTACGGCGGCGGCCGGCTGCGTTCGGTCGAGCTGACGACCGGGCAGCTGCAGTGGGCGGTCCCGCTGGGCGAGGACGTGCCCTCGCGCCCGTCCCCGCACCGGGGCCTCCTGTACGTCTGCAACGGCACCCGGGTGCTGGCGCTGGACGCGAACACGGGTGTGGAGCGGTGGCGCTTCGACGCGCCGGTCGTGCTGTTCACGCCGCCCGCGGTGAGCGACGAGGGGGTCTTCGTCGCCGACTACCTCGGCACGGTCTTCGCGCTCGACCCGCTCACCGGCGCGGTCCGCTGGCACGCCCGCACGGGCGGCCGTCAGGGCGCGGACCCGGTGGTGCTGGCCGCGGACGCGGTGCTGGTGAGCAGCGGCGAGACGGTGTTCGCCTTCGACGCGCGCACGGGCGGGGAGCGCTGGCGCTATGCCGCCCGCGGCGAGCTGACCGGCGTCCCCGCCTCGGCGAACGGCCTGGTCCACGTCGGCAGCCGCGACCACTCCCTGCACACCCTGGACCTGGCGACCGGCCGACTCCACTGGAAGCTCGACACCGGCGGCGAGATCACCGGCTCCCCGGTCGCCGCCGACGGCCGCGTCTTCGCCTGCAGCAAGGACCACTGCGTCTACGCCCTCGACGCCGCCCGCGGCACCGCCACCAACCGCGACTAGCCTCCGATGGCGCGCCGGTTGCACTACCCAGGGGGCGCGCAGACGCGAGCTTTCGAGCGGCGCGCCGGTTGCACTACTCCAGGGCGCGAGGAACTGCGCGCCTCCGGCGCGCGGACGCGAGCCTTCGAGCGGAGGGTCGGTTGCACTACCCAGGGGCGCGGGGAACTGCGCGACAAGCCACCGGCATGCGGATGGTCCCCCATCGCGCAGGGCCATCCGCGCAGGGTGGTTGTTCGCGCAGTTCCTCGCGCCCCTGGGGGCACTGCGTGGTTGCCCGTCTGCTCCGGTGACCCCGGGAGGGGTCAGTGGCGGGTGCGCCAGCCGGCCCAGGCGGAGGAGATCATGTCGTGGACGTCGAAGCGGGCCTTCCAGCCCAGCTCGTGGGCGATCCGGTCCGCGGAGGCGACCACGCGGGCCGGGTCGCCCGCGCGGCGGGGGGTGACCTCGCCGGTCGTGTCCAGGCCGGTGACCTCGCCGATGACGTCCAGGATCTCGCGGACGGAGACGCCCTCACCCCGGCCGATGTTCAGGACCAGGTCCGTCCCGCCGTCCGCGGTCGTCAACCGCCGCACCGCGGCGACATGCGCCTCCGCCACGTCCGCGACATGGATGTAGTCGCGCACGCAGGTGCCGTCCGGCGTCGGGTAGTCGTCCCCGAAGATGCGCGGGGCCTCGCCCGCGTCCAGGCGCTCGAAGACCATCGGGACCAGGTTGAACACCCCCGGATCGCCCAGCTCCGGCGTCGCCGCGCCCGCGACGTTGAAGTAGCGGAGCGACACCGTGCCCATGCCGTGGGCCCGGCCCACCGCGCGGACCAGCCACTCGCCGGCCAGCTTGGTCTCCCCGTACGGGCTCATCGGCGCGCAGGGGGTGTCCTCGGTGACCAGCTCCACGTCGGGCATGCCGTAGACCGCCGCCGAGGAGGACAGCAGGAAGCTCCGGACGCCGGCGTCCGCCGCCGCCTCCAGGACCACCCGCAGGCCCTCGACGTTCTCCCGGTAGTACCAGAGCGGCTTCTCGACCGACTCGCCGACCTGCTTCCTCGCCGCGATGTGGAGCACGCCCGT
The DNA here is from genome assembly GCF_000744655.1 of Streptacidiphilus rugosus AM-16. Lineage (NCBI taxonomy): Bacteria > Bacillati > Actinomycetota > Actinomycetes > Kitasatosporales > Streptomycetaceae > Streptacidiphilus > Streptacidiphilus rugosus. The sequence continues at coordinate 6,831,277 of NZ_JQMJ01000004.1, read as the reverse complement.
GACGGCGTGCTCCCGCAGCGTCCGGTCCAGCAGTGCCCGGTCCAGCGTGGAGCCGGTGACCAAGGGGACGCCCGCGGGCAGCCGGGCCGGGTCGCCCGTGCTCAGGTCGTCGAGCACGACGACATCGTGGTCGGCCGCGAGCATCGCGCGGACGACGTGCGCTCCGATGTAGCCGGCTCCGCCGGTGACAAGCCAGGTCATGGCGTCACTGTAGCGAGCCGGGGCGAGCGGCCCGCGCCGCTGCGACCCATGTCGGTCAGCCCTTGCGGGAACGCGCCCGCAGACGGAGACGCCACGGTACGATCGCCGACTCCAGCTGCACGGCGAAGCTCATCTTGGACTCGCCGGCCCGCCGCTCCTCGAAGCGGATCGGCACCTCCATCGCGCCGAAACCGGCGTGGACGGCCCGGAACTTGAGCTCGACCTGGAAGCTGTAGCCGGCACTCTCCAGGGTGTCCAGGTCGACCGCGCGCAGCGCCTCGGCACTCCACAGGTTGAAGCCGGCGGTGATGTCGCGCACCCGGGTGGAGAGAATCGTTCCCGCGTAGGCGTTGGCCCAGCGGGAGAGCAGGCGACGGTGCCAGCGCCACTCCTCGGCGAGCTGGCCGCCGGGGACGTAGCGGCTGCCGACGACCAGGCCCGACCCGGTCGACAGCGCCGTGCCCAGCATCTGCGGGATCGCCGACGCCGGGTGGCTGCCGTCCGCGTCCATTTGGACGACGTAGCGGGCGCCCTCCGACACCGCCAGCGCCATGCCGGCCGCGTAGGCCTTGCCCAGCCCGTCCTTGCCCTTGCGGTGCAGCACGCTGATCCGCGGCCGACCGTTCTGGATGTGAGCCAGGGCCAGCTTCTCGGCGAGCTCGCCGGTGCCGTCGGGGCTGCTGTCGTCGACGATCTTCAGGTGCAGGCCGGGAAGGTCCAGGGCCATCACCTGGTCGACCGTCGCTTCGAGACTGCCGATCTCGTTGTAAGTCGGCATGACGACGGTGACCGGGGTCTGCGCCCAGTCCTCGGGAAGGGCGGCGGGCTTGGTCACTGTGGCTCCTGCTGATGCTGAATCCGGCCGTTTCGACCGCGCGGGGACAGGACGCGGACGACGTTGCACTGTATTCGATTGCAGCAGGTGGGTGGACAGCCGGATGCATGTTGGCGCCGAGGAAACGCACTGTTCCCGCACAGGGACGCTGTGCAACCGGGTCACCCGGATGGAGGAGGAGAGGCGCCGTCCCGGGATTGACCCGGGCGTCCCACGCCCCGTCGGCGCACCTACGGACCGTCAGCTTCCGCACAGGGCCCAGCGGACGACGGTCACCTCGGGGGTCACCGCCTGGAAGACCGCCTGGACCGGCGCGCCGATCCGGAGCCGCTGCGCGGGAACGGCGTTCCACGGCGCGTTCGGGCGGCGCGGGGAGCTCGTGAGCGTGCCCACCAGACGGATCTTCGGGTCCTCGTCCAGCTCCACCACGGCGACCGGGTAGGGCGCGCGCTCCGCGTAGGCGGGCAGCAGCGGCGGGTGGGCCACCACGAAGGACCAGAGCCGCCCGCGTCCGGACATGAGCCGCCACTCGTCGGCGAAGCTGCCGCACTGCGGGCAGCAGGGACGCGGCGGGAAGCGGAGCCGGCCGCAGTCCGCGCAGGCCTGGACCCGCAGTTCGCCGCGCCGGGTGTACTCCCAGAACGGCTCGCCGTCGTCGTCCGGCCAGGGCAGCAGCAGTCCGTCGGCGGTCATGGTGTCCATCGGGCGTTCCCTCCTCGGGAGCTGGGCTGGAGCTGGTGCGGGGTGCGCGCTCGGGGCCTCGGTGGAGGCGGACCCGGGTCAGGCGCGCAGCAGCAGGGCCGAGGTCGGCACGCCCTCGCCCGCGGTGACCAGGCACGTCGCGGCGTCCGGCACCTGGGCGGTGGAGATGCCGCGCAGCTGCTTCACGCCCTCGTTGATCAGGTTGAAGCCGTGGATGTAGCCCTCGGAGAGCCCGCCGCCGCCGGTGTTGACGGGGAGCCGCCCGCCGAGTTCCAGTGCGCCGCCCTCGGTGAACGCCGCGCCCTCGCCGCGACCGCAGAAGCCGTACCCCTCCAGCGAGAGCGGGATCAGCGGGGTGAAGGCGTCGTAGATCTGCGCGACGTCGACGTCCTCCGGGCCGAAGTCGGCCGTCTTCCACAGCTGCCGCGCGGCGGCCCAGGCGGGGCCGGTCAGCGGGTCGTCGTTCCAGTAGTTGACCATCCCGTGGTGCTGCGCGGGCAGGCCCTGGGCCACGGAGTGCAGGTAGACGGGCTTGCGGCGGCAGTCACGGGCGCGTTCGGCGCTGACCACGACGCAGGCCAGCGCGCCGTCGGTCTCCAGGCAGTTGTCGTACAGGCAGAGCGGCTCGCTGATCCAGCGCGCGTCCATGTACATCTCGCGGGTGAGCGGCCGGTCGTACATGATCGCGTCCGGGTTCTGGTTGGCCCGGTTGCGGCAGGCGAGGGCGACGTTGAACAGGTGGTCGCGGGTGGCCCCGTGCTCGTGCATGTAGCGCCGGGCCAGCATGCCGATCTCGTCCGCTGGGCGGAGCAGCCCGAAGGGGCGGGTCCACTGGGCCGGGGTGGGAAGCTGCTGCGTGGTGTTGGTCCACGGCCGCTTGCCGCTGCCGCGCTTCCGGCTGCGCCAGGCGACGCCGACGCTGGCCTGGCCGCTCGCCACGGCCATCGCGAGGTGCGCCACCGTCGCGCAGGACCCGCCGCCGCCGAAGCCGGCCCGGGAGAAGAAGATGATGTCGCCCGCGCCGATGGCCTTGGCCAGCTCCACCTCGTCGGTCTCCTCCATGGTGAAGGAGGCGAGCGCGTCGACCTCGCGCGGCTCGATGCCGGCGTCGTCCAGGGCGGCGAGGACCGCCCGGCAGGCGAGAGCCTTCTCCGACTCCTCCAGATGCTTGGCGAAGCGGGTCTGGCCGATGCCGACGACGGCCGTGCGGTCCTTGAGCATGGCGGCTCCCCCAAGATTATCTGACGTGCCGTCAGAATATGCTCCGGGGGCCCTTCCGGGAAGTCCGGGGCGAGCCTAATCTGACACTCAGTCACATGCGAGGGAAGGGGCGGTCGGAGATGCGGGCAGACCTGGAGTGGGGCACCGTCGCCGAGCTCGTCCAGCGGGCGGGCGCCCGCTTCGGCGGCCGCGAGGCGGTGGTCGGCCCGCGCACGCGGATCAGCTACGAGCAGCTCGCGCAACGGGTCCGCCGGGCTGCGGCGGGCGTCATGGCGGCGGGGGTCCGGCCCGGCGACCGCGTCGGCATCTGGGCGCCGAACGCGCCCGACTACGTGGTGGCGGCGCTCGGAGCGGTCAGCGCGGGCGCGGTGCTGGTGCCGCTGAACACCAGGCTCAAGGGCGGCGAGGCGGCGGAACTGCTCCGGCGGACCCGCGCGTCCCTGCTGTTCGTCACCGCGAACTTCCTCGGCGTCAGCTACATCTCCGCGCTTCGGGCAGCCGGCCCGCTGCCCGACCTGCGGGCGACGGTGCTGCTCGGCGAGACGGAGGCGGTGCCGGAGGGACTGCTGTCCTGGCGCGGCTTCCTCGCGGCCGGCGCGGACGTGCCCGAGCGTTCGGTGCTGGAGCGCGTCGCGGCCGTCCGGCCGGAGGACCCGGTCGACATCATGTTCACCTCCGGCACCACCGGCCTGCCCAAGGGCGCGGTCACCACCCACGCCCAGACCCTGCGGGCCTTCGGCGCCTGGGCCGACCTGGCCGGTCTCAGGGAGGGCGACCGCTATCTGGTGATCAACCCGTTCACCCACACCTTCGGCTGGAAGGCGGGCATCCTCGCCTCGCTGATGCGGGGCGCGACGATCCTGCCCCAGCCGGTCTTCGACCCCGAATCGGTACTGGCCAAGATCTCCACGGAGCGGGTCAGCGTGCTGCCCGGCGCCCCCACCGTCTACCAGTCGCTGCTGGAGCACCCGTCCCGCGCCCAGCACGACCTCTCCTCGCTCCGGCTCGCGGTCACCGGCGCGGCCGTCGTCCCGCTGGAGCTGGTCCACCGCGTCCGCGACGAGCTCGGCTTCGCCACCGTCCTGACGGCCTACGGCCTGACGGAATCCTGCGGCATGGTCACCATGTGCCGCCGCGACGACGAGCCGGACACCGTGGCACGGACGTCCGGCCGGGCGATCCCGGGCGTCGAGGTCCGCGTGCGCGACGCAGACGGCAAGGACCAGCCCCCCGGCATGCCCGGCGAGGTCCAGGTCCGCGGCTACACGGTCATGCGTGAGTACTTCGAGGACCCGGCCGGGACGGCGGAGACCTTCACCGACGACGGCTGGCTCCGCACCGGCGACGTCGGCGTCCTGGACGCGGACGGCAACCTGCGGATCACGGACCGGCTCAAGGACATGTACACCGTGGGCGGCTTCAACGCCTACCCGGCGGAGATCGAACGGGTCCTGGCCCGCCATCCGCTCGTCGTCGACTCCGCGGTGGTCGGCGTCCCCGACCCCCGCCTCGGCGAGGTCGGCCGCGCCTTCGTCGTTCCCCGCGGGACGCCTTCGGCGGCGGCGGAGGACGAGCTGATCGCCTGGTGCCGCAGGGAGATGGCCAACTACAAGGTGCCCCGCGAGGTGGTCTTCGTCCCCGAGCTCCCGCGCAACGCCTCCGGCAAGGTCCTCAAGGGCGACCTGAGGGCGCGTTAGCAAGGCTGCGCGACGGCGGGCCCGCTGCGCCTCCCCACGGGCGCACCCCGCCAGGGCGCGAGGAACTGCGCGCCTTCGGCGCGCGGGCCCGGCACTTCCGCGCAAGAGGGGTTGTTGCACTTCGCCAGGGGCGCGAGGAACTGCGCGCCTTCGGCGCGCGGGCCCGGCACTTCCGCGCAAGAGAGGTCGTTGCACTCCGCCGGGGGCGCGAGGAACTGCGCGCCTTCGGCGCGCGAGTGCGGCACCGGTGCACAAGGGGGCAGTTGAACTCGGCCAAGGGCGTGACGCTCTGCTCGATCGACTGTGTGCGCGACAAGCCACCCAGCCACCCGTCCGGCAGGCCGAACGCGCAAGGCTGTCCGCAAGCCGGTGGTGTCTCGCGCGCGCGGCTCATCGAACGGCGCCCCGCGCCCCTGGCGGCGGGCCGCAGGCCCTAGTCCGCACCTAAGCACGTCACAGCCCCGGCACAGCGCCGCCGCGAAGAGTGCAGGACATGAACCATTCGTCCGCGTTGGCGGCAGAGCCCGCCCCTCCCGCCGCAGGCCGGGACGGCACCCGCACCAAGCTGGTCGAGGTGGTCGTCCCCGTCTACAACGAGGAGCACGTCCTCGCCCGCAGCATCCGCACCCTGCACGCGTACCTGCGGGAGAACTTCCCCTACCGCTTCCGGATCACGGTCGCCGACAACGCCAGCATCGATGGCACCTGGCAGGTGGCCACCGCGCTCGCCGCGGAGTTCGCCGAGGTCAGAGCCGTGCACCTGGCGCAGAAGGGCCGCGGGCGCGCCCTGCGACACGTCTGGGGCGGCAGCGACGCCGACGTCGTGAGCTACATGGACGTGGACCTCTCCACCGACCTGGACGCCTTCCTCCCGCTGGTCGCGCCGCTGCTCTCGGGCCACAGCGACCTCGCGATCGGCAGCCGGCTGCACCGCGGCTCCGCCGTCGTCCGCGGCCCCAAGCGGGAGATCATCTCCCGCACCTACAACTTCCTGCTCCGGGCGACTCTCGCCGCCAAGTTCTCCGACGCGCAGTGCGGTTTCAAGGCCGCCAGGACCGAGGTGGTCCAGGCGCTGCTGGCCGAGGTCGAGGACGAGACCTGGTTCTTCGACACCGAGCTGCTGCTGCTCGCCGAGCGCAGCGGCCTGCGGATCCACGAGGTCCCCGTCGACTGGACCGACGACCCCGACAGTCGCGTCGACATCGTCCGGACGGTCAAGGACGACCTGAAGGGCATGTGGCGGGTCGGGCGGCAGGCCGTCTTCGGGGCGACCAGACTGCCCGTCCCGCCGCGCCCGCGGCAGGCCCAACTGCCGAACGGCATGCGCTGGCAGCTGGCCAGCTTCGCGATGGTCGGCGTGCTGAGCACGCTCGCCTACCTGGTCCTCTACCTGGCCCTGCGGCAGACCGTGCCGGCCGAACTCGCCAACGCGGTGGCGCTGTTGCTGACCGCGATCGCGAACACCGCCGCCAACCGACGCTTCACCTTCGGCGTCACCGGGCCGCGTGACGCGCTGAAGCACCAGGTGGAGGGCGGGATCGCCTTCCTGATCGGGCTGGTGCTCAGCACGCTCGCGCTGGCGCTCGCGGGCGTCGTGTCGCCCGGCGCCTCGCACGCCGTCGAACTGGGCTGGCTGGTCGGCGCGAACGCGCTGTCCACGGTCGTGCGCTTCGTGCTGATGCGGGCCTGGGTCTTCAACCCGAGGCGCGCCGCCAGGAGCGCGTGGCAGGCGGCGCCGCAGTCCGAACTCTCGCACCTGAACCAGGAGACGCACCGGTGAGTGCCCATATCCAAGCCCCGGTGGACACGTCCGCCGCCCCGACCGGCCGCAGCAGGCCGGCACGTCCCCGAGCCGCCCGCTGGATCCGTCCCGCGTACTGGGGCAGCCTGCTGCTCGCGGCGCTCGTCTACTGCTACGGCCTCGGCCAGAACGGCAACGCGAACTCGTACTACGCGGCGGCGGTGCTGAGCGGCACCAAGAGCTGGTCCGCGATGTTCTACGGGTCCCTGGACACCGGCAACTACATCACCGTGGACAAGCCGCCGTTCGCGCTCTGGCTGATGGAGGCCAGCTGCCGGATCTTCGGTTTCGGCAGCTGGCAGATGCTGCTGCCGATCGCGCTGTGCGGGGTGGCGGCGGTCGCCGTGCTCTACAGCGCGGTTCGGCGTAGCTTCGGCGCCGTCGCGGCGACGGTCGCGGCCGTGGTGCTGGCGCTCACGCCGATCACGGTGGCGATCAACAGGGACAACAACCCCGACCCCGTGCTGGTGCTGCTGACCGTCTCGGCGGCCTGGTTCTGCCTGGAGGCGATCCGGCGCGGCACGCTGTGGCAGCTGGTGGTCAGCGCCGTGCTGGTCGGCTTCGCCTTCAACACCAAGATGCTGCAGGCGTACATGGTGCTCCCGGCCCTCTTCCTGGCCTACATCTGGGCGGCGCGCGGCGGTTGGCTGCGCCGGCTGCGGAACCTGCTGGTCGCCGCGGTGGCCCTGGTGGTGTCCAGCGCCTGGTGGATGCTGACCGTCGACTCGATCAAGAACCATCCGTTCATCGGGTCCAGCACGGACGGCACCGTGTGGAACCTGGTCATCGGCTACAACGGCCTGCAGCGCGTCCTCGGCGCGGGCGGCGGCAGCGGCGGTGGGCCGGGGGCTCGGCCGGGCGTGGTGGTGGCGGCGGTGGCGCCAACTTCGGCGGGACCTCCGGCGCGGGTCGGCTCTTCAACGACATCCTCGGCGGCCAGATCTCCTGGCTGATCCCCTTCGCGGTGATCGCCCTGGTGGGCGCCCTGGTGCTGCGCGGACGCCGGCCCCGGACCGACATGCAGCGGGCCTCGCTGCTGCTCTGGGGCGGCTGGCTGCTGACCCACTATGTGGTCTTCAGTTTCTCCTCCGGGACCTTCCACCCCTACTACACGACCATGCTGGCCCCGGCCATCGCCGCGCTGACCGCCGCCGGCGGCACGATGCTGCTGCGCGCCCTGCGCTCACCCTCGCGCCGGGCCGTCTGGGCGGCGGTGCTGCCGCTGGGCGTCGCCGTCTCGGCGGTCTGGGCGGTCGTCCTGCTGCGCCGTACCGCGACCTTCGCTCCCTGGCTCTGGCCCACCGTCGCCGTGCTGGCGGTCGCCGGGGTGGTCGCCCTGCTGGTCGCGCGTTTCGGCGCGAGCGCGGCGCTTGCCGCGGTGCGCGGACGCCTGCTCGCCGTCGGCGCGGTCGCGGCGGCGCTGGCCCTGGTGGCCGGTCCGGCCGCCTATGCCGCCGACACCGTGACCTCCGGCTCCGTCCAGGGCACCAACCCGACCGGCGGCCCGGCGTCCTCGGGCGGTTTCGGCGGTATGCCGGGCGGTGGCTTCGGCGGCATGCGCGGCGGTTTCCCCGAGGGTTTCCCCGGCATGTCGGGCAGGGCCGGCGGCTCCGGTGCGGGCGGCGGCTCGGGTTCGGTCTCGGGCGAGCGTCCGACGGGCGGATTCCCCGGTGGCGGCTCATCCGGCGGTGCGTCGGCGGGCGGTGGTGCGGGCGGCGCGGCCCCGGGCGGAAGTGGCACAGGGGGAAGCACTTCGGCGGGTGGCGCTCCGGGCGGCTCGACGCAGGGAGGATTCTCCGACGGCGGTATGCCGGGCGGCGCCGCGGGCGGGCTGCCTGCGGGTGACGCGGGGACCGGCGTCGCAGGCGGGGCCCCGCGTATGGGCGGCTTCGGCGGTGGCGGCGGCATGGGCGGCGGTGTCAGCTCGGCGCTCCTCTCCTACCTGGAGAAGAACCAGGGCAGTGCGACCTGGCTGGTCGCCGTGTCCAGCGCGCAGTCCGCGGCCGAGATGATCCTGCAGTCCGGCGGCGAGGCCGTCATCGGCATGGGCGGCTTCACCGGGGACGACCCGGCGATGCCGCTGGCCAAGCTCAAGACCTACATCGCCTCCGGACAGCTGCGCTACGTGCTGATCGGCAGCGACGGCGGCATGGGCGGCGGCCCCGGAGGCGGGTCGGCCAACAGCGCCGCGACCGCGTATGTGAAGTCCAGTTGCACGGTCGTGAAGGCCTCCGAGTACGGCGGCTCCGGCACCTCGTCGAGCTCGTCGTCGGCCTCGTCCTCCTCGGCGTCGTCCGCCGCGTCGGCCTCGTCCGGGCAGGTGCTCTACGACTGCAAGGCGTAGCCGTCCCGGTTGAGGGACCGGTGGGGCGCGGACTCGTTCACAGCGAGTCCGCGCTCCGCCGCTGTACCCGCTGGGCGGCGCGGGTGCGGACGCGGCGGAGCTCGGCCGTCCGCATCCCGGGCCGCCAGGTGTCCACCGCGGCCGTCACCGCGCAGAGGGTGAACCCGGCCAGCAGCCAGCCGGCGACGATGTCGCTGGGCCAGTGCACGCCCAGGCCCAGCCTGGTCCAGCTGACCAGCAGGACGAGCGCGGCCCCTGTGCCCGCCGCCAGCGCGCGCATGGCGCGCCGTCGCAGGCGCGGCCAGACCACGGCGACGAGCAGCGGGATGATCACGGCCGCGGTCATCGCATGGCCGGAGGGGAAGGACCAGTCCGTCGCGGTGGAGACGGGATGCGGCAGCAGTGGCCGCGGTCGGGCGACCGCCTGCTTCACGGCGACCTCGAGCCCGGCCTGGACGAGCCCGCAGCACGCCGCCCAGACGGCGGCGATCCGCGCGCCGCGCCACCAGAGCCAGACGACGACCGCTCCCAGCACCACCCGGAGCACGAGCGGGGACAGCACCGAGGTGATGGTGCGCATCGATCCGGTCCACGCGGCGTGGTGCAGGGCGGTGGCGTGCAGGTGCTGGTCGAAGGAGAGGTCGAAGCGGATCAGCGCGTGCCAGGGGGTTTCCACCAGGGCCAGGAGGACCCCGAAGAGCAGGAGGCACACGGCCGCTCCCGTCCACAGCCGCCAGCACCGCACGTGCGTCTCCTCCCGGCGCGAAGGCCTCGGGTTCACCGCGCGGGGAACCAAGGCCGGGCGGACAATCGTCCCAGAGAGTGACAGATCCGGACGCCCGCCCCACCGTAACCGGGCGATGACACTCCGCCGACGTTCGGGGTGAAACCGGACAGCATACTGCTACGGGCGAAGAAAAACACCGCCTCGGGAATGATTCCCGACAACTCGTCGTTGAGTCGTTACGTAAGCAGTTCCCACGAACGGGCCAGCCAGGCCCGTCAGGTCACCGAGGGAGTACGTATGGCCACCCGTGCCGTCGTCCGCGACAAGGCCGATCGGATGCGCACCGCGCGTCCGACCGCTGGTGAGGCCGACCGAGACCTCGTCGGTATGTACCTGGACGAGATCGCGCGAACCCCGCTGCTCGACGCGGCGCAGGAGGTCGAGCTGTCCACCCGGATCGAGGCGGGCGTCTTCGCGGAGCATCTCCTCGAAGAGGGCGCGACCGTGGGCGACGCGACGGAGGACGAGCTCCGGGCGATAGCCGCTGACGGGCAGCGTGCCAAGGACGTCTTCATTCGGTCCAACCTCCGCCTCGTCGTCGCCGTGGCCCGCCGCTACCCCCGCAGCGGCCTGCCGCTGCTGGATCTGATCCAGGAGGGCAACGCGGGCCTGGTCCGTGCCGTCGAGAAGTTCGACTTCGGCAAGGGCTTCAAGTTCTCCACCTACGCGACCTGGTGGATCCGGCAGGCGATCACCCGGTCCATCGCCGACCAGTCGCGCACCATCCGGCTGCCCGTGCACCTGGTCGAGGAGCTCGGCCGGATCCGACGCGTGCAGCGCGAGAAGTCCAAGGAGCTCGGCCGTGAGGTCGAGCCCGCCGAGGTCGCGGCCGAGCTGGACACGACCGAGGAGCGGATCAAGGACGTGCTCGACTGGGCGCGGGACCCGGTCAGCCTCAACATGACCGTCGACGACGACGGCGAGACCCAGTTCGGTGACCTCGTCGAGGACACCGGCGCCACCTCGCCCGAGGACGCGGTCCTGGTCATGCTCCGCCGCGAGGAGCTCGACAAGCTGATCGACCGGCTGGACGACCGGACGGCGTCGATCATCCGCTCGCGCTACGGCATCGAGGACGGCCGCGAGCGGACCCTCACCGAGGTCGGCAAGCAGCACGGTCTGACCCGTGAGCGGATCCGTCAGATCGAGAAGCACGCGCTGGCCGAGCTCAAGAAGATCGCCGACCACGCCGGCTTCGAGGCCGCGTAAGCGTCACCGCCAGAGGTTGGGCCACCTCGAAGGAGCCCCCGTTGCGCCGAAAGGTCGCGACGGGGGCTCTTTTGGCTTCCCTCGTCCTGCAATGATCCTTTTTGTCTGCTTATGCTCGGCCCAAGATCGGGTCAACGGACAGCGGGGACGCGGGTGGACAGAAGAAAACTGCGGCAGCGCGCCGCCCTGGTGGCGGCTCTGGTCTCGCTGGCGCTCGTCGCCGCCATCGTGCTCGGCAGCCGGGGTCTGAGGGACTTCGACTCCGCGCTGCTGCCCTACGCCGTCGCCACCGTCTTCCTCGCCTTCGGCGTCACCTACCGCTACACGGTGTGGGTCAGCGAGCCGGCCGCCTGGCGGATGTTCCGCAAGGGGTTGCGTGCCGCGTTCTCCATGGAGAACTTCCGCCGTGCCCCGACGGCCCTGCCCCGCATGGCCGCGACCTACCTCGGCTTCCAGAAGTTCCTCGGTGCCCGCTCCCACGCGCGCTGGGCGGCCCACCAGCTGATCTTCTGGGGCTGCCTGCTCGCGGCCGCCATCACCTTCCCGCTCACCTGGGGCTGGTTCACCTTCACCGCCTCCAGCGCCGACGGCCCCGGCTACGAGATGCGGATCTGGGGCTTCAAGGTGCTGGGCTTCTCCTCCAGCAGCCTGCTGGGCTGGGCGATGTTCCACGGCCTGGACCTGGCCGCGGTCCTGGTGATCGGTGGGGTGGGCTACTTCCTGTGGCGTCGCTACCACGACCGAGCGGCCACCACGGGCCAGCGCTTCGCCTACGACTTCCTGCCGCTGCTGGCGCTGCTGACCGTGTCGGTGACCGGCCTGCTGCTGACCTTCTCCGAGATCTTCCTGCACGGCGGCGGCTACGAGTTCCTGGCCGTCCTGCACATGGTCTCGGTGGTCTTCACCCTGGTCTACCTGCCCTTCGGCAAGTTCTTCCACATCGTGCAGCGTCCGGCGGCCGTCGGCATGCAGCTCTTCAAGTTCACCGCGAGGGACGCCGGCCAGGAGCTGTTCGCCTGCCGCCGCTGCGGGACGGAGATCGACACCGTCCCGGCCGTGGAGAACCTCCGCGGCACCATGCGCGACATGGGCCTCGGCTTCGACGGCTGGGCCGAGTACTGCCCGCGTTGCAAGCGCGTCCTGCGCGGCGGCGCCTACCTCAGTGACGTGAAACGGGGGTTCAAGTGACCGGAGTGGATGCCACGCGGGACCGGACCGTCCCCCTGGACCCCGCGGTCGCGCCGCCGGGCACCCGCAACTTCCGGGACGCGGGCGGTCTGCCCGCCGACCGGTGGCGGGCCGACCAGGCGAAGCAGACGCTGGTGCCCACGCACTGCTGCTTCTGCGGCGTGCAGTGCGGGATGTACCTGCGGGTCAACGAGCACGGCAAGGTCTTCGGCGTCGAACCGCGCAACCACGACATCAACCGCAGCCGGCTCTGCCCCAAGGGGCTGAACGCCTACCAGCAGGTCAACCACCCGGACCGGCTCACCGCGCCGCTGCTGCGGCGCAATCGCGACGAGGAGTTCCGCGAGGCGAGCTGGGAGGAGGCGCTCGACTTCACCGTCGCCGAGATCCGCCGGATCCAGGCCGAGTACGGACGCGACGCCTTCGGCATGCTCGGCGGGGCCAGCCTCTTCTCGGAGAAGACCTACCTGGTCGGCAAGTTCGCGAGGGTCGCCCTGAAGACCCGTCATGTCGACTACAACGGCCGGCTCTGCATGGTCAGCGCCGCCGGAGCCAACAAGCTCGCCTTCGGCATCGACCGCGCCGCCAACCCCTTCAGCGACATCCTGCAGACGGACTGCCTGCTGATCGTCGGCTCCAACGTCGGCGAGTGCTTCCCGGTGATGACCCAGTACCTGTGGGGCGCGCGGGACCGCGGGGCGACGCTGATCGTCGTCGACCCGCGCGAGACCGCGATCGCGCGGACCGCGGACGTGCACGTCGCCCTGCGCTCGGGCACCGACTCGGCGTTCTTCAACGCGGTGCTGCATGTGGTGATCAAGGAGGGGCTGGTCGACGAGGAGTTCGTCGCCGCCCACACGACCGGCTGGGCGGAGGTGCAGGCACACGTCGCCGCATGGACCCCTGAGCGCGCGGCCGAGGTCTGCGGCATTCCCGCGGCCCAGATCGTCCAGGTCGCCCGGATGTTCGGCGGCGCGGAGAAGGCGATGGCCTGGCACGCGCGCGGGATCGAGCACCACACCCAAGGGGTGGAGAACTGCCTCTCCGTCATCAACCTGTGCACGGCCACCGGCCACCTCGGCCGCCCCGGTGCCGGCTACGGCACCATCACCGGGCAGGGCAACGGGCAGGGCGGGCGCGAACACGGCCAGAAGTCCGACCTGCTGCCGGGCGGCCGCTCCATCGCGGACCCCGCCGCGCGCGCCTTCATCTCGCTGTTCTGGGGCATCGAGGAGTCCGAACTGCCGCAGGCCGGCACCTCCATGATGGAGATGGTCTGGCAGATGCAGCGGGAGGAGATCCGCGGGCTGATCGGCGTCTGCAACAACCCCTTCGTCTCGCTGCCCCACTACGCCACCGTCAAGGACGGCTACGACCGGCTGCAGTTCCACGCGCAGTTCGACTTCTTCCTGTCCGAGACGGCGGCCAACGCGCACGTGGTCTTCCCGGTGACGACCTGGGCGGAGGACGAGGGCGTGATGGCCAACGCCGAGGCCCGCGTGATCAAGCACAACAAGGCGCAGGAGCCGCCGCCCGGGGTGCGCACCGACACCTGGGTGATGTGCGAGATCGCCGAGCGGCTCGGGGAGGGGGACAAGTTCGCCTTCGCCGGAGCCCGCGAGGTCTTCGACGAGCTCAGGGAAGCCTCCCGGGGCTCCGTCAACGACTACTACGGCATCACCTACGAGCGGCTGGAGCAGACCGGCGGCATCTCCTGGCCCTGCCCCGAACCTGACCATCCGGGTACGCCCCGACTCTTCGAGGGCGGGCGGACCTACCACCCGGACGGCAAGGTCCACATGCAGGTCGTCGAGTGGCACGAGCCCGCCGACGCCTTCGACGAGACCTACCCGATGCGGCTGACCACCGGCCGGACCGTGGCGCACTTCCTGTCCGGCAACCAGACGCGCCGGCTGGGCGCGCTGGTCGAGCAGACGCCGCGCCCGTGGGTGGAGGTGCACCCCTCCCACGGCTTCCGCACCGGGGACCCGGTCCGGGTCACCACCCGGCGCGGCACCGAGGTGTTCCCGGCCCTGGTCACCGAGGCCATCCGGCCGGACCACGTCTTCGTGCCGTACCACTGGCCGGTGCCGACCGCCGCGAACGCCCTGACCATCGACGCCCTGGACCCGCGCTCGAAGATCCCCGAGTACAAGGTCTGCGCCTGCCGGATCGAGCGCGCCGAGCGGGTGGACGAGGTGCCGGCGCCGCCGACGCCGCCGGGCCGCCCCGCCTGTCCCGAGGTCCAGGCCCCGCGGACCACCACCCGTCCGCCGACCTCTCCCCAGGGGCGCGGCACCGGCGAAGGGAGCTGAGGCAGCGATGATGGGCCGGACCCTTTTCATCGACCCTGGACGCTGCATCGGCTGCCAGGCCTGTGTCTCCGGCTGCCGGGAGTGCGACTCGCACCGTGGCAAGTCGATGATCCACCTCGACTACCCGGACGAGGGCCACAGCGTCGCCTCGCTGCCGACGGTCTGCATGCACTGCGAGGACCCGGTCGCGCCCTGCGCCGAGGTCTGCCCGGCGGAGGCGATCCTGATCAGCCCGGACGGGGTGGTCCACGAGGCCGACCCGACCCGCTGCATCGGCTGCTCGAACTGCGTCAACGCCTGCCCCTTCGGCGTTCCGAAGATCGATCTGGCGGCGAAGCTCCAGCTGAAGTGCAACCTCTGCTACGACCGCACCGAGCTGGGCCTGGCCCCGATGTGCGCGACGGTCTGTCCGACGGGCGCGCTCTTCTACGGCACCCTGGAGGAGCTCCAGGCCGAGCGGCCCGGCGTCTCGGTGTCGAACTGGTTCGAGTTCGGGGACACCGGCATCAGCACCGGGGTCGGCATGATCGTCCCCTGGGACCGGGGCGAGCGCCCGGTGCCCGGCGGGCTGCCGCTGGTGGCCGTCAACGGCCGCGACGTCACCGGCACCGCCGGCGGCGGTAGCGCCGGCAGCGGCCCTTCCGGCAGCACCGTGGCTGCGGGAGGTGCGGCATGACCGGGGAACCGCGCCCGGACGGGCAGGCGCCACAGGACCGGGACGCCCGGTGCGGGAGTCCGGACCCTGGGAACCCGGAGGAGCGGGAACGGCTCCGCGACCGGCTCAGTGCCGATTCGCTGACCAGCCGTCGGGACTACCTGCGGGTCATGGCGACCGTGTCCGGAGGCCTGGCCGTCGGCTCGGTGGCCGTCGCCGCCGGGGTGCTGCCCCGGCACGGCGACGCCAAGGCGGCGGAGGTGGTCCCGCTCCGGGTCGCCGACGACCTGCCCAAGGGCCGTGCCGTGACCTTCAACTACCCGACCGCGCACGACCGGGCGATCGCGATCCGGCTTCAGGACGGCACGCTGGTGGGCTACTCCACCGTCTGTACCCACCTGGCCTGCGGTGTGCTGTGGCGGGACGACCGGGGAGACGAGGGGCAGCTGTACTGCCCGTGCCACGAGGGCGCCTTCGAACCGCGCAACGGCGCGGTGGTGCAGGGCCCGCCACCGCGGGGCCTGCCCAAGGTCCTGATGCTGGAGCAGGTCGACGGCTCCATCTGGGCCGTCGGGACCACCTACTCCGACGAGAGCCCGGTGCACGCGGCGTGCCGGGAGCTCAGCGCCAAGGACGCCAAGCTCGGGCAGGTCGCCTGCCCCAAGTCGGTAAGGGACTGACCCGCCATGGCACCTCCGGCCGACCAGCCCGACGACGCCCTCGCCACCGGTGCGGTGGAGTGGAGCGCCCCGGGGAGCGCCCAGCCCCGGCTCAACCGGCCGGTTGCGGAGCGTTACCCCCAGATCCGGCCGACCAGTGGCTACGGCGACTCCCGGGTCCGACACAGCGGTCCCGGGCCCGGCGCGGGCACCGATCACGACCCGGAGCGCTCGGCGATGCTCAGCGGCCGGCTGATCGTGGTCCTCAGCATCGTGGTGGGCCAGCTCTGGGCCCTGGGCGTGGGCGTCGACGCCTGGATGCAGGGGCGTACCTCGGTCGCCTGGTGGTGCGCCGGCTTCGAGGCCCTGTCCTTCGGGATCGCCCTGGCCGCCTGGCGGTTCGGACCGTCCGACCACTGAGGCGGATCCCGTCCCGGTCCGGCGGTGCGGTCGGGGCGGGGCCGGAGCCGGGAGAAGGGGCCCGGGCGAAGGCTCCCGGCTCTGCCGGGCGGCGCTCGCCTACCCTGGAGTGGTGAGTGACAGCGAGAAGAAGAAGATCGTCTTTGACGACCCGATGAGCGGTCGCAGCCGGGACGACACCGATGCCGGCTGGGGCGACGAGCGGACCGGGAACGGCGAGGGCTCACGCGACAAGGACTGGTACCTGCGCGAGACCCCGCCGCACCACGGGGAGAAGTGACGGAGGCCGGTACCGCGCGGCGCCTCAGCCGCGCTGTGCGACGAGCAGGTCGCGGATCTCGCCGAGGATCTCGACCTCGCTGATCTCCGGCTCCTTGACCACCTCGACGGGCGCGTCCTTCTTGGACATGTAGCGCTTCATGAAGTGGTTCATCGGCAGCACGATGAGGAAGTAGACGACTGCTGCCGTGATCACGAAGCTGAGCACGGCTCCGAGGACCGTGCCCCACTGGATGAGGATGCCGTCGACCTTGCCGGTCGCCTTGTCCAGCTGGCAGGTGCCCTTCAGGCAGGACGAGTACGCGTTGAGGTCCTGGGTGCCGAACGCCCCGACGACCGGGTTGATGATCCCGTCGACGATCGAGTTGATGACCTTGGTGAACGCGGCGCCGATGACGACCGCGACTGCGAGATCCACGACGTTGCCGCGGAGCAGGAATGCCTTGAAGCCTTTCATGGTCAACGGAAGTTACGGGAGAAGCGGCGAGCCCGGGGACCGTGGAAGTTCACCCGTGCGGAGGCGTCGTGGCCGGTGGCACCGGCGCGACCTGAGCAAACACCCCGGCTTCGGGGTGGGCGCGCGCGCCGGCCGCCGCTCCCCTTTCACTCGAACCGGGGAGCTGTCGGAGTGATCCGACCGCCAGCGTGGTGGCCGCGACGATGAGTCCGGCCGCGATCGGCCCGGGCCGGCGGCGCACCGGCGTGGGCAGCCGGTGTCGGCCGCCCGCGCGGATGGGCGGGAAGGCGGCGATGCAGTACGTGGGCGGGATCGAGAGGGACACCGGTGCCTCCGGAGGGCGGGGAGCAGAGCGGGTGGGAAGTCGGCGGTGTTCCGCCGTGGTGCCCACCCTGCCCCCGCGTCACGACCCGATCCAGCGGTGTCCCCACAGCCTGTGGAAAACCCGGCCCTGTGGAAAACCCGGCCACCCGATCGGGTGGCCCGGGACCGCTACAGCCCGGTGTCCAGGCCGTCCAGTGCGTGCGCGCAGATGCAGTCCCGGTCCGCCGTGGCCGGCAGCGCGGCCACCGTCCCGGTCAGCACGCCGCGCAGGCGGCCGATGTTCCTGGCGAACTCCGCCAGCACCTCCGCGTGGGTCACGCCCTGGCCGGTCTCCACGCCCGCGTCCAGGTCGGTCACCAGGGTGAGCGAGGTGTAGCAGAGCGCGAGTTCGCGGGCGAGCACCGCCTCCGGATGCCCGGTCATGCCCACCACCGACCAGCCCTGCGAGCTGTACCAGCGGGACTCGGCCCGGGTGGAGAAGCGCGGGCCCTCGATCACCACCAGCGTGCCGCCGTCGACCGGCGGCCAGCCCGCCGCGTGCGCGGCCTTCACCGCGGTCGCCCGCCCGGTCGGGCAGTAGGGGTCGGCCGCCGAGACGTGGACCACCTCGGGGACCCGGCCGTCGGCGCGTGTCAGTCCGTCGTAGTAAGTCTGGACGCGTCCGGTGGTGCGGTCCACGAACTGGTCGGGGACCAGCAGCGTGCCGGGGCCGAACTGGGGGCGCAGGCCGCCCGTCGCGCAGGGGCCGAGCACCTGCCGGACACCGAGGGAACGCAGGGCCCAGAGGTTGGCCCGGTAGTTGATCGCGTGCGGGGGGATCCGGTGCGCCCTCCCGTGCCGCGGCAGGAACGCCACACGGCGCCCCGCGAACTCGCCCACGAAGAGCGAGTCGCTGGGAGCGCCGTAGGGGGTGTCGACGACGACCTCGTCCAGGTCGTCCACGAGCGCGTAGAGCCCCGTGCCGCCGATGATGCCGATCTCGGCCCGGACCGCTGCAGCTGACTGGTCTGTCATGCGCCGCAGCGTAGCCGCGTGGGTCGGCTCAGGCGGCGGAACCGGCCGAGCCGGACGAGGCGGAACCGGAAGAGCTCGACGAGGACGTCGAGGAGGACGTCGAAGAGGAGCTCGACGCCGCGGGCGCGCTCGTCGACGAGGACGAGATGCTGCTGCTGGACGAGGAGCGGCTGTCGGTCCGGTAGAAGCCGGATCCCTTGAAGACCACGCCCACCGCGGAGAAGATCTTGCGCAGCTTGCCGCCGCACTCGGGGCACTCGGTCAGCGCGGCGTCGCTGAACTTCTGCACGGCCTCGAGGCCGTTGCCGCACTGGGTGCACTGGTACTGGTACGTCGGCACTGGTTTCCTCCTGGCACTCTAAGGCTATGAGTGCTAACGATCCTCAATGATGCGGTATTCCGGGTCGATAAGTCCACTGAACGTGGTGCATGCCTCAGTACTCGCCCCGCGTGCCGCTCAGCCAGCCGGCCAGCTTGCCGCCCCGGTCGACCGCGCGCAAGCGGCGTTCCGCCCGGTCCCGCACGGCGTCGGTGGTCACCACGAGCAGGTCGTCCGCGTGCCGCAACGCCGTCGTCGGGCCGGGGACGAAGCTCGTCCCCTCGCGGACCACGAGCGTCACCGCCGCGCCCGCGGGCAGGCGCAGCTCGCTCACCTCGACTCCGGCGAGCCGCGAGTGCGGACCGACCGAGACCGAGAGCAGGTGCCCGTGCAGCCGCTCCAACGGGGCGGACTCCACCTCCAGATCGTCGGCGTGTGCGGACTCCGAGATCCGCAGCCAGGTGGCGAGCCAGGGCAGCGTCGGCCCCTGGATCAGGGTGAAGACGACGACGAGCAGGAAGACCGTGTTGAAGAGCTGGTCGGCTCCCGGTACGGCGTGCACCACCGGGATGGTGGCCAGCACGATCGGCACGGCGCCGCGCAGGCCGGCCCAGCTCAGCAGCGTCTGCTCGCGCCAGCCCACCCGGAACGGGGTGAGGGTCAGCAGCACCGAGGCCGGGCGGGCCGCCAGCACCAGCACCAGTCCGACGACGAACGCGGGCACCACCGCGTCCCCCATGGTGTGCGGGTTCACCAGCAGGCCCAGCATGACGAACATGCTGATCTGCGCGATCCAGGCCAGGCCCTCGGCGAAGCCGCGGGTGGCGGGGCCGTGCGGCAGTCGGGCGTTGCCGAGCACCAGGGCGCAGATGTAGACGGCGAGGAAGCCCGAGCCGTGCAGCAGCGCGCCGCCCGCGTAGGCGAGCAGCGTCAGCGCGACGACGGCGATCGGGTAGAGGCCGGAGGAGGGCAGCGCGACGTGGCGCAGCGTCAGCGCGCCCAGTCGACCGAGCACCAGGCCCACGGCCAGACCGATCGCCAGCTCCACCACCACCGTCCCCGCCAGCATCCACCAGGAGTCGATCGGTCCCGAGGTCGCGAAGGCGACGACCAGGATGACGACGGGGGCGTCGTTGAAGCCGGACTCCGCCTCCAGCAGTCCGCTCAGCCGCGCGGGCAGCGGCACCCGACGCAGCACGGAGAAGACCGCCGCCGCGTCGGTGGAGGAGACGATGGCGCCCAGCAGCAGGGCGATGCGCCAGTCCGCCCCGGTGAACAGGTGGGCGCCGAGGGCCACCACGCCGACGCTGACCACCGTGCCGAGGGTGGCCAGCACGGCGGCGGCCGGGACGGAGGGCCTGATGTCGTTCCACCGGGTGCCGAGGCCGCCCTCCGCCAGGATCACCACCAGGGCGGCATAGCCGAGTACCTGCGTGAGCATGGCGTTGTCGAAGGTGATGCCGGCGATGCCGTCATGGCCGAGCAGGACCCCGATGCCCAGGTAGAGCAGCAGGCTGGGCAGCCCGCTGCGGGAGGAGAGCCGGACCGCCGCGACGGCGACCAGCAGCACCAGGGAGAACAGCAGGAGGAGCAGGTCGAGCCGGTGGACGGACACGCAGGGGCACCTCGCACAGCAGAATCGTTGCTTCCACTTCTCTGGGGCAAGATTTTACCGTCGGGACGGGTGTGGACCGTGGTTCGTCCACAGGCTGGGCACGCTGCGCGGGTGACCCCTGGTCACCGGCCGCACACCGGCCAGGCCTCGGCCGCGCGCCACCGCTTCCGCTTCGGGTGTTAGCGTCAGCACCTGCCGCCTCGCGCGGCACGTCGCGGTACAGTCACTGCCCCTCACAAGGACCCTGATGCCCCGCTCCAAGAAGTTCCGTCGTCTGCGCCTGTTGGTGGTGCTGGTCGTGCTGCTGCTGGTGGCCGGCGTCGCCCTCGGCGGCTGGTACGGCGTGCGCCAGGTGCACGCCTCGTACCCGCAGACCACCGGCAGCATCCACCTGCAGGGCCTCTCCGGTCCGGTCGACGTGATCAGGGACGACAAGGGCATCCCGCAGATCTACGCCGCCAGTGCCGAGGACCTCTTCATGGCCCAGGGCTATGTGCAGGCGCAGGACCGCTTCTGGCAGATGGACGTGGACCGGCACATCACCTCCGGCACGCTCAGCTCGATGTTCGGCTCGGGCCAGGTCCAGACGGACGCCTTCATCCGCACCATGAACTGGCGCGGCGTCGCTCAGCAGGAGTGGGACTCGAAGCTGTCGGCCGGGACGAAGAAGTACCTCCAGGCCTACAGCGACGGCGTCAACGCCTGGCTCAAGGACCACCCGGGCGGCGCCGGGGCCTCCCTGGAGTACGCGCTGCTCGGCGCCGTCCACGGCGACTACAAGCCCGCCACGTGGACGCCCGTCGACTCGATCTCCTGGCTCAAGGCAATGGCCTGGGACCTCAGCGGCAACATGCAGCAGGAGATCGACCGCTCGCTGCTGGCCGGGACCTTCAACGCCCAGCAGATCGCCCAGCTGTACCCGGACTACCCGTACGCGGCGAACGGCACGATCATCGCGAGGACCGGAACCGTGGGCAAGGACGGCAAGTACGTCCCGGTCGACGGCCGGACCACGCCGACCGGCGCCGCCCCGGGCTCGCCGGCCACCGGTTCCGGCTCCACCGCGAGCACGACGCCCGCCTCCTACCGGACCGGGAGCGCCGGCGGCCGTCCCGCCGCCCAGGGCGCACAGCAGGCCGCCGAGGCGCTGGCGGACAACCTCGCCGTGCTGCCGACCATGCTCGGCCGTCCCGGCGCGGCGGGCATCGGCTCCAACTCCTGGGTGGTCGACGGCCGGCACACCACGACCGGCATGCCCCTGCTGGCCAACGATCCGCACCTGGCCCCCGGCATGCCGTCCATCTGGTACCAGATGGGTCTGCACTGCAACACCGTCAGCGCCCAGTGCCCGTTCGACGTCACCGGCTTCACCTTCCCCGGCATGCCCGGAGTGATCATCGGTCACAACCAGAGCGTCTCCTGGGGCTTCACCAACCTCGGCGCGGACGTCCAGGACCTCTACCTGGAGCAGGTCAACAGCGACGGCACCTATCTCTACGACGGCAAGAACGTGCCGTTCGACACCCGCACGGAGACCATCCGGGTCGCCGACGGCTCGGCCCAGACCATCACGGTGCGCAGCACCAAGGACGGGATGCCGATCATCTCGGACCACAGCACGGAGGAGCAGACCGTCGGCCGTGACGCGCCCGCCGACGGCACCGCCCCGCCGCGCGGCGGCGGCTACGCCATCGCGCTCAAGTGGACCGCGCTGATTCCGAACAACACCATGGACGCGGTGTTCGAGCTCGACCGGGCCACGAACTTCACCGCGTTCCGGGCGGCGGCGGCGGACTTCTCCGTCCCCGCGCAGAACCTCATCTACGCGGACACCGCCGGCCACATCGGCTACCAGATGCCGGGCCAGATCCCGATCCGCCCCAAGGTCGACGGTACGGCGAGCGACGGCACCTACCCGCAGCCGGGCTGGGACTCCCGCTACGCCTGGGAGCCGAAGTTCGTCGACTTCAAGTCGCTGCCCTGGGAGGAGGACCCGAAGGCCGGGTACATCGTCACGGCCAACCAGGCCGCGGTGGACACCTCCTACCCGTACCTGATCACCAAGGACTGGGACTACGGCACCCGCGCGGCCAAGATCACCTCGCTGATCAAGGGCAAGCTGGCCGGCGGCGGCAAGATCTCGCCGGACGACATGGCCTCCATCCAGCTGGACGACACCAGTGTCTTCGCGACGACGCTCGTGCCGTACCTGCTCAAGATCCAGCTGACCGACCCGTACTACAAGGACGCACAGGACCTGCTTCGCGGCTGGAACCTCCAGCAGGACGCGGGCTCGGCCGCGGCGGCGTACTACAACGCGGTCTGGTCCAACCTGCTCCACCTGGCGCTGGACGAGAAGTTCCCGGCCGAGGTGCGCAGCACCACCGACTGCATCATGGTCGTCCCGGCCGACAAAGCCGGCATCCCGCAGGACGACGTCAACGGCACGCCCAAGCGGGTCCGCACCTGCGGCCTCCGTGACGGCGCGACCGCGCAGCCCGACGGCAACGACCAGTGGATGACCGTGATCGGCGGCCTGCTGACCCAGCCGAAGAGCCCGTGGTGGAACTGGACGGACAGCCTCGGCCGCCAGCAGACCGAGGGTCGCGACTCCCTGCTGAAGCAGGCCATGATCGACGCCCGCAAGCAGCTGACCTCGCTGATGGGCAAGGACATCAGCGGCTGGAGCTGGGGCCGCATCCACACGCTCGACCTCAAGGAGCGCACGCTCGGTTCGGACGACTCGTCCGTCGCCTCCGGCATGGTGCACTGGATGCTCAACCGCGGCCCCTACAGGCTCGACGGCGGCAGCGCGGCGGTCGACGCGGCGAGTTGGAACGCGGCGAACGGCTTCACGGTCGACGAGGCCCCGTCGATGCGGATGATCGTCAACCTGGGGAACTTCGACGCGTCCCGCTGGATCAACATCGGCGGCGCCTCCGGCCACGCGTTCAGTCCGCACTACGACGACCAGATGCCGCTGTGGGTCTCGGGGCAGATGCTCAGCTGGGCCTACGACCGCAAGACGGTCGAGGCGGCGGCCGAGGACAAGCTCTCGCTGACGCCATGACCCTCGGGTCGTGACCGCACGGGGCTGATCCCGCACGGATACGCCTGACGCCCGCCCATCCGGACCGTTCCGGGTGGGCGGGCGTCGTGCATCCGGCGCCGTGGTGCACCGTGCCCGGGGCGTCCCTCCGGGTCTCTCGGGCGTGGTGCCTCACGCGTCGCGCGGGAAGGTGAGCGTGCGAGCGGGCGTCAGCACGGCGTCCACCCGGCGGTCGTGGGGTTCCGCGGGCAGGTCGGGGACGAGCTCGGAGTCGAAGAGCAAGGTCGCGAGCAGAGCCGGCGCGGCGGCCGCGTCCAGGCGGGCGAGCACGCGGTCGTAACTGCCGCCGCCCCGCCCCAGCCGGAGGCCGCTCGTCGGGTCGACCGCCAGGCCGGGCAGCAGCACCAGGTCCGCGCCGCAGACGGCGTCCGCACCCAGCCTCGGGCCGGTCGGCTCCAGCAGCCCCAAGCGCGCGGGCGCGAGCAGCTCGGCGCCGTCGTACCGGGCCCAGTCGAGGTCGTTGTCCGCCAGCAGCACCGGCAGCAGCACCTCGGTCCCCTCGGCGCGCAGGGCGTCCAGCAGGGCGCGGGTGCCGGGCTCCGAACCCAGCGAGACATAGCAGGCCACGGTCCGGGCGCCGATGCCGTGCACGAACGTCAGTGCTGAGGCGGTCAGCGCGTTCGCCGCTGTCGCCCGCTCGACGGGTGACATCGCCGCACGCGCCGCGATCAGCCGTGACCTCATGGCCTTCTTCTCGTTCACCATCGGATGGGACGGCCTTCCGTCTCGTAACCGGCCTGCACTGTGCGGAGGGACGATCATGCCGCCCGTCCTCGCGAACATCCTCGCTGCTCTCTGCCTGCCCGCGCTGCTCGCCGCCGGAGCGCTGCTCCGCGGCAGGGCGCGGGTGCGGGCCGTGGTCGGGGCCCAGCTCGCGGAACTGGAGGCCCTGCGCGCCGGCCGGGCGGAACTGGAACGGACCTCCTGCACGGACGCGCTGACCGGGGTCTGGAACTACCGCTACCTGCAGCTCGCCCTCGACCGGGAGGTCTCCCGCTGCAACCGGCGCCCGGAGGAGCGGGTGCTCGCGGTCCTGCTGGTGGAGATCGACGGATTCGCCGACATCCGGCGCGAGCACGGCTACCAGCGGTCCGGCGCGGTGCTGCGCGATCTGGCCCAGCGACTGGCGATGGAGGTGCGCGAGGAGGACGTCTTCGGCCGCTACGGCGGTGAGGAGTTCCTGGTGCTGCTGCCCGACACGGACGAGGCGGGGGCCAGGACCGTCGCCGACCGGCTGGCGTGGACGGTGCGCCGGCATCCGCTCGCGCTCCCCGCGGTGCCGGTGCTCGCGGACGAGAGCGGCGCTCTTCCAGGCAACGGTCTGTCAGCCAGGATCGGCCTGGGGCGGCTGCCCGCGGATGGTTCGCACGCAGCCCTCCTGCTGCGGGCTGCTGACAAGTCCCTCACGGCGGAGAGACACGCAGGGGACACAATCAGGAAGCTAGAGTCGTCCGTATGACAAAGGCTCGTATCCGCGAAATTTCGAAGGCGGTCATCCCCGCCGCTGGGCTCGGAACCCGGTTCCTGCCGGCCACCAAGGCGACTCCGAAGGAGATGCTGCCGGTGGTCGACAAGCCGGCGATCCAGTACGTCGTGGAGGAGGCCGCGTCGGCCGGTCTGACCGATGTCCTGATGATCACGGGCCGGAACAAGCGTCCGCTGGAGGACCACTTCGACCGGGCGTACGAGCTGGAGGAGCAGCTGGCCAGGAAGGGCGACCAGGCCAAGCTGGACCGGGTGCGGGAGTCGAGCGACCTGGCGACGATGCACTACGTGCGGCAGGGCGACCCCAAGGGCCTGGGGCACGCCGTGCTGTGCGCGGAACCGCACGTCGCGGACCAGCCGTTCGCGGTCCTGCTCGGTGACGACCTGATCGACCCGAGGGACCCGCTGCTGGCCAAGATGATCGAGGTGCAGAGCGAGCTGGGCGGCAGTGTCGTCGCGCTGATCGAGGTGGACCCGGCGCTTGCGCACCTGTACGGATGCGCGTCGATCCGGCCGGCGGAGTGGCACGGCACCCTCGGCGGGGACGAGGACATCGTGCGGATCACGGATCTGGTGGAGAAGCCGGCTCCGGGTGAGGCGCCGAGCAACTACGCGGTGATCGGCCGCTACGTGCTGGATCCGACGATCTTCGACGTGCTGCACGAGACGCCGCCCGGGAAGAACGGCGAGATCCAGCTGACCGACGCCCTGCGCGTGCTGGCGCAGCGGACGCCGGGGCGCGGCGGTCCGGTGCACGGCGTGATCTTCCGCGGTCGTCGGTACGACACGGGCGACAAGGGCGACTACCTGCGGGCGATCGTGCGCCTGGCCTGCGAGCGTGAGGATCTGGGGCCGGAGTTCCGTTCCTGGCTCAAGGACTTCGTCGGCAGCGGCGAGCTGGACGGCCCGGCCGTCTCCGAGTCCTGACCTTCGACCGCACAGCAGGCCGCCGGACCGACGCACCACCACGGGGGAGCGCACCATGACCGACCAGCAGCATCACGACGAGCGGAAGCAGGACGAGTCGCGGCACGGCCACGGCAACGGCCACACGCACGCCCACGGCACGGGGGCGGCCGCGGACCCGTGCACGGCCGAGGCCGCCGAGCCGGGCGGCGCCCGGATGTGGAGCGTCGACGAGCACCTCGCCGACGTCCTCGCCGCCGTCGCGCCGCTGCCCCCGCTCGAACTGCAGCTGCTGGAGGCGCAGGGCTGTCTGACCGTGGAGGACATCGTCTCCACGGTCGCGCTGCCGCCGTTCGACAACAGCTCGATGGACGGCTACGCGGTCCGCGTCGCCGACGTGAACGGCGCCACGGCCGAGTACCCGTCCGTGCTGACCGTCGTCGGGGACGTCGCCGCGGGCGCGGCCGCGCTTCCGGTGATCGGCCCCGGCCAGTGTGCGCGGATCATGACGGGCGCGCCGATGCCGCCCGGCGCCGAGGCCGTCGTCCCGGTCGAGTGGACCGACGCGGGGAGCGGCTCGGGAGAGGCCGCCACGACGATGTCCCCCCAGGGCGACAAGCCGGTCGGCACCGGCGAGGTGCGGATCTTCCAGCCGGTGGACACCGGCGCCTTCGTCCGTCGGTGCGGCGACGACATCGCGATCGGGCAGCCGCTGCTCCCGGCCGGCACCCGGCTCGGACCGACGCAGATCGGCCTGCTCGCGGCGACAGGCCACGACATGGTCAGGGTCCGGCCCCGGCCCCGCGTCGTCGTGCTGTCGACCGGCAGCGAGCTGGTTCCGCCGGGCACGCCTGTGGGGCCCGGCCAGATCTCGGACTCGAACAGCTTCGCGCTGACCGCCGCGGCCAGGGACGCCGGCGCGATCGCGTACCGCGTCGGCGGCGTGCCCGACGACGCGGAGCGGCTGCGTGAGGTGATCGACGACCAGCTGATCCGGGCGGACCTCATCGTCACCAGCGGCGGGGTCAGCGTCGGCGCGTACGACGTGGTCAAGGAGGCGCTGGGCGAGCAGATCTCCTTCCGCAAGCTGCGTATGCAGCCGGGCAAGCCCCAGGGCTTCGGCCTGTTGGACGGATCGAGCGGTCCCGTGCCGCTGCTGGCCCTGCCCGGCAATCCGGTCAGCGCCTACCTCTCCTTCGAGCTCTTCGTGCGGCCGGCGATCCGCAGGATGCTGGGCGCCGCCGAGATCAGTCGGACGACGGTCACGGCTCGCCTGACCGAGCGCCTCTCCTCTCCGGGAGGCCGCCGCCAGTTCGCGCGTGCCGCCTACGACCCTGAGAGCGGCACGGTGACACCGGTCGGCGGCGCGGGCTCGCATCTGCTGGGCGCCTTGTCGCAGGCGAACGCACTGATCGTGGTCGACGAGGACACCACGGAGGTCGCCGAGGGCGCAGAGGTCCGCACGGTCCTGCTGGACTCCGCGGGCTGACTCCCGCGGGCTGACTCCCACGGGCGGGCCGGGCACGGGGCGTGGCCGGAGACCCGCGAGGCGGGTCCTCCCCCGGACAGGCCCCGGACAGGCCTCGGACAGGCCTCGAACCTGACGGGGCCGAGCGCGGACCCGGCCGGCTCGCCCCGGAACACCGGTGACCACCTGCGACCATCGGCGCCCGCCGGAGCCGCGGCCGGTGGCCTGTGCGGTGATCGCCCCGTCGACCGTCCCCGACTGGTCCCGACCACCGGACGACCCGGTGGTGCCTCGCCGGTCACGGCTGCCGCCGCCCGACGCCGAAGAGACGTGTCGGCCGGGCAGCGATACCCTGGCGCCGCAGCCCGCCGTCTCGATCGCAGGAGCGCACGTGCACAGCACCAGCCCCGACCCGTCAGGGCCCGGATTGACCCACGTCGACGCCTCGGGCGCGGCCCGGATGGTCGATGTCTCGGAGAAGGCCACGACCACCCGCACCGCGCGGGCGAGCGGCCGGGTGCTGGTGTCGCCGCGCGTCGTGGAGCTGCTTCGCGGTGAGGGCGTGCCGAAGGGCGACGCGCTCTCCGTCGCCAGGATCGCCGGGATCATGGGTGCGAAGCGCACGCCGGACCTGATTCCGCTCTGCCACCCGATCGCCGTCTCCGGTGTGACCGTCGACCTCGTCGTCGCCGACGACGCCGTCGAGATCAGCGCCACGGTGCGCACCGCGGACCGGACCGGCGTGGAGATGGAGGCGCTCACCGCCGTCGCCGTGGCCGGGCTGACCGTGATCGACATGGTCAAGGCGGTCGACAAGGGCGCCAGGATCGACGCCGTCCAGGTCGAGCAGAAGACGGGCGGCAAGAGCGGGGACTGGCGTCGCGAGGACCTGGACGAGCAGGGGGCGATCCGCTGATGCGCGCCTTCGTGCTCACCGTCTCCAACCGGGCCCACGCGGGCGTCTACGAGGACCGCGGCGGTCCGCTCGTCGCGGCCGGCCTCGCCGCGCTCGGCTGCACGGTGATCGGTCCGGTCGTGGTGCCGGACGGGGACCCGGTGCTGACAGCGCTGCGCAAGGCCGTCGGGGACGGCTACGACGTGGTGGTCACCACCGGCGGCACGGGCCTGACTCCGCTCGACCTCACCCCGGAGATGACCGCCCAGGTGATCACCCGGCCGGTGCCGGGCATCGCCGAGGCGATCCGGGCCTACGGACGAGAGAACGGCGTGCCCACGGCGGCCCTCTCGCGCGGACTCTCCGGTCTGGCGGGCCGGACCCTGATCGTCAATCTGCCCGGCTCGCCCGGCGGGGTCAAGGACGGTCTGTCGGTGCTCGGCCCGATCCTGGCCCACGCGGTGGACCAGGTCGCGGGCGGCGACCACGCCCCTTCCGGGGACGGTGCGCGCTCGGCCGGCGGCGCGTCCGCAGGCGACCATCGCAGAGGAGGCTCCCGCTGAACGCCTTCTGGCCGGTCGAACTGAGCGAGGGGCCGATCGGGCTCCGCCCCATCCGAGCCCGTGACCAGCGGTCCTGGCAGGAGGTCAGCCGCCGCAACCGCGACTGGCTGCGGCGCTGGGAGGCGACCGTGCCACCGTCGCGCCCCGGCGTTCCCGCCGGGCCAAGGCCGACATACCGTCAGATGGTGCGCTTTCTACGCAATGAGGCGCATGCCGGACGAATGCTGCCCTTTGTCGTCACCTATGACGGGCACCTTGTCGGGCAACTGACCGTGGGCGGAATCACCTGGGGCTCGATGTGCTCGGCGAATATCGGCTACTGGATCGACGAGTCCTATGCGGGCCGGGGCATCATCCCGACGGTGGTGGCGCTTTCCGTGGACCATTGCTTCCAGTCCATGGGCCTCCACCGGATCGAGGTCTGCATCCGTCCGGAGAATCTGCCCAGTCGCCGCGTCGTCGAGAAGCTGGGCTTCAGGGAGGAGGGGTTGCGCCCCCGCTACCTGCACATCGACGGGGGCTGGCGGGACCATCTGGTCTTCGCGTTGACGGCCGACGAGGTGCCCGAGGGTTTGCTGGCACGTTGGCGTGGCATTGAGAGTCATCACAAATAGGTCGATATGAACATGATTCAGCGACACACCGGCCGAAATAGCCGCCGGGCCGTCCCTCACGCCCGTACGGTGTGAACCGTGAGCAGTAGCGGCCTCATTTACGCGGTCATTGTTGGGGCCTGGGCCGCGTATCTGGTCCCCATGTGGCTCCGTCGTCAGGACGAGCTGAACGAGGCGCGTCCCACGGAAAAGTTCAGCACGGCGATCCGGCTGTTGTCGGGCCGCGCGGCCATGGAACGGAAGATCTCCCGGCAGCTCGAGGAGACCCAGGCCCTGGCCCCGCCGACCCCCGTGCCGGCTGCGCCTGCCCACCAGCCTGCCCAGGCGGGAGCGGTCTCCCGGGAGCCGTCCCCCTCGGCGGCGGAGTCGCGTCGGCGTGCGGCGCTGCTCGCCCGCAGGCGGCGCATGGTGGTCGTCCTCTTCGCCGCGTTCACCCTCGGCATGATCGCCGCGGCGGTGGGCGGCGTGGCGTTGCTCTGGATCCCGGCGGTGCCCGCGGTGCTCTTCTCCCTCTACATCGCGCAGATGCGCCGCCAGGAGCATCGGCGCTACGAGGTGAAGCTGGACCGCAGGAGGGCTGCGGAAGCAGCCCAGCGCGTCCGCCAGCAGGCCGCCGCCCGCCGTGCACCGGAGGCCGCGCCCGCCGCCGTTCCCGAGCCCGTCGAGGGCCCGGCCGAGCGGACCACCGCGGGTACCGGCTCCCTCGCCCCCGCGCACGCGGCCGAGGCCGCCGTCCAGCCCTGGACCGACGACGACCGCCCGGACCACGCCTCCGCCGCGCCGCAGGCCGGTCAGGCCGACGACGTCTGGAACCCGGTCCCGGTGCCGCTGCCCACCTACGTCACCGCCCCGGTCGCCCCCCGTGCGACCCTCGGCCTCGACCTCTCCGCCCCCAACACCTACTCCTCCGGCCGGGGGCCCGCCTCCAAGCCGGCCACCCCCCGGCGCCCGGCCCCGAAGCCGGCGACGCCCCTCTTCGACCAGTTCGCCGACGACGCCCCCCGCGCCGCCAACGAATAACCCGTGCACGAGCACCCCTCCGGACCTGCTAGAGTTTCTTCTTGTTGGGGCTGTGGCGCAGTCCGGTAGCGCACCTCGTTCGCATCGAGGGGGTCAGGGGTTCGAATCCCCTCAGCTCCACCCAACGCAGAGGCCCTGCCCGGGAAACCGGGCAGGGCCTCTCGCATTGACGCCCGCAGGGCGTGCCGGCAACCGGCCCGCTCCAGGGTTCCTCCGGTCCTCCGAGGTGCTCGCCGCTTGCCGGGCCATGTGCCGGCCCGTCCGGGGCGGCGGCTCGCGGGGGCACGCTCGCGGTCCCGCAGTGTTCGAGTGGACGGCAGTAGGCGCGCTGCCCCGGTCCCGCATGATCGCCGGGGGCCGCGCTCGGGAGGCCAGGGCCCCGACGGACACCGCGCGGACGTCGGACCGTCTCAGCGCCTGGCACCGCCACCCGGTGAGCGGAGCGCGACGCGTCAGGCCAGGTAATCCGCTCGCGTGCGTGGTCCGCCCGCGGTGAGAATTCCGGGGCCACCCTTCGTTCTGAGGAGATTTCACGATGACCGGTCCGCAGCAGGCACACGACGGCCTGGACGGCCTTGTGCTGGGCGACGCCTTCGGGGACCGCTGGTTCACGCGCTCCGACGAGGACATCGAGGCGCTGTGGGCCGCGCGGGAGCTGCGTGCGGGGCCGTGGGCGTGGACGGACGACTCCGCCATGGCATGCGTCCTGTTCGCTCACCTGGCGGCCCACGGGGAGGTACGGCCGGACGACTTGGCGCGGGAGTTCGCCGCCGAGTACGGGCGGGACCCCGGCCGCAAGTACGGCCCGTCGATGCACGGGGTGCTGCGGGCCGTGAGCGAAGGGGCGGACTGGCGGAGCGTCACCACGGCGAAGTTCGGCGGACAGGGCTCCTACGGCAACGGCGCGGCGATGCGGGTCGCCCCGCTGGGGGCGTGGTTCAGGGACGACCTGGACACGGTCGCGGAGCAGGCCCGCCTGTCCGCGCTGACCACGCACGCCCACCCCGAGGCGGTCGCCGGGGCCGTGGCGGTCGCGGTCGCCGCGGCGCTGGCGGCGGTCGGCCGGGAACAGGACGCGCCGTCGCGCCCCGAGTTCCTGCGAGAGGTCGCCGGGCGTCTGCAGGAGAGTGACGTTCGCTCAGGTCTGCTGATGGCCGCGAACTTCCCGGCCGGCACGTCGGTGCGTCATGCCGCGTCCGTGCTGGGATCGGGGGCCAGGCTCTCCGCTCCCGACACGGTTCCCTTCGCCCTGTGGTCCGCCGCCGGGCATCTGGACGACCTGGCCGAGGCCTTGTGGCAGACCGTCGGCGGGTGGGGCGACCGCGACACCACCTGCGCGATCGCCGGAGGCGTCGTCGGGGCCCGGACCGGAACGGGGGGCGTTCCCGTGCTCTGGCTCCGGACCCGTGAGGAGATCCCGGGCTGGAGCGGCTGGGTCCCCTCGGCCGCCGCCTGACGTCTGGGCGCTCACGCCGCCGTGTCATGATCGACGGCGTGAGCGACCACTCGTTGCCCGATGCCGTCGCCATGACTCCCGAGCGCCTGTACCGGGAGCTGGCGGCCAACACCTTCGTCACCCTCTACTGGCGGCGAGCGCTGTTCGACGACGCGATCGCGCGGCTGCGCGAGCAGCGTTTCGCCGTCGTGGAGGTGGACGCCTCGCCGTGGACCACGAGCGAGGCCATGCACCGGGATCTGGCGACGGCCCTGGACTTCCCCGGGTACTACGGCCAGAACCTCGACGCCCTCAACGACTGCCTGCGCGACGTGGTCGGCGGCGAGTACGGCATCCCGGCGGACGCCGCCGGGTTCGCGCTCGCCTTCACCCAGTACGACGCCTTCGCCCGGGCCTGCCCCCGGGAGGCGCAGATCGTTCTCGACATCCTGGCCGACCACGGCCGGAGCGGCGCGGTCTTCGGACAACGGGTCCTGTGTCTGGTCCACAGCGACGACCCGGACATCGCCTTCGAACCGGTCGGAGCCATGGGGGTCGAGTGGAACCGGAGCGAGTGGCTGAACGCACGACGCCGGCCCGGGGCCGAACAGCTCTGAGCGACGGCGCCGGACAGGGGGCGGGTCGGTTCGAGGCCGACTCAGGGGCAGCCCCCGTGCCAGAGGCCGAGATTCAGTGCCGCGCCTTCAGTTCCGCCGCCCAGGACCGGAGGGCGCCGATGTCGTCGGCCGTGAGGCCGAGGCGTGGATCCACTCGGTGCAGCAGGGCCGGCCCGTCGTGGTGGGCAGCCACCCATAGGCGGTCCGCATGCGTGATCTCGTCGTCGACCCAGGCGAACGGCCGCCCCGTCGCGCGGGCGACGATCGGCCGGGTCTTCCAGTGCCGTCCGGCGCGGACGTCCCGTTCCTCGGTCTCCGACGGTTCCGGCCACGGGAGGACCGGCAGCGGCGGCAGACCGATGCGTGGGGCGACGTATGCGTTGGCGTCCTCGCCCCAGGTCGTGGCCCAGAGCAGTTCGTAGTCGAGCCCGGCCAGGCGCGCTCCCAGCGTCGGATCGAGCCGGGCCAGCAGCGGGTGTGCTGCTGCGGCCCCCTCGCCGGGCCCGACCTGGCGGTGCGGCACGGGGCCGCCGAACGGAATCAGCGGTCCGTCCACGTCGAGGAAGAGCAGCGGCGGAAGCGACGCGTCTTCGGTGGCCATGACCGGCACCGTACCTCCTCGGAGGCACGGTGCCGGTGGGGCCGGGTCAGCAGCGCGGGAGACGGGGCAGTGTGGTGGTCGCCAGCACGTGGGGGGCGTCCCCCGGCTGGGGCGCGAACGCCGGACCGTCGCCGATGGCCGCGTCCATGGGCAGCGGCGCCGAGCTGTGCGAGCGCAGGTCCACCAGCACGGCACGCTGTCCGGTGACGTAGGGCTTGCCGACGTGCGGCACCCCGAAGTCCACCACCAGGAAGTCGGCGCCGATCGGGACCACGGACATGTCCACGGTCCCCGCGGGCGGGGCGATCTGCAGCACGGTCGACCCGCTCGGCCACCAGATGTGCCAGTTGTGGGAGCCGACCCCGATCGACGCACCGTGGTCGTCCGTGCCCCTCAGTTGGTCGGTGCTCCAGACGAAGATGCCGTCCCCGGAGACCGACGCCATGCCGGTGGCCGAGCGGAACGCGTGCCGCAGCGGTGCGGGCACCTCGGCGGGCTGACCGGTGGCGGCCGACACGGCCGTCGGGTTGTGCGTCAGATCGGTGCTCACCGCGATGTCGCCGGAGAAGAGGTTGACGGAGTGGGGGACGGAGATGCGGCTGCCGCTGTCGAGGTTCTCGACGGTGTGACGCTCACTACCGTCGGCCAGGAAGCCGTTCGTCTCATAGGGAGAGGAGTCCCAGGCCAGATAGCCGGGGCCGAGGGTCCAGAAGTTCATCTCCAGCGAGGGGGACGGTCCGGCCGGCAGCAGGGTGCGCAGGACCCCGGTCCGGTGGTTCCAGGCGTAGAGACCCAGGTAGTTGCCGTTGCTCGGGTCCGCCTGCGGGATGAGGTCGAAGGCGAACCAGTCGCCGACCATGTGTCCGCTGACGGTCCAGCGGGACGTGTGCGCGGCCGGAGGCGTCGCGGGGAGCGTCATGACGACGCGCCGGGTCGCGAAGTGGTCGGTGAGCTGCACCACCTGACTGCCGTCCTGGACGAACGCGACGGATCCGTCCGGGGCCGCCGCCAGCAGGGTGCCCCGGTGCAGCACGTCGGACGGGTCGCCCAGCGCCGCGGTCCAGGCCTGTGGCAGGGCCACGGTGCACAGCGGGACGGGCTTGGCCGGGGTCGGCGTGCGGTCCGCGTGGGGGAGACCCACCAGCAGGCCGCCGAGCACGGCCGCCGCGAGCGTGAACGCCCCGGCGGCTGCGCGCCGCCTCCGGCCGCGCCGCACCTTGGCGATGACCAGGGCGGCGGGGGAGGGGGTGTCGGGGCGGTCCTCGACCAGCCCGACGAGTTGACTGCGAAGGTGCTCGTTCTCGGACATCAGGCCCCCGTCTCCAGTTGTGTCGATCCGACGCCGGCGCGCAGCTTCGCCAGGCCGCGGGTGGCCTGGCTGCGAACGGTCGCCTCGCTGCAGTCGAGCAGGTGGGCCGTCTGTTCGACGGACAGGTCCTCGTAGTAACGGAGGACGATCACGGCCCGCATCCGTCGGGGCAGCTCCTGCAGTGCCCGGGAGAGCGCGTCCCGCTCGTTGACGCCGGTGCTGAAGTCCGGTGTCGCCGTCTCGGGGAGGCGTTCCTGCGGCGCCTCGCCCCGCCAGCGCCGACGGAGCGAGGTGAGAAAAAGGTTGATCATGATGCGCTGGGAGTAGGCCAGGGCCGAGTCCGCTGCGGCGACCCGGCGCCAGCGCCGGTACACCCGCATCAGCGTCGCCTGGACCAGATCCTCCGCCGTGTGCCAGTCACCGGTGAGCAACCTCGCCGATCTGGACAGTTGACTGTGCGTGTCCGCGACGAACCGCGTGAACTCCGCGTCCTCCGCCCTCACTCCGACCCCCGTGTTCGACTGCCTTTCCCGTCTCGACAACCGACGCCGCCGGAAACGCTGCATCCCGCCGAAAGTTTTTTGGAGAAGCGGTCGGGACCGCCTGAAAGCGGCGGCCACCTGCGGCGGAGGGGCGAGCGTACCCGGCCGTCGCCGGGTCGTCCGCCTCGTGGGTCACACCGCGGGACCGGTCGGCGTCTCACCGGACACCACAGGGAGCGCGGACGGCAGGCCCCATTCGCTCCACGAGCCGTCGTAGACGGCGAGCGCGGAGTGGTCGGCGTACCCGGCCAGGGTGGCGCCGAGGGCGAGGACACAGGCGGTGACACCGGAGCCGCAGCTGAACAGGAGCCGCTCGGGCCGGTCGCCGAGGCGCTCGGTGAAGCGGGCCCGCAGCTCGTCCTTCGGCAGGAAGCGGCCGCCGTCGTCGAGCAAATCGCCGAAGGGGAGGCTGTGCGCGCCCGGCATGTGGCCGCCGCGCAGGCCCGGCCGGGGCTCCGGGGCCGCGCCCGTGAAGCGATCGTGGGCGCGGGCGTCGAGGACGGCGGACGCCGGGTCGGCCAGCGCGTCCAGCACGGCGGCGCTGTCGACGATCAGTTCCGGCCGGGGCCTGGCGGTGAAGTCTCCGGGGCGGGCGGGCGCCGCCGGCGCCTCCTGCTGCGGCAGCCCGGCCGCGCGCCAGGCGGGCAGGCCGCCGTCGAGGACGGCGACCCGGTCGAAGCCCATGGCGCGGAGCATCCACCAGCCTCGGGCACTGGAGTAGACGCCCGCGTTGTCGTAGACGACGACGGTGTCCGTCCGGTCCAGGCCGAGGGCGCGGACCTCGCGCTCGAACTGCTCCTGGCCGGGCATGGTGTGCGGCAGCGTGCTGTCGGGCGCGGACAGCGGGCCGTCCAGGTCGAACGGGCGCGCCCCGGGGATCGCGGGCACCGGACGCCGGTGGGCGCCCACGCTCGCGTCCAGGATCAGCAGGCCGGGCTCGTCCAGCCGCGCGGCCAGCCATGCGACGTCGGCCAGGGGACCTGACAGGGACAGTGCGCTCCCGCTCACGGCTTCACGTGCCTCTCTCGATCGACCCGCCCGTGGCGGACCACCCCGGCGCCGGGTATCGCCGGACAGTACCGCGCGTGCGTCGATCCTCACCCTGAAAGCCGGAACACAGGGAGAAGCGGGACCCCGTGGTCGGGGCCCCGCTTCTCCCTGTGTTGCGTCGGTCTTCCGGTCTGCCGGTTGCCGCTCTGCCGTGCTGCTCCTGCGCGGATCAGTTCTGGTCGAAGACCCGGTGGATCGTCACTTCTGGCTCCATCTGGGACAGCGCGTCGACGCCGGGCCCCTTGGGCGCGGACGCGGCCGCGGACTTGAGGATCGCCGCGACCTGGGCCGCCAGGGCGTCCGCCTGACGCTTCACGTCGGCGATCGGGGCCGTCGACCGGCCCAGCGCGTCCAGTTTCCGGTGCACGACGGCCAGCTGCCGCTCGGCGGCGGCGCTCAGCGTGAACGGCCGGGGCGTCGAGACGATGAACTGGTAGGCGCCGGCCAGCGACTCGCAGCCGGGGCAGTGGACGTTGTCGGCCCGGCTGAGGTTGACCGCGTTGAGGTGGATGTTCGTCCCGGCCATCGTGACGATCTGGAAGGAGAGCGCCACCGACCGGCACGGGTCCGCCGCGGTGCAGTGCGAGGCGAAGGCCGTCGCCTGGTTGCGGACGCCCGCCGCGAAGAGGGAGCCGTACTGGTGGACCGTGAAGGAGTCCTGGAATCGGGACTCGTGGCCGGGATTGGCCAGCGTGTGCGCGCTGTCGTCGGCGACGGCGACGCCACCGCCGTTGAATCCGGCCGCCTGCGCCGCGCCCGTCGTGGCGCCGATGATGCCCAGGCCGGCCGTGGCCAGCAGGCCGATGCGCACGGCTCGACGCGCCGTGCCGGTGCGCACGCGGACTTTCCTGTGAGGGGTGAACTCCATGGTGAGGCTCCTTCGCTACGGGGCAGCGTGTGCTGGTTACTGGGGCGCCGGGCTGGCCGGCGGGCTCCCTGGTGCGGCCGTCGTGGGCGGGGGAGACGCCGAGGCGGACGGGGTTCCCTGGGCCGTGGGGGTGCCCGTGGGAGTGGCCGGCGGGCCGGTGGTCGGCCCGCTCGCCGGACCGGAGGCGGACGCCGACGGTCGTGCGGTGGGGGTGCCCGAGGGACGGGCGGTCGGCGTGGCGGAGGGCGCGGCCGAGGCCGAGGGCGAGGCCGCGCCGCCGGGGAGCGGGCTGCCGCTCGCCGCGCCGCCGTGCTTCGGCCGACCGGTTCCGCCTGCGGTCGGGGAGGTCGGCGTGCCCGCCGACCCGCCCGGGGTGGGCGGGGTGCTGGGTGAAGGGCTCGGCGCGACCGTCGGTACGCCTGGCTGGAGCACCGGGACGATCGGCGGCTGCGGCGGCAGCGGCCGGGGAGTGAGGCCGACGACCCAGGCGCAGCAGAGCCCGCCGGCCGCGACGAGGCCGATGGCGCAGAGCCCGGCGCGCAGCCGGGGCCGGCCCGCCGTGGTCCGGCGGGCGGCACGGAGCAGCCGTCCGGCCAGCCGCACCGTCAGATAGGCCATGCCGGCCAGCGGGAAGATCAGCATCAGCGAACCGACCAGGCCCGCCGCTCCCGCGGCGAGCTCGCCGTGGGCGAAGGCGGAACCGGTTCCGGCGAGCTGCTCGGTCAGCGAGCGCACACCCGTCGCGAGGATCCGGGGCAGGTTCCACATGGCGTAGCCGAGGTCGCCCAGGAGCAGCGGGACCATGCTGCAGACCCAGACGGTGACCATCACCCGGGCGGAACGCTTGAGCTCGGCGACCTCGGGCGGCGTGGTGCGCCCCGGCACCATGCTCAGCAGGATCGGACGGATCTTGCCGTAGAGGTCGGGGATGCCGGCCAGGTCGCCGAGGATGTAGTAGCCGTCCAGCCGGACCGCGGGCATGAGCTGTTCGAGCACCTCGAAGTGGCCGAGGTAGACCGCGCTGAGGAAGAACGGCTGGCCGGTCAGCAGGTAGCAGCCTGCCAGGCCGAGCATGAAGACGACGTTGAAGTAGACCCCGCCGAGGTCCGTGCGGATCCGGCCGGGGCGGCCGATCCGGTAGACGTCGGTGACATCGGTGTACATGGAGGGCCAGATCAGGAAGAGGCCGCAGCCGATGCACCCCGGTCTCGCCCCGCCGTAGTGACAGGCGGAAGCGTGGCCGAACTCGTGGAAGACGAGCGAGGCCACGGTGAGTGCGAAGACGACCAGCAGCAGCACCGGCTGGTCCAGCACGTGCAGGACCGGGGTCATCGCCCCGTAGTAGCCGAACAGCCAGACGTCCATGGCGACGGCGGCGAGCAGGACGGTCACCACCACCGGCGGCCGGTGCAGCCAGGCGAGCGAGCGCGCGATCCTCAGGACCCGGCGCTCGCCGAAGAGGACCCTGTGCCCTTTGAGCGCGAGCAGCAGATCCGAGCGTGGGGCGTCCACCTCGTCGTGTTCCTGCCCCCAGGGAACAGTGACGCCCAGCGGGATCAGCTTCTTCTCGATCAGGAAGGCGACGTTCTCCTCGCTGACCTCCCTGCCGTACAGGCCGCTGACGCGGTGGGAGATCCCCTCGGTGTCGCGCTCACCGTCGATCGCCCCGGCAACCAGGTGGAGCAGCCGCGACAGCTGCACCACCTGTCCGTCCCCCCTGCGGGCGATGTACTTGGGCTCGGTGAAACCTGAGCCCTGGTACTCCCCGTGCAGCCGTAGCCCCGAACTGAGCCGAGGTACGGGGAACGTCGGGCCGACCGGGCGCGACGGCTGCACGGGCGTTGCGAAGCCACCGGGCCCGGGACGAACGCCCCGGCCTCCGTAGTGACTGTCATCTGGGTGTCCTCCCCCGTAGGCGTGGGCCGGCCTCTCCCCTGAACCGACCCACGACGCGGACCCGGTTGGTGCTTGGACCGACTACTGGCTGATCACGATCGACTGGGCGGCCTCGGACTCGGCCGTGGCGCCGTCGGAACCGAAGTTGCCGGCGAAGGAGTGGTTGTGGGCGTTGACGTTCGCCACGTGCTTGGTGACGTTGACCGTCTTGGTGAAGCTGAACTTCAGGCGGCCCAGCGCCTCACGGCCCGGCAGCAGCTCGGCGGACTCGGACTCCAGCTCGTGCATGTCCATGCTCATGATCTCTTCCTGTCTCTCTGTACCTGCGGTGGTGTTCTGGCGGCCGGGTGGTTGACGGCCCCGGCGTTCCGACGGTCCGGTGTGCGGCCGGGCCGGCGTGCGGTGCGGTGGGTCGGGACCCGGACTACTGGTGGATGACGATCGACTGCTGCGCGTCCGAGGCGGCGGTGGCGCAGTCCGAGTCGACGTTCAGCGCGCTGGAGTTGTTGTGCGCGTTGACGTTCACGACGTGCTTGGTGACCGTCTTGGTGAAGCTGAACTTCAGCCGGCCCAGCGCCTCGCGGCCCGGCAGCAGCTCGGCCGACTCGGCCTCCAGCTCGTACATGTCCATGCTCATGAGTCCCCCTCGGGGTAGCAGCGGCGGCGTCCGTCCAATCGTGTCGGACGCCGTGTCCAACGAGATTGGACAGTAGTCGGCGGATTCGGCGCCGCGCAAGCACTTTCGTCGCGACGCTCTGTAACAGACCAGTAACAGGCTGAAATGTGCAGGTGAGCCCGTATGTCCCCGCTCAAGGAGGCGTGATCGCCCTAGAATCGAGCCCGCGTACCGCTGTCACGAGGAGCACGAGGGAGGGAGTCCGGGTGTCCAACGCGCTACAGGTGCTGATGCGCGAGCGGCTGGACCGGCAGGGCTGGTCCTACGGCGAGGTCGCCCGTCGAGGTGAGATCCCGCGCTCCACCGTGCACCACCTGGCCACGTCGGAACGGCTGGTCAGAATGCCGCAGCCGAGCACCCTCGAAGGGCTGGCCCGGGGTCTCGAGCTGCCGCTGGACACGGTCCGCCGCGCCGCCGCCGAGGCCTGCGGGATCCACCTGTACCAGGCGGACCCCGATCCCGAGGTGGACGTCCTGATCGCCAGCGTCCAGCAGTTGTCCGCGCACGACCGCCGGCACGTCGCCGCGCTCGTCGAGTCGCTGCTGGAGCGCGGCCGCCAGCCGGAGGGCGGCGCCGGCGACTGACCCGGCGTCCCGGGTGCTCCCGCGCTCCACCGGTCCCCGTGCGCGGGCCGTCGCTCGCGCACGCGAGCGCGTGGTCGCGTATGGACGCTCGGGCGTCGGAAATGGTTGCACCGCTGTCCGCCTTCGACCGGAAAGAGCGAATTCGGCGATTGCCAGGGGCTCGGGACACCGAAGCGGGCTAGCGTCGTCTGCCACAGGGACCCCGGAAACACCGGTGGCCGCTGTGGCTCAATGGTGCGAAGGCCAGGGGGATACGTGCTGGTCGTGCAAGGAGGCCCCACCACCGCGGTGGTACGGGGCCGCTCTGGGGAATCGGTGGTGCTGCTCTCCGGTGAGCTGCCCGCCGAACTGACGGACGAGGCCCTCGAAGGGGTTCTCGATCTCGCCGCCGCCGTGCTGGACACGGCGGAGATGCTGCTCTTCCGGCGCTGTCTCGACGCGCTTCGCCGGGGCGACCTCAGTCGCACCCGTCGGGTCGAGATCGACGGCGCGGTGCTCACGGTCCATTCGGGCTGAGCCTGCGGA
Organism: Streptacidiphilus rugosus AM-16; assembly: GCF_000744655.1. Taxonomy (NCBI): domain Bacteria; kingdom Bacillati; phylum Actinomycetota; class Actinomycetes; order Kitasatosporales; family Streptomycetaceae; genus Streptacidiphilus; species Streptacidiphilus rugosus. The sequence goes on along the minus strand of NZ_JQMJ01000004.1, from coordinate 6,791,072 downwards.
GCAGGGCCCCAAGGGGCATGACGGGGGCATGAGGGACCACGGGAGCCAAGGGGCAGAAGGGCTCTTACCAGTTCCTCATGCCGTCGTGGACAATCGGATGTGTGACGTCGACTGTTCTGCTGGCCGAGGACGACCGGGCCATTCGCGATTCGCTGGACCGCCTGCTGACCCTGGAGGGTTACCAGGTGACCCCGGTGTCCGACGGCATCGAGGCGCTGGCCTCGGTGCACAAGCAACGCCCCGATGTGCTGGTGCTGGACGTCATGATGCCGGGCATCGACGGACTCGCCGTCTGCCGGGTGCTCCGGGCCGAGGGCGACAACGTGCCGATCCTGATGCTGACCGCCCGGGTGGAGACCTCCGACCGGGTGGCCGGGCTGGACGCCGGCGCGGACGACTACATGCTGAAGCCCTTCGAGGCCGAGGAGCTGCTGGCCCGCCTGCGGGCCCTGCTGCGCCGGGCGGCGGTGCCCGCCGCGGCGGTCGAGCCGGGCGCCGCGGGGGGCGAGATCGGCCTGGTCGGGCACGAGCTGATCGAGGTCGACGACCTGCGCATCGACCCGACCGCACGGCGGGTCTGGCGGGCCGGCGGGGAGATCCAGCTCTCCCGCACCGAGTACGACCTGCTGGAGCTGCTCGCCCGCAACGCCGGGATCGTGCTCGACCACAGCACGGTCTACGACCGGATCTGGGGCTACGACTTCGGCCCCGGCTCCAAGAACCTCGCCGTCTACATCGGCTATCTGCGCCGGAAGCTGGACACCCCGGGGCGCACGCCGCTGATCCACACCGTCCGGGGCGTCGGCTACACCCTGCGTGAGCCGTGAGTCGGCTGCGGGCCAACGTGGGCCTGCGGGTCCGCTTCGCCGTCGCCTTCGCCGCGCTGGCGGCGCTGGTGGCGGTGCTCGTCGGCGCCCTCGGCTACAGTTCCGCCGCGACGCTGATCCGCAGCGACCGGGCCAAGGACTTCCAGCAGTCGCTGGCCACGCTGGAGGGCGACGCCGAGACGCTCAACCTGTCGGCCCGTGACTTCACGGCCAACCCGGCGAGCAAGGAGCAGCTGGTCGACCAGCTGACCCACTCCGGCGACATCGGCGTCCAGGTCCTCGGGCCGGACGGCGAGGTCATCCAGTGGGGCAAGCCGGACCCGTTGCCGGTCGCCCGCCAGGACCAGCAGCTCGCCCGCACCCGCACACCCGGCAAGACGCGGAACATCACCGAGTTCACCGGTGGCGACCGGTACCACGTGGTCACGGTCTCGCTGGGCGGCGGCCGCGGCGCCGTCATGATCGCCGAGCGGCTCAGTGCCACCGACGACCTGCTGGACGCGCTGATGATCCGGATCGCGCTCACGGCGGGTGCCGTCATCATCGCCGCGGGGGCCGCGGGCTGGTGGGTGGCCGGGCGGATCACCCGCCGTCTGGTGCGGCTGACGGCCACCGCCGAGCAGGTCGCCGCGACGGGCGAGCTCACCCTGGACGTGCCGCAGCGCGGCCGGGACGAGATCGGCCGACTGGCGCGCGCCTTCGACGACATGCTGGGCCGGCTGGCCCGGTCCCAGGACGACCAGCGCCGCCTGGTCCAGGACGCCGGACACGAACTGCGGACCCCGCTGACCTCGCTGCGCACCAACATCGCCGCGCTGCGCCGGATGGATCGGCTCTCGCACAGCTCCCGGGCCGCGCTCCTGGACGATCTGGAGACGGAGACCAGGGAGCTGACCATCCTGGTCAACGAGCTGGTCGAGCTGGCCAACGACCGGCGCAGCACCGAGCAGCCCGCCATGACCGGGCTGGACGAGCTCGCCGAGCGGGTCGCGGACCTGACCCGGCGTCGGACCGGCCGCGAGATCGCCGTCGACGCCGAGCATGTGGAGCTCTCGGTGCGACCGCAGGCGCTCCAGCGTGCGCTGACCAATCTGGTCGAGAACGCCGCGAAGTTCTCCTCGGGTCCGTCGGAGATCACGGTCGAGATCCGTGCGGACCGGATCACCGTGCTGGACCGCGGACCCGGCCTCGAACCGGAGGACCTGGAGCGGATCTTCGACCGCTTCTACCGGGCCACGGCGGCGCGCAGCCTGCCCGGCTCCGGGCTGGGCCTGTCGATCGTCCGCGAGGTGGCGGAGGAGCACGGCGGCGAGGTGTTCGCACGGAACCGCCCGGGGGGCGGCGCGGAGATCGGCTTCACCCTGGCCCCGGACGGCGCCGACGCGAGTGCCCCGACGCTCTCCCTCCGCGCGGAGATCGTGGGTCAGGTCGTGCGCGGCGCGACACGCGGATAACAAATCGGACAAATCCGGAGCGTCTAGGTAGATTCCCAGGTAGATCGACGCCTGGAAGGGAATCCCTGTGAGCAACCTCATCGCTGTCGCCTACCCCGACGTGGCCACCGCCCAGCAGGTCAGGAGCAAGCTGGTCGAGCTGCAGAAGCAGAAGCTGATCAAGGTCGAGGACGCGGTCGTCGTCGAACGCCGGTCGGACGGAAAGGTGAAGCTGCACCAGGCTGTCAGCACCACGGGCGCCGGCGCGGCGGGCGGCGCGCTCTGGGGCGGTCTGATCGGGCTGCTCTTCTTCATGCCGTTCCTGGGTGCGGCGATCGGCGGCGCCACCGGCGCGGCGGTCGGCTCCGCTCAGGACTTCGGGGTCGACGACGACTTCATGCGCAAGGTGGGCGCCCAGCTGGTGGCCGGTTCGGCCGCGGTGTTCACGCTGGTCAGCGACGCGGTGACGGAGAAGGTCCTGCCCGAACTCGCGCCCTTCGGCGGCCAGATCATCCAGACCTCACTCAGCCCGGCCGACGAGGAGCACCTCAAGGAGGCGGCCGCCGCGGCCGCCGCCCACGCGGTCTGAGCCCTGCGGCGACGAGCGAGGGGCCTCCCCGCCTGGGGAGGCCCACGCGCGTTCCGCGCGGCAGGCCGGACCCGACTCCTGACGAGACGATCGAGGCGACCCCATGGCAGCGACCGCCGCCCAGGCGACGCCTCCCGCTCCCGAGGCGGCGAAGGCCCCCCGCCGGCGTTGGGTCGAACTCGTCCTGGTGGTCGTGGCGGTGGCCATCGCCGCGTACGGGTACGCCGACGTCGGCTACAACCTCGACGGCAAGGTGCCCGCCGACACCCTCAGGTACGGGCTGAGCCTCGGGGCGCTCGCGCTGATCGCGCATCTGTGCGTCCGGCTGCGGGCCGCCTACGCCGACCCGCTGCTGCTGCCGATCGCGGTGCTGCTGAACGGGCTTGGGCTGGTGGTGATCTACCGGCTCGACCGGGCCACCCCCGGCAACTCCTCGGCCCCTTCCCAGCTGATCTGGTCGACCATCGGCGTGCTGCTCTTCAGCGCCGTCGTGCTGCTGCTCCGCGACTACCGGATCCTCCAGCGCTACGCCTACGTGCTGGCCTTCGCCACCCTGTTGCTGATGATCGTCCCGATCTTCCTGCCGTCCGTCTACGGCGCCAAGATCTGGATCAAGATCGGGCCGCTCTCCTTCCAGCCGGGAGAGCTCGCGAAGATCGCTCTGGCGATCTTCTTCGCCGCCTACCTCGCCGTGCATCGCGACGCGCTCGCGCTGACGGGCCGCAAGGTCTGGAAGCTGGAGCTGCCCCGCGGCCGTAACCTCGGTCCGATCGTGGTGATCTGGCTGGCCAGTGCGGCGATCCTCTTTCTCGAGCAGGACCTGGGCACCCTGCTGATCTTCTTCGGACTGTTCGTGATCATGCTCTATGTGGCCACCGGCCGGACCGGCTGGATCGCCGTCGGGCTGCTGATGGTGGGCCTCGCCGTCGTGCCCGTCGCGCTCTGGGAACCGCATGTCCACGTGCGCTTCGTGGACTGGCTCGATCCGATGCGGACGATCCACCAGGGCAAGGGCCCGAGCCAACTGGCCCAGTCGCTCTTTTCCTTCGCCGCGGGCGGGATGCTCGGCACCGGCCTCGGGCTCGGTCACTCGTACCTGATCGGTTTCGCCATGAAGTCGGACTGGATCCTGGCGACCTTCGGCGAGGAGCTCGGGCTGGTCGGTCTCGCGGCGCTCTTCCTGCTCTACGCCATCCTGGTGGTCCGCGGGTACCGCACCGGCCGGCTGCTGCGCGACCCCTTCGGTCGGCTGCTCGCCATCGGCCTGGCCACGCTGCTCGCGCTCCAGGTCTTCGTGGTCGCGGGCGGCGTCACCGACCTGATCCCGTTGACCGGGATGACCATGCCGTTCCTGGCCCAGGGCGGCTCCTCGCTGGTGACCAACTGGATCCTGATCGCCCTGCTCGTGAAGCTCAGCGACGCGGCCCGCCGCCCGGAGCCGCCGGTCCCGCTGATCGTCGCACCGACGCCCGACAGCCCGGGCCGGGCCGTCCGGGCGGAGGGCGCGGACCCGGCGCAGCGCGGGCACTCCGCGGGGGACGGCCGTGACGAGGGACCGGACGGCGAGGAGACGCAGGCGGTGCCGCAGCCATGAGCCGAAAGACACCGAAGCCGCCGCAGACGACCCCGCCCGCCGGCGCCGTCCGGCTGTCCCTGAGCCGGACCGGGCGCAGGGCGGGCCTGTTCTGCCTGGCCCTGGTCCTGCTGCTGCTCCTCAACTGCACACGCCTGCAGGTCTTCCAGGCGAAGTCCCTCAACGACGACGCGGCGAACCAGCGCAGCGTCATCGCCCGTTACAGCCAGCCGCGCGGCAACATCCTCGTCGCCGGCCGGACCGTCACCGGCTCGAAGCAGACCGGCGGCATCTACGCCTACCAGCGCACCTACACCGACGGTCCGCTCTACGCCCCGGTGACCGGCTTCTCCTCGCAGACCTACGGCAACACCCTGGTCGAAGGCGTGGAGAACGACGTGCTGACCGGCCAGGACAGCCGCCTCTCGACGCGACCGCTCTGGGACGAGATCTCACGGGCCTCGGTGCCCGGCGGGAACGTCTTCACCACGATCAACTCCAAGGCGCAGCAGGCGGCGTTCCAGGGCCTCGGCTCCAAGCGCGGCGCCGTGGCCGCGCTCGACCCCGCCACCGGCCGGATCCTGGCGCTGGCGAGCACCCCGTCCTACGACCCGAACGGGATCACCGGGACCGGGCCGGCCACGACGGCCGACTGGACGAGGCTGAACGCGGACAGCACCCAGCCGATGCTCAACCGGGCCCTGCGGCAGACGTATCCGCCGGGCTCGACCTTCAAGGTGGTCACGCTGGCAGCGGCGCTGCAGACCGGGCTCTACAGCGGGATCGACGTGCCCACCGACTCACCGAACCCGTACACGCCCAAGGACACCGACCACGCGCTCACCAACGAGTCGGCGAGCGACGCGTGCCTGAACGCCACGCTCGAATACGCGCTCCAGGTCTCCTGCAACACCGTCTTCGGCAAGGTCGGAGTGGACGTGGGAGCGAAGAACATGGTGAAGACGGCGGAGGCGTTCGGCTTCAACCAGACCGGCCAGACGGTGCCGGTCGGCGTCGTGAAGAGCAACTTCGACGCCGACCTGACCAGCGAGGCCTTTCTCGCGCTCTCCTCCATCGGCCAGTACGACACTGCGGCGACGCCGCTGGAGATGGCGGAGGTCGCGGCGGCGGTCGCCGACAACGGCGTGCTCATGCAGCCGAGGCTGCTGGACAAGGTCACCCGCAGCGACGGGTCGACGGTGCAGACCTTCGGCGACAAGCAGTTCGGCCGGCCGGTCTCCGCGGACGTCGCCGCGGAGATCCAGCAGGCGATGGTGAACGTGGTCGAGAACGGCACCGGCACCAACGCGCAGATCTCCGGTGCGATCGTCGGCGGCAAGACCGGCACCGCCCAGAACGGCGTCGGCAACAGCGGTACGCCGTACGCGTGGTTCATCTCCTACGCCAAACCGAGCGCGTCCGCGGCTTCGCCGGTGGCGGTCGCCGTGGTGATCGAGGACAGCAACGCCAACCGCGCCGACATCAGCGGCGGTGGTCTGGCCGCGCCGATCGCCAAGGCGGTCATGCAGGCGGTCCTGAACAGCTGAGCGGATTTTCGGCTGACGCCGATGCCCGGCACCGGGCATGCTGCGACCGTGTCCGAGGGCGAGCCATCCGGCCCGGAGGGCCCGACGTCCGAGTCGAATCCGGGAGTTGGTGAGCCGATGCGCGTCGTCCTGCTGGAACCGCCGGCATGGGAGGGGCGATCCCCGGCCGTCCCATTGGCGAAGGCCCTCGGGGTGCCGCACGTCCGCTTCGGCGATCTCCTGCGTGCTCACCTCCGCCGGGGCACCGACCTGGGCATCAGATCCGCGGCGATCTTCAACGCGGGACGGCCGTTCCCGGACGCGATGACCACCGAGGTCGTCCGGGACCACCTCGATCGCGCTGTTCCCACGGACTTCCTTCTGGACGGGCACCCGCGCGGCGCCGCCCAGGCGCTCGCGCTGGACGCGCTGCTCGAGGAACGGGGCCTGCCGGTGGACGCCGTGCTGCGGTTGCACCTTCCGGAGGAGGAGCTGGAGCGGCGCATCCGTCGGCAGACGGCTCGTCGCGTCTGTCGCGGCGACACGGCCCGCCCTGCCGAGGTGACGGGGGATGCGCCGGTCCGCGACAGCGCCTGTCAGGAGTGCGGCGGTGAGCTCCACCGACGTGACGACGACACCGACGACCGCGTCCGCGGGCGGTACGCAAGGTACGAGGCTCTGGAAACGCCCGTCGTCCGGCACTACGCCGGGCGCGATCTCCTGGTCACCGTCGATGCGGTGGGACCTGTCGACGACATCGTCACGCGCGCCGTCGCCGCGCTCAGGACGGCGGGCCTGGGGACGGGCTCAGTAAGGTGACCCCATGCCGAAGATCGCAGTCGTCGGAAGCATCAACCTCGATCTGGTCGTCCCGGTACCGCGGCATCCGCGGCCCGGTGAGACCGTGCTGGGCGGGGATCTGGCCGAGCATCCCGGGGGGAAGGGGGCCAACCAGGCGGTGGCCGCGGCGCGGCTGGGGGCGGCGGTGGCGATGCTGGGGCGGGTGGGCGCGGACGACGCGGGGGCGCGGCTGCGGCGGGGGCTGGAGCGGGAGGGCGTGGACGTCAGCCGGATCGAGCCGGTCGACGGGGTGCCGACGGGACGGGCGCTGATCGCGGTGGACGAGCTGACGGGTGAGAACTCGATCATCGTCAGCCCGGGCGCGAACACCGCGCTCGCGCCGGAGCACTGCGCGACGGAGGGGGCGCTGCTCAGGGACGCGGACGTCACGTTGCTGCAGCACGAGATCCCCCTGGACACCGTCGCCGCCGCGGCGCGGCTCGCAGGCGGCACGGTCCTGCTGAATCCCGCGCCCGCGCGGGAGCTCGACCTGGACCTGCTGCACATGGTCGACCTGCTGGTCCCCAACCGGGAGGAGCTGGCCACGCTGGTCGGCCACCCGCTGCCCGACCTGCACGCGGTGGCGGACGCCGCACGCCGGCTGCGCGGCCCCGCGGCGGTGGTGGTGACGCTCGGCGCGGAGGGAGCCTTGTTCTGCGAGGACGGCGCGGTCGCCTTCGTGCCGCCGTACGCGGTCGCTCCCCTGGACACCACGGCGGCGGGAGACGCCTTCTGCGGCGCGCTGGCGGTGGGCCTGGTCCAGGGGCGCTCGCTCCACGATTCCGTCCGCCGCGCGAACGTCGCCGCCGCGCTCAGCACCACCCTCGCGGGCGCCCAGCCGTCCCTCCCCACCCGCGAGGAACTCGCCCGGGCGTTGGGCGAGTCCTAGACCCCGACACCCCCGTCCGACGATCCCCGCCGGACCCGCGTCGCCTGCCGCCGCACCTCGCAGGGCGCACCGCCCAGCCCGAAGGCAGGGGGCGTCTCTCGCCGGACCCGCGTGGCCCGGCACTGCACCTCGCACGTGCACCTGGGAGGGCGCACCTCCCGGCCGCAGCACGGGGGACCGTCGGGCCCGGTCGAGTACATCCGGTGCGAGGCCGCCCTTCCGCCCTGCGAGGCACGGCACCGGACGACGCGGGCTGATCCCAAGGACATGTGAGAGGGCCCGGCCCCGGCCTTCGCGGCGGCGTGGCCGGGCTCTCCCTCGGGACACGGCCCCTGCCGTGGTGTCCGGGGCGCCCACGCGTCGGCCGTCGCGAGGACGGTCTCCGCTCCCACCCGGCGCCGACCGCGCCGCCACCGGCTGAGCCCAAGGGGTATTCATCCGTATTGTCTCATTTGCGTGCGACGATACGTCACATGACGCCCCCTGAAGCGCCCTTGGCGCAGCAGCTGCTCCGCCGGAAGCCCGTGGCCCAGATCATGGCCGAGAGCAGCGGCGACATCGAGGCGTTGCCGCCCGCGCTCGCAGAGGGGGCCGGGGCTACAGCGCAGGAGCGGTCCGGGCTGCATCTGAAGCGGTCGATCGGGCTGGTCCAGCTCTCCGCCATCGGCATCGGCGCGACCGTCGGCACGGGCATCTTCTTCGTGCTGAACACGTCCGTGCCGGAGGCCGGGCCCGCCGTCGTCGTCTCGTTCGTGATCGCCGCCGTGGCGGCCGGGCTCGCCGCGCTCTGCTACGCGGAGCTGGCCTCGGCGATCCCGGTCTCCGGATCCTCGTACTCCTACGCGTACGCCACGCTCGGGGAGGCCGTCGCCTTCGGGGTCGGGGCCTGCCTGCTGCTGGAGTACGGGGTGTCGGCGTCCGCCGTGTCGGTCGGCTGGGGGCAGTACCTGAACGAGTTCTTCCACGACGCCTTCGACTTCACCCTGCCCGACGCGATCGCCCAGCCGCCCGGGGGCGGTGGCTACGTGAACGTCCCGGCCATGGTCCTGGTGACCCTCTGCTGCCTGCTGCTGGTGCGCGGCACCAAGGAGTCGGCGACGCTCAACGCGGTCATGGTCGGGGTGAAGATCGTGGTGCTGCTGCTTTTCGTGGCGATCGCGTTCACAGGCTTCCACGCCGACAACCTGAGACCGTTCGCGCCGCTCGGCTTCTCCGGCATCAGCACGGCCGCGTCCAGCATCTTCTTCTCCTTCATCGGCCTGGACGCCGTGTCCACTGCGGGCGAGGAGGTGCGCGAGCCGCACCGGACGCTGCCGAGGGCCATCCTCATCGCCCTCGTCGTGGTCACCTCCCTCTACGTCGCGGTCGCGCTCGCAGCCGTCGGCGCGCAGAAGTGGACGCTCTTCGAAGGACAGCAGGCCGGCCTGGCGCAGATCCTGCGCGACGTGACCGGGCAGACCTGGCCCTCCATCATGTTCGCGCTGGGGGCGATCGCCTCGATCTTCAGCGTGACCCTCGTGGTCATCTACGGCCAGACCCGGATCCTGTACACGATGGGCCGGGACGGCATGCTGCCGCCCGCGTTCGCGTCCGTCTCGCCGCGCACCGGCACGCCGGTCTGGAACACGGTCGTGGTCAGCGTCGGCGTGGCGCTGCTCGCCGGCTTCGTGCCGCTCGACGTGCTGGCGGACCTGACCAGCCTGGGAACGCTGGTCGCCTTCACCGTGGTGGCGATCGGCGTCATGGTGCTGCGCCGCACCTACCCGGAGATGCCGCGCGGCTTCCGGGTGCCCGGCTATCCGGTCACGCCGCTGCTCTCGGTGGCCGCCTGTCTGTACGTCATCTCCGGCCTGCACCCGCTGACCTTCGGGTTCTTCGCGGCCTGGCTGGCCGGCGCCGCGGTGATCTACTTCGGCTACAGCATCAGGCACTCACGCCTGCGCGGCGCGGATCGGCCGGAGGCCGATCCACGCCGCGCGTGACCCCGAAGGGCCGGATCACCACTGGGTCGGGTCAGGGCAGCCAGCGGCCGGTCAGACCGGCGCCGAGGGCGGCGGTCAGGCTGCCGTCGGAGGTGTCGCCGTCCATGGACCAGACGAAGGTGCCGCGCAGTCCCTGCGCGCGGATGTACTGGCCCTTGATCCACAGCGAGAGCGGGTTGTCGTAGGTGTAGAAGGTGCCGGAGGCGGCGTCGTACTTGTAGGGCTCGTTGGCCGCCGGGTCCCAGAAGGTCTTGCCGGGGGCGGTGACGACCTGGTTGTAGTTCGGCGTGCCGCCGCCCGCGGTGGCGGGCTGGAAGAGGCCGTCGCCGCGCGGGCCGGGGGCCACGCCGGTCCAGGTGTGGGCGTAGTACGGCACCGCGAGGCCGATCTTGCTCGGCTTGACGCCGTGGCTCTCGTAGTACTGGACGGCCTGGGTGATGCTGAACCTGTTGTCGGCCGCGGCCGGGTCGCGCGGGTCCTGGGTCAGCGCGGAGGAGAGGTCGGTCGGTCCGGTCGCCTCCCAGGAGCCGTGGTAGTCGAAGGTCATGACGTTGAACCAGTCGACGACCTTGGCCAGCTTGCCGAGCTCCAGCTTGTCCGCCACCGCCGGGTTCGCCGAGGTGTTCGCGGTGAGCAGGTAGCGGGCGTCGTTCGCCTCACCGGCCGCGTCGAGCTGGGTGCGGAACTCCTGCATCAGCGCGGTGAAGTTCGGCGTGTCCTGCGGGCCGTAGGGGTTGCCGTTGCCGGGCTCGCCCGGGTACTCCCAGTCGATGGCGAAGCCGTCGAAGATGCCGGCGGCGGCCTTGGCGGGGAGGCCGGGGATGTTGCCGTTGACGTACTGGTCGATGCAGGAGGCGACGAACTTCTGCCGGGCCGCCGCGGTGGAGGCGACTCCGGAGAACTGTCCCGACCAGGACCAGCCGCCGATCGACATCACGATCTTCAGCTTCGGGTACTGCGCCTTGAGCTCGCGCAGCTGGTTGAAGTTGCCCAGCAGGGCCTGACCGGCGGCGTCGGCCTGACCGGTCACCGACTCGCTCGCGGCGAACGGGCGCTGGTAGTCGGCCCAGCTGTCGCCGCTGGCGCACAGACCGTCGGCGGAGATGTTGCTGAACGCGTAGTCGAGCTCGGTGAGGTGCTTGATCTCACCGCTGCTGATCAGGTTCTTCTCGAAGTTGCCCGAGTAGATGCCCCACTGGGTGAAGTACCCGATGAGCTGCTTCTGGTTCTGGCCGTAGTCGCCCGCCCGGTCGGCGGCGGCAGCGGACGCGGGGGCGGCGGCGTGTGCGGGCGCACTGCCGAGCAGTGCGGCGGCGCAGGCCGCGGCCGCGGTGGCGACGGCGGCGCGGCGGACGGAGGCGCGACGGATCGCTGGCATGGACTCTCCTCGACGGGATGCCTCAGGCAGGAGCGGAACGCTTGCGCGAAAAGGGAGGCTCGATCATTGGCATAGACCAATGAGAGGGAAGGTATAGGCCAATCTGGCGGAGGGTCAATGGTTTCGCGGGCCCACGCGGCAGTGCGTACACAGCCGGCGTGAGCCGGTCCGTCCCGCATGCGCCCGGGGTTCGTCCAGGCTTTAGGCTGACCCGGTCATGGGAAGCGCACTGCGTCGCGGCATCGGCCGCGTGTGGGGGCGGGTCTGCCGCGCCGCGCGGCTGCTGCGGGATGCCGCATGGGCCGCGCCGGACCGGCATGTCACCGTCGCCCCCCAACTGAGCCGGAGGGCACGCCTCGCCCTGGGAGCCTTCGGGATCATCGCCGTCGGGGCGCTGGCCGTGATGGCCGACTTCGAGCTGAGTGAACTGGTGCCCGGCAACCTCGCCTGGGCGCTCGCCGCGCTGCAGGTGCTGCCGCTGCTGCTCGTCGTCTCGCGTCCGCTGGCCGGCTGGCGGATCAGCGCCCTCGGGATGACCCTCGCCACCTTCGCCGAGGTGGGGCACGCGCCGACGCCGTTCTGGCCCTGGTCGGTCAGCTCCTGCTGCGCCTACGTGCTGCTGCTCTTCGTCACCGCCCAGCGCTACGGCCGGGACATCGCCGTCGCCGTCGACCTGCTCACCGCGGCCGCCGTGCTGCTGCCCGCGGTGCTCGTGGTCGACCTGCCGGTCGTCGTGCTCGCCGTCGCCGCCGTCGGCGTCACCCTGGTGCTGGTCCTGGGCGAGTCGATCCACTCCAGACTCGTGGCCGAACGCCATCTGGAGCAGGCCGAGCAGCAGCGCCGCGCCGGGCTGGCCCGGCAGGCCGTGCTGGAGGAGCGCAGCAGGATCGCCCGTGAACTGCACGACGTGGTCGCGCACCACATGTCGATGATCGCGATCCAGGCGGAGGCGGCTCCGTACAAGGAGCCCGACCTGCCCGAGCAGACCCGGCGCACCTTCGCCGCCATCCGTGAGGCCTCCACCACCGCGCTGACCGAGATGCGCCGGGTCATCGGGCTGCTGCGCGAGGAGGACGAGGGCGCGGAACGCGCGCCGCAGCCGGGCATCGACAGCATTCCCGACATGGTCCGCGCCGCCCGCCGGGCCGGCATGCAGGTCGACCTCACCCTGACCGGCGGGCCCGAGCGGCCCTCGACGGTGCTCGACGTCTCCGTCTACCGCATCGTCCAGGAGGCTCTGAGCAACGCGGGCCGCCACGCGCCGGGCGCGCACGTCGCGATCGAGGTGGACCGCAACGCCGACGGGGTACGGATCCACGTGGCCGACGACGGCTGTCCGGCCAGCACGACCGCGTCTCCGCCACCCGGTGGAAACGGCGGGCACGGCCTGACCGGGATGCGCGAGCGCGCCGCCCTGCTCGGCGGCACGCTGCGCGCCGGACGGCGGGCGAGCGGCGGGTTCGAGGTGACGGCTGTGCTCCCGATGGAGGGTGCGGTGCCGCCGATCGGTACGCAGCGTGGAGAATCGAGTACGAACGGGCCGGACGGGCTGCCGGACGGACCGGTGGACGGACAGGGGGAGCAGTGACACTGGCGGCGGGTGCGGGCGCGACGGGACCTCGGGCTGCGCAGACCACGGCTGCGGCGGCGGGGGCGGCCCGGGCCCGGGCGGCCGAGGCGGAATCCGCCGGGGCGGCGGCGAACCCGTCGGACGCGATCAGAGTCCTGCTCGTCGACGACCAGGAGATGGTCCGCGACGGACTGGGCGCCCTGCTGTCCACGGCTCCCGACATCGAGCTGGTCGGCGAGGCCGGCGACGGCCTGCGGGCGATCCAGCTGGCCCGCGAACTGCGGCCCGACGTCGTGGTCATGGACATCCGGATGCCGGGGATGGACGGCCTGACCGCGACCGGTTCGATCATCGAGCACGGCGGCGAGCAGGCGCCCCGCGTCCTCATCCTGACCACCTTCGACCTCGACGAATACGTGTACGAGGCGCTGGCGCGCGGAGCCAGCGGCTTCCTGCTCAAGGACGCCCCGGCCCGGGATCTGATCAACGCGGTCCGGGTGATCGCCGCGGGTCAGGCGCTGCTCGCGCCCTCGGTGACACGCCGTCTGATCGCGGACGTCGCACGCCGTCGCCGGGCAGGGAACCTGCGTCCGGAGGCGGTCTCCGCCCTGACGGCCAGGGAACTCGACGTGCTGCGGCAGGTCGCCAGGGGCCTGTCCAACTCCGAGATCGCCGACGAACTGGTCCTGTCCGAACAGACCATCAAGACGCACGTCGGACGGATCCTGGCCAAGCTGGAACTGCGCGACCGCACCCAGGCGGTCGTCTTCGCCTACGAACACGGCCTGGCGGGCGGCGACTGACCGGAGGTCGTGGTCACGGCGGCGCGGCGAGCCCCGGCGAAAGCGGCTGCGGCCGGTCGTGACGGCCTCCAGGTGGCCCCCTACCGGGGGAGGACGGGTGAACAACCCTCGAGTGTGACGACAGCGCGGGTCGTCCGTTCCTACGCTTGGCACCGTGACGACGACTCATGCCCGTTCGGGGGAAGTGCGACGAGCCGCCGCCCGCCTCTGGCTGCCACGCCAGCGAGCCGAGCAGCACGCCTCCGGCCGCCACGGCCCCGGCGGAACGGGTGACCCCTTCGCGCCGGAGGCGTTCCGCAGGCTGCCCTGGGCGTTCGCCGCACTCGCCTGCGCGACCTGGGCGTTCGCCTTTCCGTTGATCTCCAACCTCGCCTCGCAGCGTGCCTGGGGCTGGTCCGCCGGAGCGGGCTACGTGGTCGCCGGGCTCTGCGTCGCGCTGCTGCCGCGCTCGCGCGCGCTACGGGTGGCGGTGGCGACCGCCCTGGTCGGCGCGGTCGTCGTCCCGCTGATCCTGCTGCTGGCGCGGAGCGAGGCCCAGTCGGAGGTCTGGGTCGTCCAGGCGTCCGCCGACCGCCTGGTGCACGGCGGCAGCCCCTACCTGGCCCACCCCCACCATTACACGGGCTACACGCCCTACCTGCCGGGCATGGCCCTCTTCGGCTTTCCGCACCTGATCCTGCCGGGGTCGCTCGGCGACGCGCGGGTCTGGTTCCTGGGCGTCTTCCTCGTCGGCCTCGTCGCCACCTGGCGGCTGCTGCGCGGCGGGCCGATCGCCGTGCCCCTCGCACTCGTCGTCGCCTCACCGCTGGTCGCCCTCCCGGCGGCGGTCAGCGGCGTGGACCTGCCGATGATCGGCGGCTGCTGTGTGGCGCTGGCGCTGGCCGGGCAGGGCCACGGCCGCCGGACGGGGGTGGTGCTGGGCCTGGTCTGCGCGCTGAAGTGGACGGCCTGGCCGGCCGTGCCGGTGGCCTTACTGCTGCTGCGTCAGGTCGGCGGCCGTCGGCCCGCGCTGCGCGGGCTCGGCTGGACCCTGCTGGTGGGCGGCGCGCTGGTGCTGCCGTTCGCCGTCGCCTTCCACGGGGCGATGCTGGAACAGGTCGTCCGCTACCCGCTCGGCCTCTCCACCGTGAAGACCCCGGCCGGCAGCCCGCTGCCGGGCCACCTGCTGGCCCAGCTGGGCCCTGCCGGGCGGACGGCCTCCCTGGTCCTGTTCGGTCTGGGCGGGCTCGCCATCTGCGTCTGGCTGATGATCCGTCCGCCGCGTGACGCGAGGACCGCCTGCGACCGGCTGGCGCTGGGGGTGGCGACGGCCTTCCTGCTGGCCCCGGCCGGCCGCTTCGGCTACCTGCAACTGCCGGTCCTGCTGGTCCTCTGGCCCCGCCTCGCGCTGCGCAGCGGCCGTGCCCTCGCCCCGACCCCGGACGACGAGCACAGCGCGGAACCCTCACCCCCCACCGCACCCGTCGCCACCTCGCCCCCACGGCCCGCCCCACCCCCACCTGACCCGGCCCGGCGCTGCGCCGGCCCGGACCGCATGACCAGGACCCGGGACGGCAGGCCCAGCCCGCTGTGGCGCAAGCGGCTCGCCCGCCACCTGCGCGAGTGCGCGAACCGCGCGGCGCTCGGCTCGGACACTCGGCGTGGCCGCCGCGCACGAATCTGCCGCGTGCTGCTCGCCGTGGGACCCGAAGCCCACCTGACGCCGTCGCAGGCCCTCGCAGGTCAGGGCCTGCCCGCCGCCGGCCGCGCGCCGGTGCCGCCGACCACTCGCGTCCCGACCGCCGGGGACACGCCGTCGGGACGGCCCGGGCAGGTCGGAGGCCTCGTGACGCTGCTCCGGCTTCAGTTCGCCGTCCTGCTGCGAACGCTGCTGCGACGCAGGCCGCCGACGGGCCGCTCGTTCCGCCCGGGCCGGCCGCGCCGGCTCCGGCCCGTGGCCGGCCCGGGCGGGGGCGGACGCTGCGTCAACCCGAGGCGCGCCGCCGTTCGTCCCGCACGGCTTGTGCGGCCATGTCCGGACTCTCCCGAAGTGGTGGTCGCGCGCGGACGTCGTAAGGTCGTTCGAGGGCGATCGTCGGCTGAGGAGGAGGCGGCACGGTGGTGGAGAGCGGGGAGCGCGGTCTGCCGCGTCGGAGCGTGCTCGGGGCAGCCGCGGCCGTCGGGGCGGGGCTCGGGCTGGCGGGCTGTGAAGGGGGCAGCTCACCCAAGGCCGTGCATCCGGCGCACGCCGGTACCCCCGTGTCCGACGCCTCCGCGGGCGCCGCCGCGGAGCAGCGCAGGCCGGGCGCGGCCGACTGGCGCATATCCCGCCTCGGCGCTCCCGAGGACGTCGTGGGCTACGCGGACCGCGCCTCCGTGCGCCCGGGCGAGGCGGTCACGCTGCGGGTGTCGACCACGGCCCCCGGCTTCACCGTCTCCGCCTACCGCGTCGGCTGGTACGACGGCACCCAGGCCCGGCTGGTCTGGCGGTCCGGCCGCGTCGCCGGACACCAGCAGGCCGCACCCGTCATCGTGCAGCCCACCCGAACGGTCCAGGCGCGCTGGCAACCGAGCCTGACCGTCGACACCACCGGCTGGCCGGAGGGCGCCTACCTCTTCAGGCTCGACGCCGAGAACCACGCGCAGCGCTGGATCCCGCTGATCGTCCGCTCCGCCGACGCGCACGGGCGGGTGCTGGTCATGCACGGCACCGCGACCTGGCAGGCGTACAACACCTGGGGCGGCACCAGCCTCTACCAGGGCGAGGACGGCAGCTACGGGGCCCGCGCGCTCAAGGTCTCCTTCGACCGGCCCTACGACGACAACGGCGCCGAGAAGTTCCTCGTCTACGAGCGAGCCCTGGTCGTGCTCGCCGAACGGCTCGGCATCCCGCTCGCGTACACGACCGGCGTCGACGTCCACACCGACCCGTCCATCCTCGCCGGCGCGACGGCCGTGCTGTCGTTGGGCCACGACGAGTACTGGACCCCGCAGCAGCGCCAGGCCGTCACCAAGGCGCGTGACGCGGGCACGAACGTGGCCTTCCTCGGCGCGAACACCTGCTTCCGCCGCATCCGCGTCGAGGACGGGGGACGCACGGTCGTCTGCTACAAGACCGACTACCGCGACGACCCGGCCTACCTGCAGAACCGCGCGCTGACCACGACGGACTTCCGCTCGGGTCCGGCCGCCGACCCGGAGTCGTCCATGACCGGGGTCTTCTACGAGGGCTACCCGACGGACGCGCCCTACGTCGTGCACGCCCCCGACCACTGGCTCTTCGCGGGCACGGGCGTCCGGGCCGGGGACTCGTTCGCGCACCTGGTGGGCGTCGAGTACGACCGGGTGACCCCGAGCGCGCCCACGCCCAGGCCGATCGAGATCCTGGCCCACTCGCCCCTGGTCTGCAACGGCAACCACAGCCACTCGGACACCGCGTACTACACCGCCCGCAGCGGCGCGGGCGTCTTCGCCTCGGGCACGATGCGCTGGGTCGAGGGCCTGATGGCCGGCGGCCACGACGACGGCGGCGACCACGGCATGGACGCCCGCACGGCGGCGTTCGTCACCCGCACGACGGAGAACCTGCTCACCGCCTTCGCCCTGGGGCCGGCGGCGAACCACCGCCCCGAGCCCAGGGACAACGTGCAGTCGGTGTACGGGTGACGCCGGCTCAGGAGCCGGTGGCCTGCAGCAGTGCGCGCACCACGTAGCCGGCCGTGTCGACGCCGGAGGAGCCGCCCTGGACCACCGACGCGACGGCGATCTGGCCGTTGTAGGCCGTCATCCAGCCATCGGTGCCGCCGGTGACCTCGGCCGTTCCGGTCTTGGCGCCGACGCCGGAGAGATCGTTCAGCCGCGGGTAGCCCGTGCCGTAGGGGGCATAGGCGACCGCGTGCATCATCGTCTTCAGGTTCCTGTCGTCCGACGCGGACAACGAACCCGAGGCGGGCGTCTGCGGCTGGTCGGGCAGCAGGATCGGCTGGTGGAAGCGGCCGTCCTGGACGGTCGCGGCGACCGAGGCCATGACCAGCGGGCTGACCAGGTCGCCGCCCTGGCCCATGAAGTCGGCCGCGTTGTCGCTGCCGTTGGGGCTGGCGGGCACGGTGGGGTTCGCCGTCTGCACGTCGCCGCCGATCGACCAGTTGCCAAAACCGAAGACCTGCGTCGCCTCGTCGTGCAGGACGGAGCTCGGCGCCCCGCCCTGGACCAGGTAGTGGTAGCCGCCGTAGACGAAGGCGGTGTTGCAGGAGCGCGCGAAGTCCTCGGTCATCGTGGCGTTCGGCTTCTCCGGCACGTCGGCCTCGTTGGGGAAGACCTGCCCGCCCGCCGCCTGCGTCTTCATGCACTTGAGCGTGCTGCTGGGGGTGAGCGAGGTGTGGTCGAAGAGCGCCGCCGCGGTGATGATCTTCATGGTCGAGCCGGGCGGCAGTTGGGCGTTGATCGCCAGGTTCACGTTCGACGCCGTGTTGGCGATGGCGAGGATGTGCCCGTCGCTCGGCCGGATCACCACCACGCCGGTCGGCAGTTTCTGCAGGCGCGCGGCCGCCTCGGCCTGCTTCTGCAGCCGCGCGTCGAGCGTCGTCCTGATCGTGGAGGCCTTGGGCTGGGTGAAGACCGTCGCCGGGGCGACCGGTCCTCCGCTGCCGTCCACAACCTCCACACCGGTGCCGCCGTTGCCGCCGCTGCCGCTCGCGTGGGCCCGGATGCTGTCCAGGACGGCGGTCAGCGAGGGGGCGTTCGCAGGGGTCAGGGCGACGCCCTTGGCATCGGTGACGGTGACCGACGCGGCGTCCCCGGTGATCGCCCCGGCCTTGAGCGTCTGGCCGCTCTTCAGCTTCGGGAAGAGCACCGACGGGTCCCAGCGGACCGCCGTCTGGCCGTTGCTGCTCTGCAGGACGTCCAGCGTGCCCTGGTAGGTCCAGGTGCCGCCGGTCACCTTCGCGCTCGCCTGGAAGGTCACCGGAGTGGTGGGCGCGCTGGTGGAGACGCCGCCGCCCTGGTCGACCTGCGCGGTGGTCGGCGCGCCCGCGGTGATCGCGGTGAAGGTGACGCCGGTCAGCCCGAGCCCGTCGTGGTACGCCTGGAGCGCGGCCTCGGTGGTCAGCGGGGAGTCGGTGTCGTGGCCCGCGTCCGCGTAGCGCGTGGGGCCGGCCTGCCAGGACTGCAGGAAGGCGGTGGCCTGCTTCACCGCCGCGTCCGCCGTCGGCGCCGTGGTGGACAGCGCCGTCGGCTGGAACGTCGGCTTCGCGGACGGCCCCCCGCCGCCCGTGACGCCGTTGACGATGTTGTAGGCGCCGTACCCGGCGCCGCCCACCATGGCAGTCACCACCACGGCGACGGCCGCCTTGGCTCCACGGTTCACGTTCTTCCCCCCATCACATCGGGCCGCTCCGGCCCCGCTCGTGGGGGATCGTACGTGTGCGTCTGCTGCTACCGGAAGCCGCGCCGGTGAACCGTTATCCGAATCAGATCCAGGTGGGCCACCACATACGCCCGCGCCAGTCGTCGATCGGAATGACCTCGGCGTTGTAGAGGGGCAGGAAATAGAGGAAGTTGACCATAATCGCCAGCACCAGGACCCCGGCGCCGATTCCGCCCAGCAGGCGGCGGTCGCCGCGCGCCCGAGCCGAGCCGAGAATCGCGCCGATCATGAATGCGACGGCCAGCGCAAGATACGGCTCGAAATCGATGGTGTAGAAGAGGAAGATCGTTCGCTGCTGCCACTGGAACCACGGCAGATATCCCGCCGCGATGCCGCACACGATCGCCCCGGCCCGCCAGTCACGCCGGAACGCCCACCGGTACAGCGCGTAGACCAGCGCGAAGGTCGCCGTCCACCAGAGCAGCGGGGTGCCGATGCCCAGCACCTCGCTCGCGCACTGCGCGGCCGTGCAGCCGCTCTTCCCGGCCGTCGGCGACTCGTAGTAGAAGGAGACCGGCCGCCCGTTGATCAGCCAGCTCCACGGGTTGGACATGTAGGTGTGCGGGGTGTGCAGGGTGGTGTTGAAGTTCCAGATCTCCGAGTGGTAGTGCCACAGGCTCCGCAGCGGTGCCGGCACCCAGGTCATGTCGACCTGCGGCAGGTTGTGCAGCGGACCCCAGGAGTCCGGCGACAGCCCCTTGCGGCCGTCGGCCCAGGTGCGGTCGTACCCGCCGGTGGTGGCGAACCAGCCGGTCCAGGACGCGATGTAGGTCAGCAGCGCGACCACCACGACGGAGACGAACGCCCACGGCGCGTCGTGCAGCGCCGCCGTCAGGTAGGGCCGCCGGGCCCCGGCGGTCCGCCGCGCGGCCGCGTCCCAGAGAACCGTCATCACGCCGAAGAACGCGACGAACCAGAGCCCGTTCCACTTGGTCGCGCAGTCCAGCCCCAGACAGACGCCCGCCAGAAGCCGATACGGCCGCCAGCCCAGGCGTGCGGCGGCGGCCGCGGCCGCGTCCGGGACGGCGTCGGGACGGTCGGCGGTCGCGCCCACCAGGTCGGCGAGTCTGGCCCGGCTGCGGTCGCGGTCCAGCAGCAGCAGTCCGAAGGCGGCCAGCGCCCAGAACATGACCATCTGGTCGAGCAGGCCGGTGCGGCTCATCACGAGGTGGAGGCCGTCGACGGTCAGCAGCAGTCCGGCGACGCAGCCGAGCAGCGTCGAGCGGAAGAGGCGGCGGCCGATCCGGCAGACCAGCAGCACCGCGAGGGTGCCGAGCACGGCGACCATGAAGCGCCAGCCGAAGGGGTTCAGCCCGAAGAGCTCCTCGCCCAGGCCGATCACCCACTTGCCGGCCGGGGGGTGCGCGATGAACTCGGCGCCGGTGGGCGTCGGGATGTGCTGCGGGGTCTGCATGATGCCCGCGTTGGCGTTGTCGGCCCAGTTCCGCTCGAAGCCGTAGTGCCACATGGACCAGGAGTCCTTGGCGTAGTACGTCTCGTCGAAGATGATCGCGTTCGGCGTGCCGAGCTTCCAGAAGGTCAGCAGGCCCGCGAAGGCGGTGATCACGAGCGGGCCGATCCAGCCGGCCCAGCGGCACAGGAACGCCCACAGGGCGGGCGGCAGCGCGACGCCCATCCGTGCCAGCAGCGGCGAGGGCGCGCCGGTCGGCACGCCTCGGCCGTCGGGCATCGGCGGCACCAGCCGGTCGCGCAGCGACGTCCGCTCGGGGGCGCGGTAGCCGTACCTGCCGAGCCGGCGCTGCCAGGCCGTCAGCGGCATCCGCCGCCGCGGGCTCGCGCCGCCGGCATGGTCGTCCTCCCCGGATGCGGGGGAGCCGGCGGTCAGCGTGTCCGTCCTGTCTTCATCCACGCGAGCATCGTAGGGGCGGATCCTGTCCGCGCCAGCGGTGGCGCGTGATCCCGCTGGGGCGGGAGGGGCGGGGAAGGGGGAACTTGTCGCGATTTTCGTGACAAGTTCGCCGGGCGAGGGAGAGAGCGAGGGCGAGGGCGCGACGGCCGGGCGCGTGGCCGAGTGCGAGCTGCCTGGGCGTGGGCCAGGGCGGGGCGAAGGCAGCGCGTGCCGTGTTCGGTGGGGCCGGCTTGCCGTGTCGCCGTCGGCGTTCGAACCGCCGCCGCTACGCGATCACCCAGATGTCCCTTCCGTAGAAGCCTCTCGGCGCCGACCGGCGGGACGGCGGGTCCGTCGGCCGGCGGCGGGGGCGGAGGCGCGCAGGATGGGACGATGGGCGGGTGACAGGTCTACTCGTGCTGGCTGGAACCCCCATCGGTGACGTCGAGGACGCCCCGCCGAGGCTCGCGAAGGAGCTCGCGGAGGCGGACATCGTCGCCGCCGAGGACACGCGGCGGATGCGCAGGCTGGCGCAGGCGCTCGGCGTCGCGCCGACCGGGCGGGTCGTCTCGTACTTCGAGGGGAACGAGGTCGGCCGCACCCCCGAGCTGGTCGAGGCGTTGCGCGGCGGCGCCCGGGTGCTGCTGGTGACGGACGCCGGCATGCCCTCCGTCTCCGACCCCGGCTACCGGCTGGTAGCCGCCGCCGTCGAGGCGGGGGTACGGATCACCGCCGTGCCGGGTCCGTCCGCCGTGCTGACCGCGCTCGCCCTCTCCGGGCTGCCGGTGGACCGCTTCTGCTTCGAGGGCTTCCTGCCCCGCAAGGGCGGCGAGCGCGGTGCGCGCCTGCGGGAGCTGGGCGCGGAGCCGCGGACCATGGTGTTCTTCGAGTCGCCGCACCGGATCGAGGACTCGCTGACGGCGATGGCGCAGGCCTTCGGCGCGGAGCGCGAGGCGGCCGTCTGCCGTGAGCTGACCAAGACGTACGAGGAGGTCAAGCGCGGTTCGCTCGGCGAGCTCGCCGAGTGGTCGGCCGCAGGCGTCCGCGGCGAGATCACCGTCGTGGTCGCCGGGGCGCCGGCCGCCGGGCCCGCCGAGGTGGACGCGGCGGAGCTGGCCCGGCGTGTGGCGGTCCGCGTGGACGCGGGGGAGCACCGCAAGGAGGCCATCGCCGCGGTCGCGATCGAGGCCGGACTTCCGAAGCGCGAGGTGTTCGACGCGGTGGTGGCGGCGAAAAGCGCTCCCTGAGCGCTGGGCGTTCCCCGGGCATCCGCCGTGACCTGCCCCGACTTACGTCCGGAGCCAATCGGGCGTACGGTGACGGGACAGGCAAACAGCGGCTAAAGCCGCGCCCTCGAAACCCTCCCGGTAGGTCGCGGGCGCGTCAAAATGCACCAACTCTCCCCCAAGAATTCCCGGCCGAAGGCTCGCTGCCGCATTCCCCGGGAAAACATGAGGACGAGAAAGCCCCGGTTCGGGCGGACGCCCGCCGGGCCCTGGGAGAACGTCATGAGCGAAACCTCCGTGCCCACCCGCCGACAGCCCATGGAGCCGGTCCACGAGGCCTACTCCTTCGCCTGCCTGAACTGCGGATTCGTCTGGGAGCAGGCATACGAGATCGAACACAGCGTCGACTACAACGGCCGGATGGTCTACCGCTACCGGGCCAACGGCGTACCCGTGGCCTCGCCCCTGACGCACCCCGGCTGCCCCGGCTGCGGCGGTGAGCACGTCCGGATCATGGCCGCCGGGCGGGTCGCCACGGTCGCCGAGAACTGGCACCCGCACAAGCCGGAAGCCCACACCGAGGCCGACGCCGAGGCGACGGCGGAGCCGAAGGCGGAGACGCCCCCGCCGGCCGACCGGCGGAGGCACTTCCACCTGCCCTTCCACTGGCACCGCGACCGCTGACACGGTCCGCCTCAGCTCGCGGCCGCCTCAACTTCGCGGCGGCTCATGTCGCGGTCGGCGACGGCGGCGGTGAGGACGGCCGTGACGACGGCCGTGACGACGCGGTCGTCGTGGCCGGGGACGGCACATAGGCGCTCGCCGTCGCCGCCGAGGGAGACGCCGCCGCGGGAGACGGCGACGATCCGCTCCTCGCGGCCGCCGACGGCGACATCGCGCTCGTCGCTGTCGGCGACGGCGATACACAGTCCTGGGGCTGTGTGAACAGCGTGATCGCGGTGCCCGCCCTGAGCGCCCCCTCGGCGACCGGTTGCGGGTCCTGCGCCTCCACGGTCCCGACCGGGTCCGTCGCCACGCCGCAGACGTTGCCCGGCTGGTTGCTCACGTTCGTGAACCCCTGGTTCGCCAGGTCCGTGACGGCGTACGCCACCGGGCGGCCGACTTCGCTCGCGTAGGCCTTGCAGTCCGCCGCCTCCGCCGTCAGTCGCACCGTGCGGGTCGAGGCCACTGCCGAGCCGGCCGTCGGGCTCTGGCTGAGCACGCCGGTGACGCCGCGCGCGTTGCCCTCGCAGGTCAGCGTGGTCCTGATGGCGTCCCGGGAGAATCCGGCCGCGGTCAGGTCGTGCTCCGCCCGGCTCACCGTCTCGCCCACCACGCCGGGGACGGTCACCGTGACCGCCGCGTTCACGGTCGAGGTGTCGGAGGCCGAGGCGCCCGCGGCACCGGAGCCGGAGTCCGACCCGGACGCGTAGGGCGAGGTGGTCGCCGCGGCGCCGGTCGCGCCGAGGGTCGGCGTGCTGAGGCCGGCCGCGCCGTTGCCGCCTGCGTGGTCACGGGTCAGCGCCCAGACACCGGTGGCGAGCAGACCGAGCAGCAGGACCGCGGTCACCAGCACGGCGGTCCGTCGGCCCGCCCGGTTCCTCCCCCGCGCTCCGCCCGATGCCTGGGCCGGGGCGTTCACGGCGAACGACGCCGGCGCCGGGCCGAAACCGGGCAGCGGCGGGGTCGGCCGCTCCGATGCGGCGGCCGGTGTGAACAGGGGCGTCGTGGCGGTCGGCGCAGCGCCCGGCGTCGGCCCGGGTGCGGGTGTCGGCGGGATCGCCGGGGTCGGCGGGGGAGTGGGCGGCGGTGACGCCGCCGCGGTCGGGCCCGACAGGGAGCCGAGCCTGCTGGGGAACTCCGCCTCGACGCGTTCGATCATGCTGGTCAGCTCGACCGGCAGCCAGGTCTGCGTGGGCTCCGCGCCCTGGCCCGAGGCCTCCAGCAGGTCGAGCAGCGCGTCCGGTGTGGGGCGCAGGCTCGGTTCCTTCGCGAGACAGGAGGCGATCAGTCCGCGCACCGCGGCGGGAACCGTCTCCAGCTGCGGCTCCGCGTGGACGACCCGGTAGAGCAGGGCGGGCGTCGCCCCGTCGCCGAACGGCCCGTGGCCGACCGCCGCGTAGGCGAGCACCGCGCCGAGCGAGAAGACGTCGGTCGCGGGGGTGACCCGGCCGCCCTCGATCTGCTCGGGGGACATGAAGCCCGGCGAGCCGACGACGACCCCGGTGCGGGTCAGCTCCGTCGCCTCCATCGCCCGGGAGATCCCGAAGTCGATGACCCGCGGTCCGTCCAGCGCCAGCAGCACGTTGGACGGCTTGAGATCGCGGTGCACCACACCGGCCGCGTGGATCGCGGCCAGCCCCTCGGCCAGCCCGGCCGCCAGCGCGACCACCGACTCGACCGGCAGCGGCCCTCGCTCGCGGACCGCCTGGGCCAGAGTCGGCGCGGCCACGAACTCCGTCGCCAGCCACGGGGTGTCCGCCTCGGTGTCGGCGTCCAGCACCGCCACCGTGAACGCCCCGCCGACCACCCGCGCCGCCGCGACCTCCCTGGCGAACCTGGCCCTGAAGTCCGGGTCGTCGGCCAGCTCCGGCCGGATCACTTTCAGGGCCACCCGCCGCCCGCCCCGCGAACGGGCCAGATAGACCCTCCCCATGCCGCCGGCCCCCAGCCGCGCCAGCAGTCTGTACCCACCCAGTTGTTCCGGATCGCCGCCCTCGAGCGCCTGCATTCGCCCACCCCCTCGCCTGCCCAGAAGGCTTCCCTCTCACGCTGTGATCACTCGGGCGGAGGCACCCCCGGCGGCCGATACCATTGCGGCATGACCGCCGTCCAGAACCCCGGTAAGAGCTACTACGTCTCGACGCCGATCTACTACGTCAACGACCGCCCGCACCTGGGCCACGCCTACACCACCGTCGCCGGTGACGTGCTGACCCGCTGGCACCGCCAGCGCGGTGAGCAGGTGTGGTACCTGACCGGGACGGACGAGCACGGTCAGAAGATCATGCGCACCGCCGAGGCCAACGGCGTCTCACCGCAGGAGTGGTGCGACAAGCTGGTCGAGGAGGCCTGGAAGCCGCTCTGGGAGCACCTGGAGATCGCCAACGACGACTTCATCCGCACCACCGAGGACCGCCACACGGCCCGGGTGCAGGAGTTCGTCCAGGACCTCTACGACAAGGGCGAGATCTACCAGGGCGGCTACGAGGGCCCGTACTGCGTGGGCTGCGAGGAGTACAAGGCCCCCGGCGAGCTGCTGGACGGCGAGGGCGAGTTCGCCGGCCAGAAGATCTGCGCGATCCACAAGAAGCCGGTGGAGATGCTGAAGGAGGAGAACTACTTCTTCAAGCTCTCCGAGTACGGCCCCAAGCTGCTGGAGCTCTACGCCGCCAACCCCGACTTCATCCAGCCGGAGTCGGCGCGCAACGAGGTCGTCCGCTTCGTCGAGCAGGGCCTGCAGGACCTCTCCATCTCCCGCTCCACCTTCGACTGGGGCGTGCAGATCCCCTGGGACCCGAAGCACGTCATCTACGTGTGGGTGGACGCGCTGCTGAACTACGCCACCGCGGTCGGCTACGGCTCCGACCAGAGCAAGTTCGAGGCGACCTTCCCGGCCGACGTGCACCTGGTGGGCAAGGACATCCTCCGCTTCCACGCCGTGATCTGGCCCGCGATGCTGATGGCCAACGGTCTGCCGCTGCCCAAGCGCGTGGTCGCCAACGGCTGGCTGATGGTCGGCGGCGAGAAGATGAGCAAGTCCAACCTGACCGGCATCGCGCCGCAGGACCTGACGTCCCACTTCGGCGTGGACGCCTACCGCTACTACTTCCTGCGGGCGATCCCGTTCGGCACGGACGGTTCCTTCTCCTGGGAGGACTTCTCCGCCCGCTACACCTCCGAGCTCGCCAACGACTTCGGCAACCTCGCCTCGCGCGTGGCCGCGATGGTCGGCAAGTACTTCGGCGGCGTGCTGCCGGAGGCCACGGCGTCCGGCCCGGCGGAGGCCGCGCTGGCGGAGGGCCTGGCCAAGGCGGTCGCGGAGTCGGACGACAAGATCGGCGAGAGGCTGGACTTCGCCGGCGGCATCGCGGCAATCTTCGACTTCGTCAAGCAGGTCAACGGCTACCTCACCGAGCAGGAGCCGTGGAAGGTCGCCAAGGACGAGTCCGCGGAGGGCCAGGCGCGCCTGGCGACGATCCTCTACGCGGCGGCGGAGTCGCTGCGCGGCATCGCGGTTCTGCTGAACCCGGTCATGCCGCGGGTCTCCGGGCTGCTCTGGGACTCCCTCGGCGCGGAGGCCGTGCTGGGCGCGCTGCCCGCGCAGCGGATCGACGAGGCGGCTCGGTGGGGCGTGCTCCCCGCGGGCGTCACGGTGACCAAGGGCGAGATCCTCTTCCCCCGCCTCGAGGAGAAGAAGGCCGACTAGGTCCGGTCGCACCCGGCCAGAGGCGCGAGGCTCTGCTCGCGAAGTGCGTGCGCGACAAGCCACCCTGGGTGGTGGGTCGCCGGGCGAGCAGGGCCATCCGCCCGCGGGTGGTCGCTCGCGCACGCAGTTCACGAGCGGAGCCCCGCGCCCCTGAGCAGTGCATGGCTGCTCGACCGCCCGGAGTTGCCCGGAGTTGAGAAAGGATCCCCGCGTGGCCCGATCGAAGAGCGACCCGACTCCGCCGCCCGTGCCGGAGCCGCTGCGGATTGCCGTCGCGGACTCGCACACGCACCTGGACATGCAGGACGCGACCCCCGAGGAGATCATCGCCAAGGCCGCCTCCGTCGGCGTGAACACCCTCGTCCAGGTCGGCTGCGACGTCCCGGGTTCACGGTGGGCCGCGGAGATCGCCGGGGTTCACGCGAACGTGCACGCGACCGTCTCGCTGCACCCGAACGAGGCGCCGCGCATCGTCCTCGGCGACCCGGACGGCTGGAGCGGCCAGAAGCGCGGCCCCGGTGGGACGGCCGCCCTCGACGCGGCCCTCGCGGAGATCGACGCGCTCGCCGCCCTGCCGCAGGTGCGCGGGGTCGGGGAGACCGGACTGGACTACTTCCGCACCGGGCCCGAGGGCGTCGAGGTGCAGCAGGAGTCGTTCCGGCGGCACATCGCGCTGGCGAAGAAGCACGGCAAGGCGCTGGTCATCCACGACCGCGACGCCCACGAGGACGTGCTGCGGATTCTCGCCGAGGAGGGTGCGCCCGAGCGCACCGTCTTCCACTGCTACTCGGGCGACGAGGAGATGGCCAAGATCTGCGCCGAGGCCGGCTACTACCTCTCCTTCGCCGGGCCGGTCACCTTCCCGGCCAACCACCACCTGCGCGCGGCCCTCGCCGTCACCCCCCTGGACCGCGTCCTGGTGGAGACCGACGCGCCGTTCCTCACCCCGGCCCCCTTCCGCGGCCGTCCCAACGCCCCCTACCTGATCCCGCTCACGCTGCGGGCGATGGCCCAGGTCAGGGGCATCGAGGAGGACGAACTCGCGGCCGCCGTCGCCGCCAACACCGCGCGCGCCTTCGACTACTGAGCCGCGCCGACGCCACCCCTGCGGGGCGTGACGTGGGCCCCGGCTCTTCGTTGGTCAGTCCGCACGTCGCCCCGCACGGACGACGGACGACCGACGACGCGGCGGAGGCCACGCGTGAACGTTTCTTCAGGTGCGTCACCACGGACGCTGCCGCAGGCGTTGATCCTGGCGCTGCTGGTCGGCGGCACCGGCGCGTTCCTGGCCGAGGAGCCCCGCGGCGACGAGCGGGTGACCGAGGCCGCGGACCTGCTGCCCGACGGCGCGGTGGCTGTGGACGCGGCCGGTGCGTCCGGCGCTGCGACGCAGCACGGCGCCGGGACGGCGGCGCTGCCGTCGCCGCGGTCGGTCGACTCCCTCGCCCTGCCGCAGATGCCCTCCACGCCGTCCGCGCCCGAACTGCCGCACCGGCCCAGACACGCCAAGCCGCACCACCGGGCGGCCGAACCGGCGCACGTCAGCGACCACGCCGTCATCGCGGCCGGGCACGGCCGCCATCGCGCGGGGGCCTTCACCGACCTGTCGAGCCTGTCCCACGTCACCGGCGATCTCGACTGGGGCGCGCTGGCCCGCTGCGAGTCCGGCGGCAACCCGCACATCACCGACCCGTCCGGCCGCTACGGCGGGCTCTACCAGTTCGACGCGCACACCTGGCACAGCCTCGGCGGTCACGGCCTGCCGCAGAACGCCTCCGCGTCGGAGCAGACCTCCCGCGCGCGCACCCTCTTCCACGAGCGCGGCACCGCGCCCTGGCCCTCCTGCGGCCACCGCGCCCACGGCTGACCACCGGCGGGGTGCGCGCCGGTTCGCGCTCCCGCCGCCCCGTATCCTTGCCGGGTGAGCACCACCGATCCCGACCAGCCCGTCGAGGCCCAGTCCTCCGACGCCGCTCTGCTCGGCCCCGCCGACATCCGTGAACTGGCCGGCCGGCTGGGCGTCCGCCCGACCAAGCAGCGCGGACAGAACTTCGTCATCGACGCCAACACGGTGCGCCGCATCGTCCGCGCCGCCGAGGTGCGGCCCGACGACGTCGTGGTCGAGGTCGGCCCGGGTCTGGGCTCGCTGACGCTCGGACTGCTGGAGGCGGCGGAGCGGGTCACCGCCGTCGAGATCGACGCGCTGCTCGCGCAGCACCTGCCGGCGACCGTCGCGGCCAGGATGCCCGAGCGCGCCGACCGCTTCGCGCTGGTCCACGCCGACGCGATGACCGTCACCGAGCTGCCGGGCCCCGCCCCGACCGCGCTGGTCGCGAACCTCCCCTACAACGTCGCCGTCCCGGTGCTGCTGCACATGCTGGAGCAGTTCCCGACGATCGAGCGCACGCTCGTGATGGTGCAGGCCGAGGTCGCCGACCGGCTCGCCGCCCAGCCCGGCAACAAGGTCTACGGCGTCCCCTCGGTCAAGGCCCAGTGGTACGCCAGGGTCAAGCGGGCCGGGTCGATCGGGCGCAACGTCTTCTGGCCCGCGCCGAACGTCGACTCCGGGCTGGTCTCGCTGGTCCGGCGCGACGAGCCGATCAGGACGACGGCCTCGCGGCGGGAGGTCTTCGCGGTCGTGGACGCGGCGTTCGCGCAGCGCAGGAAGACGCTCCGCGCCGCGCTCGCGGGCTGGGCGGGCAGCCCGGTCGCCGCGGAGGCGGCGCTGCAGGCCGCGGGCATCGACCACCGGCTGCGCGGCGAGGCCCTGACGGTGGAGCAGTTCATCGCCATCGCCGAGAACAAGCCGCAGCACCAGGACTGAGGGCAGCGCCGGGGCGCGGCCCCGGTCTTGCCACAATGAACCGCCGTCCGGGCACCGGGACCGCAACCGGCCCGACGCCCGCAGCACCCGCCCACCGGCCCGTCAGGAGCATCCCGCCGATGTCCGCCGCCGACGTCACCGTCCGCGTCCCCGCCAAGGTCAACGTGCAACTCGCCGTCGGCGGCCGCCGCGCCGACGGCTTCCACGCGCTGGCGACCGTCTTCTTCGCGGTCGGCCTCTACGACACCGTCACCGCCCGCCCGGCGGACGGCCTGACGCTCACCGTCGAGGGCCGGGACGCGGACGTGGTGCCGACCGACGACAGCAACCTCGCGGCCCGTGCGGCGCGCGCGCTCGCCGCGCACCACGGGGTCGAGGCGAACGTCGCGCTGCACATCGCCAAGGACATCCCGGTCGCCGGGGGCATGGCCGGAGGCAGCGCCGACGCCGCCGCCGCGCTGCTGGCCTGCGACGCGCTGTGGGGCCTGGACACGCCGCGGGAGACGCTGTTCGCGCTCGCGGCGGAGCTCGGCAGCGACGTGCCCTTCTCGCTGCAGGGCGGGGTCGCCCTCGGCGAGGGGCGCGGCGAGCGGCTCACCGCGATCCCCACCGGCGGCGGCTTCCACTGGGTCTTCGCCGTCGCCGACGGCGGCCTGTCGACGCCCGCCGTCTACGGCGAGTGCGACCGCCTGCGCGAGGTCGCCGCCGGTCCCGGCGGCGCGGACGAGACGCGGATCCCCGCGCCCGCCCCCGACACCGCGCTGCTGGAGGCGCTGGCCGCCGGCGACGCCGCCGCGCTGGGCGCCGCCCTCAGCAACGACCTGCAGGCCGCGGCGCTGTCGCTGCGCCCCGCGCTGGCCGACACCCTGCGCGCGGGCAGCGAGGCTGGCGCGATCGGCGCCCTGGTCTCGGGCTCGGGACCGACCTGTGCCTTCCTCGCCAAGAACGCGGCCGAGGCGTCCGCGGTCGCCGCCGCGCTCGCCCTCTCCGGCACCTGCCGCGAAGTCCGCCAGGCGGAGGGCCCCGTCCCCGGAGCGACCGTGCTCTGAGCCGCCACGACGGCGCGACGGCCGGGCCGACTACCCTGGGGGGCGGTAGTTTCCCCAGCCCCCGCAGGAGCGCAGCACCCGTGGCAGTCAATCTCGTCACCGTCGAAGGCGTACGGAAGATCTTCGGCACCCGTGCCGTGCTCGACGGTGTGTCCGTCGGTGTGAGCGAGGGAGACCGGATCGGCGTCGTCGGCCGCAACGGCGACGGCAAGACCACGCTGACGCAGATCATGGCCAGGCGGGAGGAGCCGGACGGCGGGCGGGTGACGCACGTCACCGGGCTGCAGATCGGCGTGCTGGCGCAGGGCGACGCGCTCGACCCGGCCGCGACGATCCGGCACGAGGTCATCGGTGACAAGGCCGACCACGAGTGGGCGGGCGACGCCAAGATCCGCGACGTGCTGCTCGGGCTCTTCGGCGGGCTGGACCTGCCGGGCTTCGCGCTGGGGCTGGACACCGTCATCGGCCCGCTCTCCGGCGGTGAGCGCCGCCGGATCGCGCTGGCGCAGCTGCTGATCGCCGAGCACGACCTGCTCGTCCTCGACGAGCCCACCAACCACCTCGACGTCGAGGGCATCGCCTGGCTGGCCGGGCACCTCCAGGCCCGGCGCTCCGCGCTGGTCGTGGTCACCCACGACCGCTGGTTCCTGGACCAGGTCTGCACCCGGATGTGGGACGTCCAGGCCGGCGCCGTGCACGAGTACGAGGGCGGCTACTCCGACTACGTCTTCGCGCGGGCCGAGCGGTCCAGGATCGCGGCGACGGAGGAGACCAAGCGGCAGAACCTCATCCGCAAGGAGCTGGCCTGGCTGCGCCGCGGTGCGCCCGCCCGCACCTCCAAGCCGCGCTTCCGCGTCGAGGCGGCCAACGAGCTGATCGCGGACGTGCCGCCGCCGCGCGACAAGGTCGAGCTGATGAAGTTCGCCAACTCGCGCCTGGGGAAGACCGTCTTCGACCTGGAGGACGTGACGATCAAGGCCGGCGACAAGCTGCTGCTGGAACGTCTCACCTGGCAGCTGGGCCCCGGCGACCGCGTCAGCCTGGTGGGCGTGAACGGCGCGGGCAAGACCTCGCTGATGCGCGCGATGCAGGCCGCCTGGGCGAGCGAGGGCGAGCGGCAGCCGGCCGGCGGCAAGGTCGTCGTCGGCCGCACGGTCAAGCTCGCCTACCTCTCTCAGGAGGTCGCCGAGCTGCCGGCCACGCTGCGCGTGCTGGAGGCCGTCGAGCAGGTGCGTTCGCGCGTGGACCTCGGCA
Source organism: Streptacidiphilus rugosus AM-16 (assembly GCF_000744655.1). Lineage (NCBI taxonomy): Bacteria > Bacillati > Actinomycetota > Actinomycetes > Kitasatosporales > Streptomycetaceae > Streptacidiphilus > Streptacidiphilus rugosus. Next base: position 6,759,627 of record NZ_JQMJ01000004.1, on the reverse strand, counting down.
AGGGCCGTGAGATGTCGGCGAGTCAGCTCTGCGAGACCTTCGGGTTCACCAAGGAGAAGCAGTGGACCCCGGTCGCCGACCTGTCCGGCGGTGAGCGCCGCCGCCTGCAGCTGCTGCGGCTGCTGATGGACGAGCCGAACGTGCTCTTCCTCGACGAGCCGACCAACGACCTCGACATCGAGACCCTCAGCCAGCTGGAGGACCTCCTCGACGGCTGGCCCGGCTCGCTGGTCGTGATCAGCCACGACCGCTTCTTCGTCGAGCGCACCACCGACACCGCGTGGGCGCTGCTCGGCGACCGCCGCCTGCGGATGCTGCCGCGCGGCATCGAGGAGTACCTGGAGCGCCGCGCCGCGGCCGTCGAGGCGGCGGCTCCGGCGGTCCCCGCGGCGAAGAAGGCGGGCGGCGACACGCGTGCGGCCAAGAAGGAGCTCCAGCGGATCGAGCGTCAGCTCTCCAAGCTGGAGGGCCAGGAGGCCAAGCTGCACGACCAGATGGCCGAGCACGCCGCGGACTTCGGCAAGATCGCCGACCTGGACGGCAAGCTGCGCGCGCTCAAGGAGGAGCGCGAGGAGCTGGAGATGCAGTGGCTGGAGCTGGCCGAGGACGTGTGACGGACAGCACAGACGGCCCCCGCACGACCTCGGTCGTGCGGGGGCCGTGCTGTTCGGGTCCGTGTCCGCGGTGAGGCCGCACCGGCGGGAAGTGCGTCCGAGGGCCCCCGCAAGAGCTCCTGGCGGCTGCCGGGCCCGCGTTCCGGGGCGTGGAAGGGGCGACCGACGGAGCCCTGGGCGCCGAAGGGCAGGCGCCGGAGGCGACCGGAGGGCCGTCCGGAAGCGCGTTCGGAAGGGTGCCGGGGCCATGCTCGGAGCGGATTTCCCATCCGGGGCTCTGACCAGGTAAGGTCTTCCTCGTTCGCCCCTATAGCTCAGTCGGTAGAGCGTCTCCATGGTAAGGAGAAGGTCTGCGGTTCGATTCCGCATGGGGGCTCCGACATGAAGGCCCGTATCCGTTAGCACGGATGCGGGCCTTCGTCGTCAGGTCGCGAGTTTGGCCGGGTGTTCCCTCGAACGAGCACGGTCGTATGGCGTTCCATGGGCAGAATGCGTTGTGATGGTGCGTCACACGTCGTGCCAGGGGAGGGCGGAGGACTCCGTGGGGGTTCGGCTCGTGGTCGTCGACGACCACCGTTTGCTTGCCGAGGCGCTCGCGGCTGCCCTGCAGTTGCGCGGGCACAGGGTGCTCGCGGTGGGGACGCCGACGGGGGTGGCCGCCGATCTGGTGGTGAACCGCAGGCCGGAGGCGTGTCTGCTCGGGGTCTCCCGGCCCGAGGAGCCCGGCGCTTTCGACGTGGTGCGCCGGATCCGGCGGGAGCGGCCCGAGGTGGCCGTCGTGGTGATGGGCAGTGTCGACCACCTCGGCGGGGTCGCGGCCGCCTTCGCCGCCGGGGCGGCGGGGTACGTGCGCCAGGACGAGCGCATCGAGGTCGTGGAGCGCGCGCTGGGACGGGTGCGCGCCGGCGAGGCCGCTGTCGCGCCCGAGCTGCTGCGCGCCGCCTTCGAGCAGTTGCTGCGTCCCACCGTGGAGTCCGACGACGAGGCGCAGCAACTGCTGCGGCTGCTGACCCGCCGTGAGGCGGAGGTGCTGGCCCGGATCGCGGAGGGCCAGGACACCCAGGAGATCGCCGAGGGCATGCGCATCGCGCCCAGCACCGCCCGGACCCACGTCCAGCGCGTGCTGGTGAAGCTCGGCGCGCGCACCCGCCTGGAGGCGGCCGCCGTCGCGGCCAGGACCGGTCTGCTGGAGCGTGTCGGCCGCGTTCCTCGCTGAGCCGGCGCTGCGCCGCGCCGAGCCGCACCGCGCCTGGCCGACCGAGGTGTGACCGACGGGAATCCAACCGTAACCCAACACTTCCGAACAGTCCGCCGGCGTCGCCCCCGCCCTGACCGTGCCTGCTGCTCGCAGGCTGGACTCACGTTGCCTGGGGCTGTTGACTACTGCTTAATTGTGTTCGAATATGTTGAAGCGAGCGAGCAGCGAGAACGTCAGCGAGGCCGACCTTGGAGATCCCCGTAGTGAAGAAGACCAGCACGCGACTGGCCGACGGCCGTGAGTTGATCTACTACGACTCCCGCGACGACGTCGTCCGCGCAGCCGAGGACCGGCGGCCCCTGCCGCACAGTGAGACCCTGTCGGAGCTGCGCTACGACCAGGTGCTCGACGAGTGGGTGGTGGTGGCCGCACATCGCCAGGGGCGGACCTATCACCCGCCCGCGGACGAGTGCCCGCTCTGCCCCAGCCGCGACGGACGGCTCAGCGAGATCCCCGAGCCGGACTACGAGGTCGTCGTCTTCGAGAACCGCTTCCCCTCCCTGGCCCCCCACCCGCACCCCGACCTGGTCGCGGCGACCCCGCCCCAGGTGATCCGACCCGGCGCCGGGCGGTGCGAGGTGGTCTGCTTCACCTCCGACCACGACGCCTCCTTCGCGGACCTCACCCCCCGGCAGGTCGGCACCGTGCTGGAGGCCTGGACCGACCGCACCGCCGAGCTCTCCGCGCTCCCCGGCGTCGAGCAGGTCTTCTGCTTCGAGAACCGCGGTGCGGAGATCGGCGTCACCCTCGGCCACCCGCACGGGCAGGTCTACGCCTACCCCTTCGTGACACCGCGCACCGAGCGGATGATCGACGCGGCGGCCGCCTTCCGCCGCCGCACCGGGCGCAACCTCTTCGAGGAGCAGCTGGACGCCGAGCGGCGCTCGGGGGAGCGCGTGGTCGTCGAGGGCGAGCACTGGACCGCCTTCGTGCCCTTCGCCGCGCACTGGCCCTATGAAGTGCATCTGTATCCGCACCGCAGGGTGGGCGACCTGAGGGCGCTCGACGACGCGGAGCGCGCCGAGTTCGCCCACCTCTACCTCGACCTCCTGCGCCGCTTCGACCTGCTCTTCGCCCCTGAGACGCCCGAGGAACTGCGCGCCTCGGGCCGGACCGTCAACCGCACGCCGTACATCGCCGCCTGGCACCAGGCCCCCACCAGGCACACCCCGGGCAACGGGAGCGAGCTGGCCCTTCATATGGAGCTCTTCACCATCCGTCGTACGGTAGGGAAGCTCAAGTTCCTGGCCGGCTCCGAGTCCGGCATGGACGTGTTCATCAACGACGTCGCGCCCGAGGACGCCGCGCGACGCCTGCGGGAGGTCAAGCCATGAGTCAGTACCTGGTCACCGGTGGCGCCGGTTACGTCGGCGGGGTCGTCGCGGCCCATCTGCTGGAGGCGGGCCACGAGGTGGTGGTGCTCGACGACCTGTCCACCGGCTTCCGCGAGTCCGTGCCCGCCGGGGCGCGGTTCGTGCGCGGGCGGATCCAGGACGCGGGCGAGGTGCTGGACGGCTCCTTCGACGGCGTGCTGCACTTCGCGGCGAGCTCGCAGGTCGGCGAGTCGGTCGTGGATCCGGAGAAGTACTGGCGCAACAACGTCGCCGGTTCGCTGGAGCTGCTGAGCGCCATGCGCAAGGCGGGCGTGCGCCGCCTGGTCTTCTCCTCGACCGCCGCGGTGTACGGGGAGCCCGAGTCGACGCCGATCGTGGAGACCGCCCCGACCCGGCCGACCAACCCGTACGGCGCCACCAAGCTCGCCGTCGACCACATGATCACCAGCGAGGCGGCGGCCCACGGCCTGGCCGCGGTGTCGCTGCGCTACTTCAACGTCGCCGGGGCCTACGGCCGGCAGGGTGAGCGGCACGACCCGGAGTCGCACCTGATTCCGCTGGTGATCCAGGCCGCGCTGGGCATCCGTCCGCACATCTCCGTCTACGGCGACGACTACCCGACGCCGGACGGCACCTGCGTGCGCGACTACATCCACGTCGCGGACCTGGCCGAGGCGCACCTGCTCGCCCTCGACGCCGCCCGCCCCGGCGAGCACCTGGTGTGCAACCTGGGCAACGGCGCCGGCTTCTCGGTGCGCGAAGTCATCGACGCGGTGCGTCGCGTGACCGGCCGTGAGATCACCGCCGTGACGGCCGGCCGACGCGCGGGAGACCCTGCCGTGCTGGTCGCCTCCGCGGATCGCGCCCGTGAACTGCTCGGCTGGCGTCCGAGCCGCGCCGACCTCGACGGAATCGTCGCCGACGCCTGGCAGTTCGCGCTCTCCCTCACCGGCGACGCCCCCGCCGCCGGCTGAGTCCCCCGGCTCGGCGACGCCCGTCGCCGAGCCGTCCGACCCGCCCCGACCGGCCCGCCGCAGCGGAGTCCGCAGCCGAGAAGCAGGAGAACCAGCAGTGATCGAGCCGCACGAGCCGACCGCGGACGCCGTCGCCAAGGACTTCACCGCGCTCTTCGGACGCGAGCCCGAGGGCGTCTGGCAGGCGCCGGGGCGGGTCAACCTGATCGGCGAGCACACCGACTACAACGACGGCTTCGTGTTCCCCGTGGCGCTGCCGCACGCGGCGCGGATCGCCGTGGCCCGGCGCGACGACGGCCTGGTCCGCGTGCACAGTTCACAGGGCGACGGTCGGGTGGTCGGGTTCACGGTCGAGTCGCTGCGGCCCGGCTCCGTCGAGGGCTGGGCCGCGTATCCGGCCGGCGCGCTGTGGGTGCTGCGCGAGGCGGGCCACCCCGTGCCCGGCTTCGACCTGCACCTGGACAGCGACGTGCCGTTCGGCGCAGGGCTCTCCTCCTCGGCCGCGCTGCTGTGCGCGGTCCTGCTGGCCTGCGACGAACTGCTCGGCCTCGGCGTCGAGCGTCCCCAGCTGGCCAAGCTCGCCCAGCGCGCCGAGAACGACTACGTGGGCGCTCCGGTGGGGGTCATGGACCAGACCGCCTCGCTCTGCTGCGAGGAGGGCGCCGCGCTCTTCCTGGACACCCGCGACCTGGCGCAGCGTCAGGTTCCGCTGGACCTGGCGGCGGCCGGACTGGTGCTGCTCGTGGTCGACACCCACGTCGAACACGGCCATGCCGACGGTGCCTACCGCCACCGCAGGGCAGGCTGCGAGAAGTCGGCGGCGCTGCTCGGAGTCCCGGCGCTGCGGGACGTGGAGGCGACGGGCGGCGCGGAACTGGAGGCGGTTCTCGCCTCGCTCCCGGACGAGGAGCTGCGCCGGCTCACCCGGCACGTGGTCACCGAGAACGCCCGGGTGCTGGAGGCCGCGCGGCTGCTCGCCGCAGGAGACGTGCGGGCGCTGGGCCCGATCATGACGGCCGGCCACGCCTCGCAGCGGGACGACTTCACCATCTCCTGCCCGCAGTCCGACACGGCGGTCGACACGGCGCTGGCGCAGGGCGCGCTGGGCGCGCGGCAGACCGGCGGCGGGTTCGGCGGCTGCGTGATCGTGCTGACCGTCCCCGACCGGGTGCCCGCGATCACGGCGGCCATCGAGTCGGCTTATGCTGCGCAGCCGGACTGGAACGCGCCGAGCTTCTTCACCGCGACGCCCGCGCCGGGGGCGCGACGACTGGCCTGAGCAGGGCGGACCCCGCTGCGGGCGGCTGCCTTCGGTGCGGTCCCCGGCCGAGCAACCCATAAGTGATGCTTATGGGGTCATAAAGTCGAAGGCACTAGTGTGACGGAAGGATCGCGGGTGAGGCTTGCCTTACCCGCGCTCCGCCTCCCCGCTGCGCAGACGCCTGCTCGTCCGCCCGACCGAAGGATCCCGCTGCCATGACACGCCCTCTCCGGGTCGCCATCGTCGGTTCCGGCCCCGCCGGCATCTACGCCGCCGACGCGCTGCTCAAGTCCGACGCCGCACAGGACCCTGGCGTGTCCATCGACATCTTCGAGCGGATGCCCGCGCCCTTCGGTCTGATCCGCTACGGCGTGGCCCCCGACCACCCCCGGATCAAGGGCATCATCACCGCCCTGCACCAGGTGCTGGACAAGCCCCAGATACGCCTCTTCGGCAACGTCGACTACCCCGGTGACCTCTCTCTCGACGAGCTGCACCAGTTCTACGACGCGGTCGTCTTCGCGACCGGCGCCAACGCCGACCGTGCGCTGGACCTGCCGGGCATCGACCTGGACGGCTCCTACGGCGCCGCGGACTTCGTCTTCTGGTACGACGGCCACCCCGACGTCCCCCGCGACTGGCCGCTGACGGCCGAGAAGGTCGCCGTCCTCGGCGTCGGCAACGTCGCGCTCGACGTCGCCCGGGTGCTGGCCAAGACGGCGGACGAGCTGCTGCCCACCGAGATCCCGGCCAACGTCTACGAGGGCCTCAGGCAGAACAAGGCCCTGGAGGTGCACGTCTTCGGCCGCCGCGGACCCGCGCAGGCCAAGTTCAGCCCGATGGAGCTGCGCGAGCTCGACCACTCGCCGAACATCGAGGTCGTCGTCGACCCCGAGGACATCGACTACGACGAGGGCTCGATCGCGACCCGGCGCGGCAACAAGCAGGCCGACATGGTCGCCTCGACCCTGGAGAACTGGGCCATCCGTGATGTCGGCGACCGCCCGCACCGGCTCTACCTGCACTTCTTCGAGTCACCCGTGGAGGTGCTCGGCGAGGACGGCAAGGTGGTGGGCCTGCGCACGGAGCGGACCGAGCTGGACGGCACCGGCAACGTCCGCGGAACCGGCCGGTTCAGGGACTGGGACGTCCAGTCGGTGTACCGGGCGGTCGGCTACTACTCCGAGGAGCTGGCGAAGCTCCCGTTCGACGTCGACTCGGGCACGGTCCCGCACGACGCGGGCCGGGTGGAGCCGTCGACGTACGTGACGGGCTGGATCAAGCGCGGCCCGGTGGGCCTGATCGGCCACACCAAGGGCGACGCGAACGAGACCGTCGCCTCCCTCCTCGCCGACCACGCGGCCGGTCGGCTCGCGGCTCCCACGTCGCCGTCCCCGGAGTCGGTCGAGGCGTTCCTGCGCGAGCGCGGCGTCCGCTACACCAGCCGCGAGGGCTGGTACCGCCTCGACGCCCACGAACGCGCCCTCGGCGCGGCGCAGGGCCGCGAACGCGTCAAGGTCGTCCCCCGCGACGAGATGCTGGACGCCTCCGGCGCATAGGCATCGCTCGACAGCGGAGGGCCGGTTGCACTCACCCCATTGGCGCGAGGAACTGCGCGCCTCCGGCGCGCGGTCGCGGCACGTTCCTGCGAGGGGAAGTTGCAGCACGCCAGGGGCGCGGGGAACTGCGCGATAAGCCACCGGCGACCGGTCGGTCCTCAATGCGCAGGGCCGTCCGCCCCGGGTGGTTCCTCGCGCAGTTCCCGCGCCCCTGAGCGCCTGCCTGGTTTCTCGCGTGGAGAAGACCGGCGCCCCTGGGTGCTTGCCTGGTTTCTCGCGTGCAGAAGACCCCCCGCTCCCCCCGCTCCTGAGCGCTTGGCTGGTTTCCCGCGTATGGGGAGCTGCCCCGTTCGGGTGATTGTTCCGCGCAGGTGCGGGCGCGCCCCTACGCTGGATTGGGTAGGGGGTGGTGCTGCGTTGGGGGGAGTGGGCGTGGGGCGGATCAGGGTGCTGGTGGCCGACGGTCACCGGATCTTCGCCGAGGCGCTGGCCACCGCGCTCGCCGCGGAGCCTGACGTAGAGGTCGCGGCAGCCGGCAGCGCCGCCGCCGCCGAGCGGTCGCTGGAGCGCGCCGCAGGCGAGGGGCGGGCGTTCCAGGTGATGCTCGTCGACGCCGACCTCGGCGCGGGCCCGGGCGCGGGCTCCACCCTCGGCGTCACCGCCCATGTGCCCGCCCAGCGCCGGCCGCTCGCCGCGCCCGCCTTACCGCCGCGCCCGCCGACCGCTCAGGGCGGGGACGGAATCGCACTGATCGGGCGGGCCAGGGCGGTCCACCCGGACCTGCGGGTGATCGTCCTGGCCACCGCCGACGATCCGCATCGCGCCGTGCGCGCGCTGCAGGCCGGCGCCGGCGGGTGGGTCGCGAAGGAGAGCTCGCTCGGACGGCTGATGGCCGTGATCCGGGGCGTGATGCGGGACGAGACGCACCTGCCGCCCAGCCTGCTCACCGGCGTCGTCCGCGAGCTCACCGCCGCCCGGCGGGACCGCACCGAGAGCGAGCGGCTGGTGGACTCGCTCACCCCGCGCGAGAAGCAGGTGCTGCGCTGCATGGTCGCCGGCCTCGGGCGGCAGGCCGTCGCCGACCGGCTCTACCTCTCGCCGCACACCGTGCGCACCCATATGCAGAACGTCCTCGGGAAACTGGGCGTCCACTCCACCCTCGCGGCCGTCGCCCTGGCCCGCCGGGCGGGCGTCGGACCCGCCGAGGGCTGACGTCCGACGGCGGCAACGGGCCCCGGTTCAGGTCCGGCGGCGCACCAGCACCATCGTGTCCAGCGCCTCCAGCGCGGCCGTCGTCCGCTGGGACTGGCGGCGGACCAGCTCGCCACCGGTGCAGACGGCCAGCGCGGTGAGGATCGCGATCAGGTGTTCCGCACCGGCGAGATTCGTCAGCAGCAGCGCCTCGCCGATCATCGCCGCCACCACCAGCGCGCCGGTCACCAGCGCGCGGTAGCGCCACGCGATGACGACGGCCAGGGCCACGACGGCCACCGAGGGGCCGGTGTCACGGACGAACGCCGCCTCGTAGGAGAGGCCGAAGAAGTGGCTCGGGCCCAGCTCGATGCCCTGCCGCGCGTACATCGTGCCCGCCAGGGTCGCCGCGTAGGCGACGGCCAGGGTGCGCCAGCGGCCGAGGGTGATCTCGGCGATGCCGAAGACGAAGAAGATCTGGCCCGCCGCGCCCCAGACCGGCAGGTCCGGCGCCGGGACGAAGAGCGAGAGCGGGGTGCGCGAGAGCGCGACGCCGATGGGGAGCGAGGCGCGGACGACGCCGAGCTGCTCGACCATCGCCGCACCGGACGGCGACTGCTGCCAGATCTGGAAGACCAGGACCGCCAGGGTGGCGGTGAGCGTCATCGGGATCGCCGCCAGCCCCCTGCCGCGCACCCCTGAGCGCAGGGCGCCGAACAGCGCGCCCCACTCGCGCTCCGCACCCGAGCGCACCGCGGAGCGGACGGCGACTGCTGTGCCTGGCATACGCGCAGTTCCTCCGTAGACGTGGTTTTACGTCTTATCCAACGGTAAGCCCGAATTGAGGTCGCGTTCTGCTCCGCCGGACGGAGGCCGGGCTCATTCGCCGGGAGGACCCGCGACCGGCGCGGGCCGGCTTTCGGCGGGCGGCGCAAGCGGCGCGTGGCGCCGTTTGAACAGGGAGGGCAGGCTCGGAGCGGTGATGAAGCCCTCCGCGCGGGCCGAGGCGATGCTGATCCTGGGGAGGTCGCTGCTGCGTTCGAACAGCAGGTAGCGCGGCTCCCAGATGGGCCGGTACTTGGCGTTGGCCCGGTAGAGGGACTCGATCTGCCACCAGCGCGAGAAGAAGATCAGCACCTCGCGCCACAGGCGCAGCACCGGTCCCGCGCCCAGCTTGCCGCCGCGCTCGAAGACCGCGCGGAACATGGCGAAGTTCAGCGAGATCCGCTTCACGCCCAGCTTCTCCGCCTGCTGGATCAGCTCGATGACCATGAACTCCATCAGGCCGTTGTCGGACTCGCGGTCCCGGCGCATCAGGTCCAGCGACAGGCCCTCGCGGCCCCACGGGACGAAGCTCAGCAGGGCCCTGAGTTCCCCCTCGCCGTCGTGGCACTCGAGCATCACGCACTGGCCGTCGTCGGGGTCGCCCAGGCGGCCGAGCGCCATCGAGAAGCCGCGTTCGGTCTCGCCGTCGCGCCAGTGGTCGGCCAGGCTCAGCAGCGCGTCCATCTCGTCCTCGGGAATCTCGCCGTGGCGGCGCGCCCGGACGGTGTAGCCGGCCCGGCCGACGCGCTTGTGGGCCTGCCTGACGCCACGCATCGCGCGGCCCTCGAGTGTGAACTCGTCCACCTCGACGATCGCCTCGTCACCGAGTTCCAGGGCGTTCAGGCCGTGGCGGGCGTACACGGTGCCGCCCTCCTCGCTCGCGCCCATCACGGCCGGCGTCCAGGCGTGCAGCTCGGCCTGCTCCAGCCACTGCTCGATCGCCCCCGGCCACGCCTCCACGTCGCCGATCGGATCGCCGGAGGCCAGCGAGACGCCGCCGACCACGCGGTACACGACGGCCGCCTTGCAGCTGGTGGAGAAGACCACGCTCTTGTCTCGGCGCAGGGCGAAGTAGCCGAGCGAGTCGCGTTCGCCGTGCCGGTCGAGCAGTGCGCGCAGCCGGCTCTCGTCCTCCGCGCCCAGGTACTCCTTGCCCTTCGGGGCGCGGAAGAGGGCGTAGAGCACGAGCAGGAAGAGGATCACGCTCATCACGTTGATGGCGATGTCCACCCAGTGCGGGATCTGCACGCCGACGTGCTCGGATCCGGCCGGGGCGAGGGTGTAGACGCGCATCAGCGCGTAGTTCATCCGGTCCCACAGGGTCGAGCCCTCGGCCGTGTTGGTCAGGGTGACCAGCGCGGTGCCGATCAGCATGCCGAGCACGCCGCCGCCGATCAGGGTTCCCAGGGCGAGCAGCGGGTTGGACCGGTCGCCCTTGGCGTGGAACTCCCGGCGGCCGACCACCAGGCAGAGCAGGAAGAAGGCGCTGATGCCGGTGGAGATCCAGTTGAAGACGTGTTCGCGCACCTCGGGGCCGACGATCATGACCAGGGCCACGAGCAGGATGTACGCGCCGGAGAGGACCAGGTTGAAGATCCACGCGGCCCGTTTGCCGCGTCGCATCATGATCGCCATGAAACAGGCGACGGCGGCCGAGGTGAAGCCCGCGGTCAGCAGGTAGGGCGTGAACAGCTCACCGGTGTTGTGCCGGGTGACCTGGCGGCGGAACGGGGCCGAGAAGGCGCCCAGCAGGTTGAGCACGGTGGCGATGCGCAGGTACCAGACGGCGGCGAGCGCGGCTCGGTGCTGCCACTTCTGACGACTGCTGGGCGTGGTCTCGCTCGACACGTGCGCATCCATCCCGTTCTGGTCGAATCTTCATGATTACACACCAGAACGGGACAAATAGGCCAGTTTGTCGGCGGTGGCGAGGCTACCGCCGGTGGTGCCGGAAGAGCTCCTGGAAGACGCCCGCGATCACCGCGTGACCGGTGGGGTTGGCGTGGATGTCGTGGAAGGGGGTGCACTCCCAGGTCCAGGTGCAGATCCTGGCCACGTTGAGCGGGACCTGGCCGAAGCCGGGAAGGGTGACCTGGTCGGCGAAGTCGAGTGTGGAGAACGCGGTGGAGACGTCCGCCAGCCGGAAGTCGCCCGCCCGCAGGCCGGCCGCGACCGCGCCGTTCAGCCCCACGCCCAACTGGGTGGAGAGCTGCGCCGCCTGCTGCCCCGCCGGTCCGGTCAGCCACACGGCCAGGAACGGGTCGTAGTAGTTCATCCCGGCGTACCGCGGGTGGCTGCCGCCGGCCCGGTGCAGGGCCTTGGTGATCTGCGGCATCTGGGCGGCCACGGTGGCGATGCCCTGGCTCGCGCAGGCGGGGTCGATCGAGCCGCCCTTGAGGCAGCCGTCCACGTCGTTGGCGCCGATGTCAAGGGTCACGTAGCTGACGTGGCCGCGGTGGGCCCGCAGGAACTTGACCGCCGCGTCGAGCTGCGAGGTCGCCCCCGGGTAGCTGCAGATGCCCCCGTTGATCATGCTCTCGGTGGTCTCGCCCGAGCAGCCCAGCTTGATGTGGACCAGGTCCGGATCGTGCTGCTTGAGTCTGGCGAAGAGCTGGTCGGTGTAGGAGACGTCGGTGTTGTGACCGACGTTGGGCTGGTATCCGGCCGCCAGCGAGTCGCCGAGCGAGACGTAGTACTCAGGGCTCTCGTGGTGGTGCGCCGGGCTCACCGCCTGGACGGTGACGCCCGCCTGGGGTCGGGCGGCCGCGGAGGCCGGGCCGGCCATGGCGAGGGCGAGCAGCGCGGCGGTGGCGGCGGCGCCCATGGTGCGCGCCAGCCGCGGGAGTGCGGTCATCGGGTGGTGTCCCCCTTCCGGAGACCGCTGTGTTGCGGTCCCGGCAAGGGAGTAGACAACCCGCCAGTAACCCCTGACAAGACCCGTGCACGCGTGGACCCGACGCGACCGCCGCTCCCGGCCTGTCCGGGCCTGATGGGGGCTGAGGTGAGCGGAGGTCGGCGACGGTGCGCCCGGCGACTACTCCGGCAGGTTGTCGAAGGGGGCCACGAGCTGACGCAGCAGCGCGGCGAGGTCGTCGCGCTGGGCGGGGGAGAGCTCGCCAAGGATCGCCCGCTCGTGGTCGAGCAGGCCGGAGAGGGCCGCGTCGGCGCGCTCCTGACCCGCCTGGGTCAGCCGCACCAGTACGCCGCGTCGGTCGCCGGGGTCGGGCAGGCGCTGGACCAGGTCCTTGCCGGCCAGGCGGTCGATCCGGTTGGTCATGGTGCCGGAGGTGACCAGGGTCTGGGTGAGCAGCTGGCCGGGGGAGAGCTGGTAGGGCGTCCCCGCGCGGCGCAGCGCGGTGAGGACGTCGAACTCCCAGGGCTCCAGCGAGTGCTCCGCGAAGGCGGTGCGGCGCGCCCGGTCGAGGTGGCGGGAGAGCCTGCTGACCCGGCTCAGTACCTCGAGCGGGGCCACGTCGAGGTCGGGGCGCTCGCGACGCCACGCTGCGACCAGCCGATCGACCTCGTCCTCCATGGTGATCAGTGTAGTCGGATATCTATCGACATGAAGTCTCTTGACATCAAGAATTTACCGGGGGCATGCTGAGAGTATCTTGATGTCAAGATAAATGGAACGGAGCGAGGACGCCATGACGCCTGTCAGCTGGGACCCGAAGCAGTACCTCCGGCACGCCGACCTGCGCAGCCGCCCGTTCTTCGAACTCGTCGACCGCATCCCCTGCACCCCGAGCCGCGTCGTCGACCTGGGCTGCGGCCCGGGAAACACGACCGCCGCCCTCCCCGCCCGCTGGCCCGGCGCCGTCGTCACCGGACTGGACAGCTCCCCCGCGATGATCGAGCAGGCCCGCCGCGACCACGGCTCCGCCGTCGACTTCCGGATCGGCGACATCACCCGCTACGCCCCGCCGTCGAGCGGAGCCGACCGGCCCGACCTCATCCTCTCCAACGCCGCACTGCAGTGGGTGCCAGGACACCTCTCCCTCTTCCCCCGCTGGATCGCGGCGCTGCCCGGCGGCGGAACCCTCGCCTTCCAGGTCCCCGGCAACTTCGACCAGCCCTCGCACACACTGCTGACCGAACTGCGCAACAGCCCCCGCTGGAAGGCCGCCGTCGGCGGCCCGCACCGCGCCGACATCCCCCGACCCGCCGAGTACCTCACCGCCCTGGCCGGACTCGACTGCGCGGTCGACGTCTGGGAGACCACCTACCACCAGGTGCTGACGGGGGACCACCCCGTCATCGACTGGATGCTCGGCACCGGCCTTCGCCCCGCGCTCGACGCGCTCCCCAACCCGGAACAGCGCGCCGACTTCCTCGCCGAGTACGGCGCGCTGCTCGACACCGCCTATCCGCGGCAGAGCTTCGGCACCGTCCTGCCCTACCGCCGCGTCTTCGCCGTCGCCGTCAAGCGCTGAACCCGGCCGCCGCCCCCACCCCGCCCCACCCCGCCCCCGAAACGGAGCCCCTCGTGATCGTCGCCCTCGACCATGTCCAGCTCGCCGCGCCCGCCGGCAGCGAGAACGCGCTGCGCGCCTACTACGTCGGCGTGCTGGGCCTGACCGAGATCCCCAAGCCCCCCGTGCTCGCCGCGCGCGGCGGCTGCTGGTTCGCCACCGGCGACGGAGCCGTCCAGATCCACGTCGGGATCGAGGACCCCTTCACCCCGGCGAAGAAGGCCCACCCCGCGCTGCGCGTCGCCGGGATCCGCGCCTACGCGGACTCCCTCGCCGCCGGCGGCGCCCAGGTCGTCTGGGACGACAACCTGCCGGGCCACGACCGCTTCTACTCCTTCGACCCCTCGGGCAACCGCATCGAGTTCCTCGAACCGCGCGGCTGAGCGCGGGCGGGGCGGACGACCGCGGCGGACGAGCGGGGGTGCGGGGCCGGGGGGCTCCGCACCCCCGGCCACCCGGGCAGGCTAGGACTTCCTGCGGCCGACCAGCTGGGGGCGGCGCTCCATGCCCTCAAGACCGTGCCAGGCCAGGTTCACCAGATGCGCGACGACCTCCGCCTTCTTCGGCTTGCGGACGTCCAGCCACCACTGGCCCGTCAGAGCCACCATGCCCACCAGCATCTGCGCGTACATCGGCGCCAGCTTCGGGTCGTAGCCCCGCGACTTGAACTCCAGGCCGAGGATGTCTTCCACCTGGTTCGCGATGTCGCCGATCAGCGACGCGAAGGTCCCCGTCGACTGCGTCACCGGCGAGTCCCTCGTCAGGATCCGGAAGCCGTCCGTCGAGGTCTCGATGTAGTCGAGCAGCGCGAACGCCGCCTCCTCGCACAGCTCCCGCGGATGACCGCCCGTCAGCGAGCCGGTGACCATGTCCAGCAGCAACTGCATCTCGCGGTCCACGACGACCGCGTACAGCCCCTCCTTGCCCCCGAAGTGCTCGTAGACCACCGGCTTCGAGACCCCGGCCTTCGCCGCGATCTCCTCCACCGACGTCGCGTCGTAGCCGCGCTCCGCGAACAGCGTCCGCCCGATGTCCAGCAGCTGCTCGCGGCGCTGCTTCCCGCTCATCCGCACGCGTGTGCCACGACGTGCCGGCGCCCCCCGCCTGGACGAGGGCGTGTCGCCTACCGGGTCCCTGTCGCCACTGCTCTCGTTCACAGCACCATCATGCCGCCCGCCGGGCCGCCAACCGATCCCGGCTCGGCCAGCGGACGTCCGTGGCCCAGCCGATTCGCTCGAACCAGCGGATCAGCCGCGCCGACGAGTCGACCTGTCCGCGCAGCACGCCGTGCCGGGCCGAGGTGGGATCGGCGTGGTGCAGGTTGTGCCACGACTCCCCGCAGGACAGCACCGCCAGCCACCAGACGTTGCCGCTGCGGTCCCGCGAGCGGAACGGCCGGGCCCCGACCGCGTGACAGATCGAGTTGATCGACCAGGTCACGTGGTGCAGCAGCGCGATCCGCACCAGCGAGCCCCAGAAGAACGCGGTCAGCGCGCCCTGCCAGGACCATGCCCACAGGCCGCCGACCAGCGGCGGAAGCAGCAGCGAGACCATCGTGAAGAGGAAGAACTGACGGGAGATCCAGTGCACGTCGCGGTCCTTCACCAGGTCCGGCGCGTACTGCTGCTGCGGGGTCTGCTCCTCGTCGAAGAGCCACCCCATGTGCGCCCACCACAGGCCGCGCAGCAGCGAGGGAACGGACTCGCCGTAACGCCACGGCGAGTGCGGGTCGCCCTCGCGGTCGGAGAACTTGTGGTGCTTGCGGTGGTCGGCCACCCACCGCACGATCGGCCCCTCGACGGCGAGACTGCCGGCCACGGCCATGGCGATCTTCAGGGCGCGGTTGGCCTTGAAGGAACCGTGCGTGAAGTAGCGGTGGAAACCGACGGTGATCCCGTGACAGGCGGTGAAGTACATCGCCACGGCGATGACGACGTCGTGCCACCCGACGCCCCACCCCCAGGCGACCGGCACCGCGGCCAGCACGGCGAGGAACGGCACCACGATGAACAGCCCCAGAGCGACGCGCTGCGCCATCCCCTGGCGCTCCCCGCCTCTGGTCCCATCTGTCGGCGGCCGGCTCGGACCGTTGTCGACGACGTCGGTGATCTGCAAAGTCATAGGACGCCCTTCGGCCTACGGAACCGTAACTTACGGCATCGTAGGTTCTGTGCCCGTCGGCGGGGAAGACCATCCTCCGGACGGCGTGGCGGGAGGGTGAATTCCCGACGACGGCCGATTCCGCTCGATCGTGTGAACGGTCGCCGTTCGGCCGCGCGCTTCCTCGGCACCCGAGGAGATTGGGCCCATGCAGGCCAAGCACCGCGAACAAGCCGAAGCCCGCCGCCTCCGCGCCGAGGGCCGCAGCCTCGACGAGATCGCGGCCGCGCTCGGGGTCTCCAAGAGCTCCGCCTCCGTCTGGGTGCGGGACGTGCCCCGCCCGGCGGCGACGCCGCAGGATCGGGAGCGACGGCGGCTCCACATGGAGGAGGTCTGCTGGGCGCCCCTCCGCGCACGCCGGGCGCTGAGTCATCAGGCCGAGCGGGCAGCCGCGCGCTCGGCCGTCGGGCGGCTCAGCGACCGCGAGCTGTTTCTGCTCGGGGTCGGCCTCTACTGGTCGGAGGGGTCCAAGTCGAAGGCGTGGCGCACGCAGAGCGCCCTGGTCTTCATCAACAGCGATCCCGACATGATCGATGTCTTCTTGGCCTGGCTCCGCATGCTCGGGGTGGAGCGCCGGCACTTGCGCTTCCGGGTGGCCATCCACGAGTCCGCGGACGTGAGCGCCGCCGAGCGATTCTGGGCCGGGCGGGTCGGCGCGGACGCGTGCTTCGGTTCGACCACGCTCAAGCGCCACAATCCGAAGACCACACGGCACAACGTGGGCACCGGCTATCACGGTTGTCTCACCGTGTATGTTCGGCGGAGCGCTTGGCTGCTTCGTCGCATCGAGGGTGCCTGGTGCGGCATAGTAGGAGCCGCCACTCTGCCCGGTGCGGATTGTGGTCAGTCCGCCGTAGTGTAATTGGCAGCACACCAACCTTTGGAGTTGGCAAGTCAAGGTTCGAATCCTTGCGGCGGAGCACCTTACTGATCGGTTCTGATCGATCGTCCCGATGGCGGTTATCCTCACTGTGTTCGGGCACGTCTGTGCGGCTCCCAGCTCGGGTGTTCGGCGGCCCGGCGGACCCTCCCCGTTCCGTTGCAGAGGAGCCTGCGCCCCATGACTCCCACCGCTGTGATCGTTCTCGCCGCCGGCGAGGGCACCCGGATGAAGTCGGCCGCCCTGCCGAAGGTGCTGCACCCGCTGTGCGGACGCACACTCGTCGGGCATGCCGTCGCCGCCGCGCGGGAGCTGACGCCGGAGCATCTGGCCGTCGTCATCGGCCACATGCGGGACAAGGTCGCCGCGCACCTCGCCGAGGTGGACCCGGAGGTCCGCACGGTCGTTCAGGAGCAGCAGAACGGCACCGGCAACGCCGTGCGGGTCGCCCTGGAGGCGCTCGCCGCTCAGGGGCTCGTGCTGGACGGGACGGTCATCGTCACCACCGGTGACACCCCTCTGCTCACCGGCGCCACGCTGCAGGCGCTCGCCGCCGCGCACGCCACCGAGGGGAACGCCGTCACGGTGCTCACCGCGGAGGTTCCCGACGCCACCGGCTACGGCCGGATCCTGCGTGGCGAGGACGGCTCGGTCCAGGCGATCGTCGAGCACAAGGACGCCACCGACGCCCAGCGCGCCATCGCCGAGATCAACTCGGGTGTCTTCGCCTTCGACGGCAAGTTGCTGGTCCAGGGGCTGGCCGAGGTCCGCACCGACAACAGCCAGGGTGAGGAGTACCTCACCGACGTGCTCGGGATCCTGCGCGAGGCCGGACACCGCGTCGGCGCGGTCGTGGCCGCCGACTACCGCGACATCCTCGGCATCAACGACCGGGTCCAGCTCGCCGAGGCCCGCCGGATCATGAACGACCGGCTGCTCGACGCCGCGATGCGCGCGGGTGTCACCGTCGTCGATCCGGCCACCACCTGGCTCGACGTGCAGGTCACCTACGAGCGTGACGCGGTGCTGCACCCGAACACCCAACTGCTCGGTGCGACCTCGGTCGGCGAGGGCGCCGAGGTCGGTCCGAACTGCACGCTGCGGGACACCGGGATCGGCGCCGGAGCCGTTGTGATCAATGCCACAGCCGAGCGTGCGGTGGTCGGGGCGGGCGCCAGCGTCGGTCCGTACGCCTATCTGCGTCCGGGCACGGTGCTGGGTGCGAAGGCCAAGGCGGGTACGTACGTCGAGATGAAGAACGCCGTCGTCGGCGACGGCGCGAAGGTGCCGCACCTCAGCTATGTGGGCGACGCGACCATCGGCGAGGGCACGAACATCGGCGCTGCCTCGGTGTTCGTCAACTACGACGGCGTCAACAAGCACCGCACCACGATCGGCGCCCACTGTCGGACGGGCTCTGACAACATGTTCGTCGCCCCGGTGACGGTGGGGGACGGCGCGTACACCGCGGCGGGCTCGGTGATCTACCAGGACGTGCCGCCCGGGGCTCTGGGCGTGACCCGTCCGCAGCAGCGGAACATCGAGGGCTGGGTGGAGCGCAAGCGGCCGGGATCCGCGTCGGCGCAGGCCGCGGCGGCTGCGAAGGCCGAGGCCGAAGGGGCCGCTGAGGCGTAGCCGACCACTCGGGAGGACGACCCGGAGGCGACGGGAGGCTCCCTGGACGCGTAACCTGGTGGTCATCCACACGCCACAGGCCCGCTCCAGGCCAGACGTTCGCCTGCGGTGTATCAGCAACAAGGAGACGGTTGCAGTGACCGGGATCAAATCGTCCGGCTCGCGGAAGATGATGCTCTTCTCCGGCCGCGCACACCCCGCCCTCGCGCGGGAGGTGGCCGAGCAGCTGGGTGTCGAGTTGGTCCCCACCAAGGCTCTGGACTTCGCCAACGGCGAGATCTACGTGCGCTACGAGGAGTCGGTGCGCGGTGCGCACGCCTTCGTGCTGCAGAGCCACACCGCGCCGATCAACCAGTGGATCATGGAGCAGCTGATCATGATCGACGCCCTCAAGCGGGCGTCGGTCAAGACCATCACCGTGATCATGCCGTTCTACGGCTACGCCCGTCAGGACAAGAAGCACCTCGGCCGTGAGCCCATCTCGGCGCGGCTGATAGCGGACCTGCTGAAGACGGCGGGCGCCGACCGGCTGATCTCCGTGGACCTGCACACCGCGCAGATCCAGGGCTTCTTCGACGGCCCGGTCGACCACCTCTTCGCACTCCCGCTGCTGGCCGACTACGTCGGCGACAAGGTGGACCGCGCCAAGCTGACGGTCGTCTCCCCGGACGCCGGCCGGGTCCGGGTCGCGGACCAGTGGTCGGACCGCCTGGGCGCGCCGCTGGCGATCATCCACAAGCGTCGCGACCCGAACGTGGCCAACAAGGTCATGTCCGCCGAGGTCGTCGGTGACGTCAAGGGCCGGGTCTGCGTCCTGGTCGACGACATGATCGACACCGGTGGCACCATCGTCGCCGCCGCGGACGCGCTCTTCGAGGCGGGCGCCGAGGACGTCATCGTGGCCGCCACCCACGGCGTGCTCTCCGGCCCGGCGGCGGACCGGATCAAGAACTCCCGGGCGAGCGAGTTCGTCTTCACGAACACGCTGCCGACCCCGGGCGAGCTCCAGCTGGAGAAGGTCACCACGCTCTCCATCGCCCCGCTGATCGCCCGCGCGATCCGCGAGGTCTTCGACGACGGCTCGGTGACCAGCCTGTTCGAGACCGCCTGACCCGTTCTGTCCCCTTCGTAGGGGCCGCAGGCCGCACTGACTGATCGTTTTGGCTCCCTCGCCGGGCCCGGGTAGACTCGACCTCCTGCCCGGCGAGGGAGCTTTTTCGTTGCCCGCAACGATCACCGGCTCCGTTATCGACGCGCTTCTTGTGACGAGAATGTGTGAGATGGCCGCCGAGCGCCCCTGTTCTCGCACTTCCAAGGAGCGCTTCCATGTCTGAGATCCGCCTGTCCGCCGAGGTCCGCACCGAGTTCGGCAAGGGCTCCGCCCGCCGCGCCCGTCGCGCCGGCCTGGTCCCCGCGGTCGTCTACGGCCACGGCCACGCCCCGGTCCACCTGAACCTGCCGGGCCACGACCTGATGCTGGCGCTGAAGACCCCGAACGCGCTGATCTCCCTGCCGATCGACGGCAAGCAGGAGTTCGTGCTGCCGAAGGCCGTCCAGCGTGAGGCCATCAAGCGCACCATCGAGCACGTCGACCTGATCCTGGTCAAGCGTGGCGAGAAGGTCACGGTCGAGGTCCCGGTCCACACCGAGGGCGAGCTGGCCCCCGGCGGCAACCTGCTGGAGCACGTCCTCAACGCGCTGCCGGTCGAGGCCGAGGCCACCCACCTGCCCGAGGCCGTCACCGTCTCCATCGAGGGCCTGGAGGCCGGCGCCTCCATCCTCGCCAAGGACATCACCCTGCCGTCCGGCACCACGCTGGCGGTCGACGAGGACGCCGTCGTGCTGCAGGTCATCGGCGCCCAGGCCGAGGCCCCCGCCGAGGAGGAGACCGAGGAGGCGGCCGAGGCCGCTGACGAGGCTCCCGCCGAGGCCTGATCCTCAGCCTCTGTGTCTGAACCCGCGTACCACTGACACTGCCCCGGTCGTCCTCGTCGACGGCCGGGGCAGCGTCGCATCCTGATTGGAGCAGTGCGAGATGAGCGAGCAGGGACCCTGGCTGGTCGTCGGCCTCGGCAACCCCGGTCCTCAGTACGAGGGGAACCGGCACAACATCGGCTTCATGGTCGCGGACCTGCTGGCCGAGCGCGTGGGCGGGAAGTTCAAGGCGCACAAGAGCCGGGCCCAGGTGGTGGAGGGCCGGCTCTCGGGGCAGCGGGTCGTGCTGGCGAAGCCGATGTCCTTCATGAACCTGTCCGGCGGCCCGGTCGTGGCGCTGCGCGACTTCTACAAGGTCGGTGTGGACCGGCTCGTGGTGATCCACGACGAGCTCGACATCGACTACCCGACGCTGCGCCTCAAGTGCGGCGGCGGGGACAACGGCCACAACGGGCTGAAGTCGATCACCAAGTCCCTCGGCCCGGACTACTTCAGGGTCCGGGCCGGCATCGGCCGTCCGCCGGGCCGGATGGACGTCGCGGACTTCGTGCTGCGGGACTTCTCCTCGTCCGAGCGCAAGGAACTGCCCTGGTTCGTGGACCGGTGCGCGGACTCGGTCGAGTCGCTGCTGACGGAGGGGCTGGAGCGGGCCCAGTCGGTCTACAACACCTGAGAGCGCGACGACGGCGGCCGGCCTCCCCGAGGGGAGGCCGGCCGCCGTCGTGTGGGCGGTCCCGGTCAGCCGGTGTTGCGCAGGCCCGCGGCCACGCCGTTCACGGTGAGCAGCAGCGCCCGCGAGCGCAGCGGGTCCTCGGAGACGGCGTTCGCGGCGTCCTCGCGCTGACGGCGCAGCAGGGCGACCTGCAGGTAGGAGATCGGGTCGAGGTAGGCGTCCCGGATGGCGAAGGTCTGCTTCAGCACCGGGCTGTGCGCCAGGAGTTCGGACTCGCCGGTGAGCCGCAGGACCTCGTTCAGGGTGAGCGCGTGCTCGGCCTCGATCAGGTCGAAGATGTGCCGCAGCTCCTTGGGGACCAGCTGCTCGACGTAGTGGCGGGCGATCCGCAGGTCCGTCTTGGCCAGCGTCATGGCGACGTTGGAGAGGAAGTTGCGGAAGAAGTGCCACTCCCCGTGCATCTCGTCGAGGATGTCGCCGAGCCCGGCCTCGCGGGCGGCGGACAGGCCGGAGCCGACGCCGTACCAGCCGGGCACGATCTGACGGGACTGCGTCCAGCCGAAGACCCACGGGATGGCCCGCAGGCCGTCCAGGCCCGCGCCGGAGTCCGGGCGGCGGGACGGGCGGGAGCCGAGGTGGAGCGAGGCCAGCTGGTCGACCGGGGTGGCCGCGAAGAAGTAGGCCGGCAGGTCGGGGTCCTCGACCAGGCGGCGGTAGGAGGCGTGCGCGCCGTCCGAGACCGTGTTCATGGTCGCGTCCCAGCGGGCCAGCGCCTCCTCCGACTGGCGCGGGGCCGTGTGCAGCGCGGAGGCCTCCAGCGTGGCCGAGACGGTGAGCTCCAGGTTCTCCCGGGCGAGCGAGGGGATCAGGTACTTGTCCGAGATCACCTCGCCCTGCTCGGTGACCTTGATCTCGCCCTCCAGGGTCCCGTACGGCTGCGCCAGGATGGCCTCGTGCGAGGGGCCGCCGCCGCGGCCGACGGTGCCGCCGCGGCCGTGGAAGAGACGGAGCCGGACGCCGTAGCGGTGGGCGACGTCGCGGAGCCTGCGCTGGGCGCGGTGGATCTCCCACTGGGAGGTGGTGATGCCGCCGAACTTGGAGGAGTCGGAGTAGCCGAGCATGACCTCCTGGACGTCGCCGCGGAGCGAGACCAGGCGGCGGTAGGAGGGGTCGCGCAGCATCTCGTCGAGGATGGTGTCGGCGGCGCGCAGCTCGTCGGTGGTCTCCAGCAGCGGCACGATGCCGATCTTGGCGACCCCGCCGTGCAGGTCGATCAGACCGGCCTCGCGGGCCAGCACGGCCGCCGCGAAGACGTCGTCGGCGCCCTGGCACATGGAGATGATGTAACTCTCCACGATCTCCGGGCCGAAGCGCACGAAGGCCTCGCGCACGGTCTCGAAGACGCCCAGCGTCTTCGCGCCGGCCGCGTCCAGCGGAGCCGGGGTGGGCGCGAGCGGGCGGCGGGACTTGAGCTCCTTGGCCAGCAGGCGCTGCCGGTACTCGCGCGGCATGTCCGTGTAGCGCCAGGCCTCCTCGCCGAGGCGGTCGAAGAGCTGGCCCAGCGCGTGGTGGTGCGCGTCGGCGTGCTCGCGCACGTCCATGGTGGCCAGCTGCAGGCCGAAGGCGGAGAGCGTGCGGATGGCGCGGCTCATCCGGCCGTCCGCGATCAGTTCGCCCTTGTGGCTGCGCAGCGAGGACTGGATGACCTCCAGGTCGGCCAGCAGCTCGCCGGTGCCGAGGTAGTCGCGGCCGGTGACGTGCGGCGTCCCGTTGGCCAGGCGCTCCCTGGTGCCGAGAAGCTTCTGGCGGATGCAGGTGGCCTTGAGCCGGTAGGGCTCCTCGGCGTTCATCCGCTTGTAGCGCGGGCTGATCTCGGGCAGCCGGGCCAGGTCGTCGGCGAGGCTGGTCAGCAGTTCCTCGCTGGCGCCGGAGAGGCGGACCGAGGAGGAGAGCGAGCCGCGCAGCTCGTCGATGACGTCGAGGGCGTCGTTGATCCCGTACTCGTGCTGGAGCACCAGCACGTCCAGGGTCACCTCGGGGGTGACGTTGGGGTTGCCGTCGCGGTCCCCGCCGATCCAGGTGCCGAAGGTGAGCGGGCGGACGCCCTCGGGGAGGGTGATGCCGACCCGGGACAGCTCCTCGTTCAGCTCCTCCAGCACGTCGGGGACGGCGCGCTTGTAGAGTTCGTCCAGGTAGTAGACGGCGTTGCGGGCCTCGTCGGCGGGCTCGGGGCGGGCGATGCGCAGTTCGTCCGTCTGCCAGAGCATGTCGATGACCTCGGCCAGACGGCGGTCGGCCTGGCGGCGGCCGGTGGGCCGGGACGGGGTGTCCAACTGGTCCAGCAGCTCGGCGATCCGGCGCAGCTTCTGCAGCACGCTACGGCGGGCGGCCTCGGTCGGGTGCGCGGTGAAGACCGGGCGGACGTTGAGGTTCTTCAGCGTCAGGGCGAGGTGGTCGGCGTCGACGTCGGCGAGCTTGTCGACGGTGCGGGAGAGCAGGCTGCCGTTGTCCGTGCGGTGGGCGTTGAGCTCCCGGCCGCGGTGCACCTGCTCCGCGACGTTGGCGAGGTGGAAGTAGGTGGAGAAGGCGCGGACCAGCTTGGCGGCCGTTTCGAGGTCGGTCTCCTCCAGCAGCCGGGCGGCGGCGGCGCCGTCGCTGCGCGTGAGGGCGCGGACCTGTTCGACCAGGTCGAGCAGTTCCTGGCCCTCCTGGCGGACCAGGGTCTCGCCGAGCAGGTCGCCGAGGCGGCGGATGTCGGCGCGCAGGGCGCTGTTGTCGGTCTCGGCCGGGGGGACGGCGGGCGCGGTGGCCTCGCGTGCGTCGCTCACGCTGGTACTCCCTTGCGGGGTGGGTGGGGACGGGCATGGGCGTGTTGCGGACCGCGCTGTCCGCCCCGATGGTGCTCTGCTCTGTCCTGCAGTTTTCGGTTGTGAACTGACTGACTGCTGTGAACTGCGGCTGAGAGTTCCCTACGGCTCACCGCGTGGTTGGCGGTGAGCCGCTTCTCTCGCGGTCCAGCATAGGTTGCGGGCGGTGACCGTCCACGAGAATGGTCGCTATGCGGACATCGCGGCGCGGGTCTCACCGCGGCTGCGGCCTCCTTCTAGGCTTGTGGTCATGAGGGTGGGAGCGTGGACGCGCCGGCGGAGCATGTGGCTGGACCTGGGGATGGCTGCGGCCGCGGCCATGGAGTGCGCCTACTCGGCCGCGATGTTCGCCTACCGGGAGCGCCTCGGCACCGCGGCGATGGCCGCGGTGGCGGTGTTCGGGCTGGTCGCGGGGGCGACGGTGCTGGTGCGGCGACGCTGGCCGCTGGTCCCGGTCGCGGCGGCGCTGGCGACGATCCCGCTGCTTTCCGGCTACATGCTGCTGATGATCGGCCTGTACACGCTGGGCGCCTACCGGCCCGAGGGCGCGGCCGGGCGCTTCGCCGAACGCCGGGCGATGAGCGTGCTGTGCGCGATCGCGATCGCCGAGACGGTGCTGGTCTCCACGCTGACGCTCGGCACCCAGCAGCAGGAGGCCCTGCACCGCGGTGTGCCCGAGCCCGTGCTGATCGTGCTGTCGGTCCTGGTCGCGGTGGCGATCAGCGTCCCGCCGACCATGCTCGGCCTCTACATCGGGGCGCGGCGTCGCCTCTGGATCGCCCTGACCGAACGGGCCGAGGGCCTGGAGACGGAGTTGACGCTGCTCGCCGAGCAGGCCAGGGAGCGCGCCCGCCGGGCCCGGATGGAGGAGCGCACCCGGATCGCGCGCGAGATGCACGACGTGGTCGCGCACCGGGTCAGCCTGCTGGTCGTGCACGCGGGCGCGCTGGAGCGGGTCGTGCACAAGGAGCCGGACAAGGCCGCGGCGAGCGCGAAGCTGATGGGCGACATCGGCCGGCAGGCGCTGGACGAGCTGCGGCAGATCCTGGGCGTGCTGCGCACGGTCGAGCCCGAGGACGCGGATGTGGTCGCCCCCGTGGACGGGACTCCGCCGTCGGCGGTCGTTCCGACCGGACCGGTTCCGCTGGGGCTGGCGGACCTGCCCAAGCTGGTGGACGAGTCGCGCGCGGCCGGACTCGGCGTGCGGTTCACCCTCGGCGGCGCGCGTCGGATGCTGTCGGCCGAGGCCGAGCAGACCGCGTACCGGGTGGTCCAGGAGGCGCTGACCAACGTGCTCAAGCACGCGCCGGGCGCGGACGTCGAGGTCGTCGTCGCGTACGTGCCCAGCGGCGTCGCCCTGGCCGTCTCCAACGGCTGTCCGTCGGCGGACCGGCACGCGGACCTGGAGAAGGCCATTCCGAGCGGCGGCAACGGCCTCGTCGGGATGCGCGAACGCGTCACCGCGCTGGGCGGCGCGTTCACCGCGGGCCCCACGGACGAGGGCGGCTTCCGGGTCGAGGCCCGGCTCCTGGCCTCGCACTGAGGGAGCCCGGCCGGGCGGCGGTACTAACGTAGGGGCGTGCCGAAGCCCCCAGCGCCGGAGTCCGCAACGTGCTGATCTCTCTTGACCCCGCCTCCGCCGTCCCGCCCTTCGAGCAGATCCGGGCGCAGATCGCCGCGGCGGCGGCGAGCGGCGCCGCGCCGGTGGGGACGCGCCTGCCGACGGTCCGCAAGCTCGCCGAGGATCTCGGGCTGGCGGTGAACACGGTCGCGAAGGCGTACCGGGAGCTGGAGTCCGCCGGCGTGGTCGAGACCCGCGGCCGCGCGGGCACGGTGATCGCCGCCTCGGGCGACCGCGCCCTCGCCGAACTCGCAAGCGCGGCGGCGCGCTACGCCCAGCGCGCGAAGTCCCTGGGCCTCCCCCCGGCGCAGGCGCTGGACCTGCTGACCACGGCCCTCCACGAGGCCTACGGCGACTGACGCCCCCGCATCCCGCCGGCGCGCGGCCAGGCAGCCGTCCTCCCTCTCTGGGAGTCAACCGGATCCTGAGCGTCCTCTGCCCGCTGACGACGGTCCCGTCGCGCGTGGCTTCGGCAGTCGGGGGCGACGTGGACGCCGCCCGGCCTGCCCGTGCCCTGGGCACGGGCAGGCCAGGCGGGTTACAGCGCGTCGGTCAGGAAGCGCAGGCGCTCGGCTCGGCGGCCGGCGATCAGGGTCGTCAGCGCCTGGTCCATCGAGTGTCCGAGGAACCACTCGCCCGCGTGGTCGAGGCTGTAGACGCGGCCGACCGCGTCGATCGCGAGCAGCGCCGCGCCGGCGCGTTCCTCGCCCAGCGGACAGACCGGAAGCTCCAGTGAGCGGCCGAGGTCCGCCAGCGTGCGCGGCTGGTGCAGGCCGCACAGCGGGTCGATCGAGAACGGCGTCCGGGCGACCTCCGCGCCCGGGCCGTCGAGCGTCACCGAGAGCTCGCCGAACTCCGCCCAGGCCTCCAGCGCCGCCGGGAAGACGGCGTGCCGGTGACCCTCGGGCGACGCGTAAGCGGTGAGCTGACCGGCCCACTCCTCGGCGCGCTGCAGGCGCTTGCGGCCGGGGAACCACCCGGCCTTCGTCAGGGCGGAGGCGACCTCCGCCGGGAACCGTACCTCCATGGATGTGTGCCCTCCTTCCTTACTGCCGCACGACCGGACTACTGCTTCGGACGGAGCGAGATCGTCTTCACGCCGAAGTGGTCGAGCAACGGCAGGCAGGAACGGCACGGCGGCTGGTGCGTGCCGTGCGCCGGGTCGCCCTCCTCACGGATACGGACCGTCGTCATCTTCGCGCCGCGCAGCGCCTTGCGCGCCTCGCCCTCCCCGAAGGCCTTGCGCGCCGCCCGCCCCGACCGGCCGGCCTCCGTCTGGTCGAGGAACTGCGAGAGCAGCACCGCCTCCGGGCAGCGCCCGGTGAACCGCTCCAGCTGTTCGACAGGAAGGTCCGCCAGAAAGCCCCCGACCAGCGGGTGCAGCCGCGGCAGCTCACCCTTCTCGCTCACATGCGTATACGTATCACCCCGCACCGACAGCGCCGCCGCCACGATCGGCATCAGGCTGTCCCTGCGATGACGCAGCAGCGGCGCGGGCGCATGTTTGCGCTGGTGACCCGTGGTTTCCATGATCATAGGTTCCTTTCCCCCGTGAACCCCCGTGAACGTTCTGGTGATCAGGGTGCCAAATGCGGCCACGGACAGTGAAGTCGGGGGTGTGTTCGGACGGCGATCGCTGCGATTCGAACACCTGGGGCCACCGGGGAGATCCCTCCGGAGCGCCAACCCCCTAGTCTTGGCACCGGCAGTCAGTTCCAGCAGGGGGCACACTCCATGACGACAGGTCGGCCCAACGCGGCGTACGCCGGACAGGTCGTGCACTTTCCCGATCCATTGCGGGCGCAGCTGTACCCCTCGGGGGTGAAGGTCGACCCCGCGGGGCACCCCGACTTCGCCCCCTTCGCGCGGGCCGCGGCCGAGGTGGCCGATCCGCCCGAGGGCTTCGGCGTCGACGAGCTGAGACTGACCGACTACGTCTCGGCGAACGTGGCGCTCCGCGCCCAGGGCCACGAGCTCTGGGCCGATGTCGAGAGCCCCGTCGGCACGCCCGTCGGCTGGACCTGGCACCACTCGGTCGCCCCGGCCTCGCCCGGCAACCGGCGGCTCGAACTGATCCCGGTCGAGGTCAAGATGCTGCTGCGGCATCACGCCGGCCTCGCGCTCTCCGGAGCCGACCACGGCAAGCGCGGCACCCGGCCGCTCCAGGAGCGACGCCCCGTGCACTTCCCGCTGCCCGACGGCGCGGACGGCGCCGCCGAGGGCGAGGCCGCGGCGCAGCTCGGACCGGCGGAGACGGAGCAGCGGTTGCAGTCGGTGGAGGAGGCCCTCGGCTACACACTGCCGGGCCCCTACCGGCTCTTCCTGAAGGCGGCCGGCGGCCGCGCCCCCAAGGGCCTGGGGCTGGACACCGATCTCGGCGTGCTGATCGACCAGCCGTTCTTCGCGCTGCGCGGCGAACGGACGCTCGACGACGTGGCGTACGTCAACAAGTGCCTGCGGGACCACGTGACCAAGGACTACCTGGGCATCGGCTACGCGCAGGGCGGCCTGCTGGTGATCAAGGTGCGCGGGGACAGGATCGGCACGGTCGGCTTCCTGCCCCACGACGACGCCCGCGACGACGGCGACCCGGCGCTCACGCCGGCCCAGCGCTGCGAGCGCCTGCTGCTGCCCTGCGGCGAGGACTTCGACGCCTTCCTGCTGCGGCTCGCGGGCAGTCCGCCGGAGCTGCAGACGGTCGCGGAACTGATGGTGGACGGCGGCTTCGCGCGCGCCGTCCCGGTGGAGGGGTGAGGGTGACGTCGGCGTGGTGACCTACGCGGAGGCGCAGCAGCGCGCCGAGGAGTGGATCAACGCGGGGGTGCCCGCGTACCGGCGCCGCGAGGTTCGCGTGCGCGAGTTCGACCTGGGCTTCGTGGCCTGGGCGGTGGACCGCAGCGACGGGCCGTCCTCGGACGGCGGCGCGGCCCGGATGGTGATCGCACGGGACACGGGCGCGACCACGCTCTGGCCCGGTCTGCCGATCAACGACGTGGTGCGGCGCTACGAGGAGACGTACGGCCGCCCGATCGGCGTGACCCCGGCGCGGATGCCGGAGATGCCGGGGCGGGACATGGCGGAGGCGACGTCCTTCCTGCTCAGCCCCCCGCAGTGGCTGGAGGAGGCCGCGGCCCCTGCCCCGGTGGAGGAGCCCGCCAGGCTCCAGGTGGCACCGCCGGTCTCGTCGGGCCCTCCTGGCGAAGTGCCGACGATGCTCGCCCCGCCGACGCCCCGCCCGGCGCCGGCCCAGCCCGCCGCGCCCGCTGCGGCGCAGGCGGCGGGCGGCGGCCAGGGCGGCTACGGCTTCCCGCCGCCTCCGGCGGGGCCCGTGGGCGGTCCCGGCGTTCCTCCGCCGCCTCCTGGCGTGCAGCACGGTGCGCCGCCGGTCGAGCCGCAGGGCGGCATCGAGTACGCCCCGACGGTGCGCTCGCGCCCCGGCTCCGGCCCGGTGCTCCCGCCGCCGCCCGCTCCGGGCACGCCTTCGGGTGGTCCTGGCCTGCCTCCGCCGCCTCCGGGCGCGCCGCTGGGCGGTCCCGGCGTTCCTCCGCCGCCCGCTCCGGGCGCTCCGCTGGGTGGTCCTGGCCTGCCGCCGCCGCCCCCGGGCGCGCCGCTCGGTGGTCCTGGCGTTCCGCCGCCGCCTCCGGGTGGCCCTGGTGCGTCGCAGGGCGGGATCGACTACGCGCCGACCATGCTCGCCGGACCCCCGGTCGTGATTCCCTCGCCTGCCGGACCCCCGGCGGCTCCCTCCGGCGGTCCTGGTCTGCCTCCGCCGCCTCCGGGTGCTCCGCTGGGCGGTCCCGGCGTTCCTCCTCCGCCGCCCGCTCCGGCCGCGCCGTCGGGTGGTCCCGGTCTGCCTCCGCCGCCTCCGGGCGCGCCGCTCGGTGGTCCTGGCGTTCCTCCGCCGCCTCCGGGTGGGCCTGCGGGTGGTCCCGGTGCGCCGCAGGGCGGGATCGACTACGCGCCGACCATGCTCGCCGGCCCCCCGGTGGCGCGTCCGGGAGCGACGGGTACGCCCGGCGTGCCCACGCCGCCGCCTCCGCCGCCCGGAGTCCCGATGGGCGCGCCCGGGCCGGGCCCCAGGGCGTTCCCGCCGCGCCTCCGCCGCCTCCTGGCGCCTCGATGGGCGGAGCGCCCGCGCCCGCCGCGCCTCCCTCCGGCGCGCCGACGGTCGGACCCGGCTACCTCGCCGTGCTTCGGTACCGGGGCCCGGACGGCTCCGAGCAGCAGGTCATCCAGCGCTCCGCGCTGGGACTGCCGCACCCGGAGTGGCAGATCCTCCAGGAGGTCCGTCGGCTCAACGTGCCGCCGGAGCAGGTGCTGGAGCTCCACACGGAGCTGGAGTGCTGCGACCTGCCTGCGGGCTACTGCGCGCGGATGGTCAAGGAGGCCTGGCCGAACGTCAGGATCACCCACACCGCCCCCTACGGGCGGGACGCCGGCGCGCGCCGACGCGGGGTCGACCACCTGCTGGAGCACCTGAAGGAGCTGCACACCCACGCCGCCGGCCCGGCCCCCGTGCCGTCGGTGCGGGCGCCGCTGCCGCCGGTCGGCGCGCAGCAGCCGAGCCCCCCGCCGCCCCCGCAGGCCCTCGCGCAGGAGCTGCAGGCGGCGTTCGGTGACCAGAACCTGTTCCGCTACGACCCGCAGGCGGTCTCGCGGGCGGGCGTCCCCGAGGTCGTCGCCTCCACGCTGACCTGGGCGGGTCTGCCGCGCGACTTCGGTCCGTTCTTCTGGGCGCAGGCCCAGCCGGGCCGGCCGGTGCCGACGCTCGCCGAGCACGCCGCCGAGCGCGGCTTGGTCAGCGGAGCCGACGCGGGGACCTACCTGGTCCTCGGCAACGACTACGGCCGACAGATCTGCGTGCAGTACGGCACCAATGCGATCGTCGCGGTCGACCTGGGCACGGCCGGTCAGCCGGCCGGCCCCGAGGGTGCGCAGCCGCGCTTCGTGAACAGCGGCCTGCCGGAGTTCGTGCGGAGCCTCGCCGTGCTCGGAAGGCTGTGGCGGTTCCGCTACGGCCTGACGCAGGAACAGGCGGGTCGCTGGACGACGGACTTCCAGAACGAGCTCGCCGCCATCGACCCGGCGGCGCTCGGTTCGCCGGAGAACTGGTGGGCCGTGGTGCTCGAGCAGTTCTGGGACGGCCTGCTGTAGCGGCTGGACACGCGGGAGAGGAGGGGGTCGGCCATCGGGCCGACCCCCTCCTCTGTGTCGGTACCGTCCTAAGAAGCATTAATCTGCTCAAAATAGGACGACACACGACCATGTCCGGCATCCGGAGGAACGGAAGCAGATCATGAGCGACCTGACGACTCCGAACGCGGCGGATTTCCCGCTGATCCGCAAGGGCTACGACGTCGATCAGGTCGACCAGGCCCTGGCCCGGCTCACCGCCGCCCGCGACGAGGCCTGGCAGCGCCTGGCGGGTCTCGGCGACGAGATGCGCGCGCTGGAACGCCGGCTGATGGACCTGCGGGAGGCGCAGCAGGCGGCCGAGGCCACGGTCCCCGACTTCGAGGTGCTGAGCCCGCGCGCGGCCGGACTGCTGGTGACGGCGGAGGACGAGGCGGAGGCGGTCCGGTCCGACGCGGTGCAGGAGGCCAACCGGATCGACAGCGCGGCGCGCACGGACGCGCGCCGGTCGCGGACGACCGCCGGCGAGTTCGCGGACCGGCTGCGTGCCGCGGCGGACGAGTCCCACCGGCGCGAACTGGAACGGGCCCGCGCCCAGGCGGAGGCGCTGCGCGCCGAGGCCGACCGCGAGACCCGCGCGATCCGCGAGGCCACGACGGCCCACGCCGAGGAGGCAGGCGCCCGCGCGGAGACCGCGTCCCGCGAGGCCCACGCCTGGCTGGCCGGGCAGCAGCGGGCGGCGGACCAGGAGTTCGCGGCGCACGACGTGAAGGTGCTGGCCTGGGAGGACGAGATCGTCGCGGTGGGCGATCGCAAGCTCGCCGAGGTCGACCGTCATCTGAAGGCGATGCAGGTCAAGGCGGAGCAGATCGAGGCGGACGCGGCGACGCAGGCGGAACGCCGACTGGAGAAGGGCCGGCGGGACGCGGAACGGATCGCCGAGCAGTCGGCCCGTGAGGAGACCGCCTTCGCGGAGCGCAGGGACCTCATCCAGTCGCAGTTGGACCACATCCGCGAGACGCTGACCGCGCTGACCGGCACGGTGACCCCGGAGGACCCGGCCCCGGCCGAGAGCGACAGCGAGGCGGACACCTCCGAGCTCCCGACTCTTCCCCAGGCTGTGGACAACGCCGAGGACTGAGCTCCCCGCCAGGGCGCGCGCGAGCAACCACCGCCGTGCGGATGGCCCTGCGCGTTCGGACCGGCACCTGCGCGGGTGGCTTGCCGCGCAGTTCCCCGCGCCCCTGGGGTGGCGCAACTACCCGGCCGTCGCGCGGCGCTCCGATCTCGTCGCGCCTACGCGCCGGAGGCGCGGATCGGCGGAGCCTCGCGCCCCTGGGACGGTGCACCTGGCCCGCCGTCGCGCAGCGTCCCGATCTGGTCGCGCCCCACGCGCCGGAGGCGCAGATCGGCGGAGCCGCCCGCCTCGGGCAGTGAGCCTGCCCCGCCGACGGGGAGTGCGGCTTCACGCGGGTTATCGCTCGGCGCTCGGGCGTCGCGCGGCGTACCCTGGGACCCCCGGGCCGCCTCGCTGTCCGGGCGTTTCGCGTTGCCTTCTGGCTGAGAGAAGTAGATGAGCCTGACCGGCCTGCTGGACATCGTCGCCTCGGACTCGGCGCTCGCCGAGGCCGGGGAAGCCGCACTCGCCGGGGACCGCCGGCACCTGGATCTGGTCGGACCGCCGGCCGCCCGGCCGTTCGCCGTCGCCGCGCTGGCCCGTGCCCTCGCAGGGAAGGCGAAGGGGAGCCGGGGGAGGCCTGTCCTCGCCGTCACGGCCACCGGCCGCGAGGCCGAGGATCTCGCCGCCGCGCTCGGCTCCCTGCTGCCGCCGGACGCGGTCGCCGAGTTCCCCGCCTGGGAGACGCTGCCGCACGAGCGGCTCTCGCCCCGCTCCGACACCGTCGGCCGCCGGATCGCGGTGCTGCGCAGGATCGCCCACCCCAGCGCCGACGACCCCGCCTCCGGCCCGCTCCAGGTGATCGTCGCCCCGGTGCGCAGCGTGCTGCAGCCGCAGGTCAAGGGGCTCGCCGAGCTCGTGCCCGTCAGCCTGCGGCAGCGTCAGGAGGTGGATCTCGACGATCTCGTCGAGCGGCTGGCCGCCGCCGCGTACCAGCGGGTCGAGCTGGTCGAGAAGCGCGGCGAGTTCGCCGTGCGCGGCGGCATCCTGGACGTCTTCCCGCCCACCGAGGAGCACCCGCTGCGGGTGGAGTTCTGGGGCGACGAGGTCGAGGAGATCCGTTACTTCAAGGTCGCCGACCAGCGCTCGCTGGAGATCGCCCAGCACGGCCTGTGGGCGCCGCCCTGCCGTGAGCTGCTGCTGACGGACGAGGTGCGGGCCCGTGCCGCGGAGCTCGCCGCGGAGCATCCCGAACTCGCCGAGATCCTCGACAAGATCGCCCAGGGCATCGCCGTCGAGGGCATGGAGTCGCTCGCACCGGTCCTGGTCGACGACATGGAACTGCTGATGGACGTGCTGCCGCAGGGCAGCGTCGCCGTCGTCTGCGACCCTGAGCGGGTCCGCACGCGCGCCGCCGACCTGGTGGCGACCAGCGCCGAGTTCCTCCAGGCGTCCTGGGTGGCCGCCGCGTCCGGCGGGAAGGCGCCGCTGGACGTCGGCGCGGCCTCGCTCTGGTCGCTGGCCGACGTCCGCGAGCACGCCGCCGAGATCGGGCTGCCGTGGTGGTCCGTCAGTCCCTTCGCCGCGGACGAGGAGGGCGCGACCGGTCCTGACGTGCTGCACCTGGGCATGCACCCGGTCGAGGCCTACCGCGGCGACACCGCGCGGGCGATCGCCGACTGCAAGGGCCGGCTCGCCGAGGGCTGGCGCGTGGTGCTGGTGACGGAGGGCCAGGGCCCGGCGTCCCGCATCGCGGAGATGCTGGGCGGCGAGGGCATCGGGGCCCGGCTCACCCCGGACCTGACCGCCGCGCCGGACGCCGACGTGATCCATGTGGCCTGCGGCGCGATCGAGCACGGTCTGGTCCACGAGGCGCTCAAGCTCTGCGTGATCACCGAGACCGACCTCTCCGGCCAGAAGTCCTCCACCAAGGACATGCGCCGGATGCCCTCGCGCCGCCGTAACGCGATCGACCCGCTCGCCCTGCGGCAGGGCGACTTCGTCGTCCACGAGGCGCACGGTGTGGGCCGCTACATCGAGATGGTGCAGCGCACCGTCCAGGGCGCGACGCGTGAGTACCTGGTGCTGGAGTACGCGCCCGCCAAGCGGGGCCAGCCGGGCGACCGGCTGTTCGTGCCGACGGACCAGCTGGAGCAGGTCACCAAGTACGTCGGCGGCGAGGCCCCGACCCTGCACCGGCTCGGCGGCGCGGACTGGACCAAGACCAAGGCCCGGGCCAAGAAGGCGGTCAAGGAGATCGCGGCCGACCTGATCAAGCTCTACTCCGCCCGGATGGCCTCGCCCGGCCATGCCTTCGGACCGGACACCCCCTGGCAGCGCGAGCTGGAGGACGCCTTCCCCTACGCGGAGACGCCGGACCAGCTCAGCACCATCGCGGAGGTCAAGGAGGACATGGAGAAGTCGGTCCCGATGGACCGGCTGATCTGCGGTGACGTCGGCTACGGCAAGACCGAGATCGCGGTGCGCGCGGCGTTCAAGGCGGTGCAGGACGGCAAGCAGGTCGCGGTGCTGGTCCCGACGACGCTGCTGGTGCAGCAGCACTTCTCCACCTTCTCCGAGCGCTACGGCAACTTCCCCGTCGTGGTGAAGGCGCTGTCGCGGTTCCAGACCGACAGCGAGGCCAAGGCCGTGCTGGAGGGCCTGCGCGAGGGCGGCGTCGACGTCGTCATCGGCACGCACCGTCTCTTCTCGTCCGAGACCAAGTTCAAGGACCTCGGCCTGGTCATCGTCGACGAGGAGCAGCGCTTCGGCGTCGAGCACAAGGAGCAGCTGAAGAAGCTGCGCGCCAACGTCGACGTGCTGACGATGTCCGCGACGCCGATCCCGCGCACGCTGGAGATGGCGGTCACCGGCATCCGCGAGATGTCCACCATCACCACCCCGCCGGAGGAGCGGCACCCGGTGCTGACCTTCGTCGGCCCCTACGAGGAGAAGCAGATCGCGGCCGCGGTCCGCCGCGAGCTGCTCCGCGAGGGCCAGGTCTTCTACATCCACAACCGGGTGGAGTCGATCGACAAGGCGGCGGCCCGCATCAAGGAGCTGGTCCCCGAGGCCCGGGTCGCGACCGCGCACGGGCAGATGGGGGAGCAGCAGCTGGAGAAGGTCGTCGTCGACTTCTGGGAGAAGGAGTTCGACGTCCTGGTCTCCACCACCATCGTGGAGTCCGGCATCGACATCTCCAACGCCAACACCCTGATCGTGGAGCGCGGCGACACCTTCGGTCTGAGCCAGCTGCACCAGCTGCGCGGGCGTGTGGGCCGCGGCCGCGAGCGGGGCTACGCCTACATGCTCTACCCGCCGGAGCGCCCGCTGACCGAGACCGCCCACGAGCGGCTGGCGACCATCGCGCAGCACACCGAGATGGGCGCGGGCATGTACGTGGCCATGAAGGACCTGGAGATCCGCGGCGCGGGCAACCTGCTGGGAGGCGAGCAGTCCGGGCACATCGCGGGCGTCGGCTTCGACCTCTACATGCGGATGGTCGGCGAGGCGGTGGCGGAGTTCCGCGAGCAGCTGGCCAACGGCGGCGAGGCTCCGGAGGAGGAGCCGCTGGAGGTCAAGATCGAGCTGCCGGTCGACGCGCACGTGCCGCACGACTACGCGCCGGGCGAGCGGCTGCGGCTCCAGGCCTACCGGTCGATCGCGGCGGTGAACTCGGAGGAGGACATCGCGCAGGTGCGGGCGGAGCTGACGGACCGTTACGGCAAGCTTCCCGAGCCGGTGGAGAACCTGCTGCTGGTGGCCGGGCTGCGACTGTTCGCGCGGCGCTGCGGGATCTCCGACATCACACTGCAGGGTCAGTTCATCCGGTTCGGCCCGATCGAGCTGCGGGAGTCGCAGGAGCTGCGCCTCGGCCGGCTCTACCCGCGCAGCCAGGTGAAGGCGGCGACCAGGCTGGCGCTGGTGCCGCGGCCGTCGACGGCGCGCATCGGCGGCAAGCCCGTGGTCGGCCGTGAGCTGCTGACCTGGTGCGCGGAGTTCCTTTCGGTGATGTTCGAGGAGCTGGCCGCCAAGCGCTGAGCGCTCGACGGCGGCTGCTCGGTCCAGGGCGCGAGGCGTGTCGCCTCGCGCCCTTCCGCGTCCTCAGTTCACGTTCCACTGGCCGGTCTGGTCGGCCATGCCGCTGTCCAGGCCGAACTGGATCTGGGTGATCTTCGCGTTGGACGGGACCTGGAAGACGATGAAGCCGAGGCCGCTCCCGCCGGGGGCGATGTTCACGGAGGCGGGGAAGGACTGGCCTGCCTTGGTGTCGCTGATGTCGGCCTCGTATGCCTGCCCCTGGCTGTCGACGACCTTGGCGCCGTTGGAAGGCGAGTCGCTGTAGGCCTTGCTGCCGGTGGCCTTGATCCGGAACTGGACGGCGAAGAAGCGCTTGCCCGCCTCCGGAGTGTTGAACTCGTCGGCTCCGGCCGGGTTGTCGACGATCCTGACCACGGTGACGTCGGCCGTGCTGTCCATGCCCTTGAGCGCGATGGTGTCGCCGACCTTGGCCGACTTGGAGCCGGACGTACTGCCGGAGCCGGAGCCCGAGGAGTGGCCGGAGGCCGCGGTGGTCGGCTTGGCGTCGGTGGAGACCGAGCCGCCGGTGGTGTCCTTGCACGCGGCGGTGCCCGCGATGATCAGCGCCCCCAGGGCGACGGCGAGAACGGTGCGACGCGAGCGGTTGGTGGTGCGCGACATGGCGGTACCCCTTGTGAGTCGATCCACCCGGCGGGCCGCCGGGCTGATGAGTACACAGAACCACGGTGCTGTGAACCGAGTCAACATAAGTCAGAGAAAATCAGATGTTCACACTGTGAACCGACTGGGCTTGAGCGGCTGGGTATGCTCGGGTGCACGCCCGGCCGCCCCCGCGTCCGGGCGGCCGGCACGGGAAGGGGAGCAACCGGATGGCCGAGCACCAGGCCGAAGTCACCGCAGCCGAGATCGCCCGACTGGCGGGGGTGGGCAGAGCCGCCGTCAGCAATTGGCGACGCCGCCACGCCGACTTCCCGAGGCCGGTCGGCGGCACCGAGACCAGCCCTTCCTTCGCTCTGGCCGACGTCGAGACATGGCTGCGCGGCCAGGGGAAGATCGCCGAACTGCCCCTGCGGGAACGCGTCTGGCAGCAGCTCGCGGCCCAGGCCGAAGGGGTCGTCCCCGCCCTGGTCAGGATCGGCAGCGTGCTGCTGGTCGTCCGCGACCATCCGGATCTCTGGCAGGGACTGGCCGGCCGCCCGGAGGCGGAGCTGGTCGAGCTCCTGCCACCGCTCGTCGATCACGCCCTGGACTCGCGACTCGGCCGGGACCGCCCGGTTCACACGCCCACCGGCCGTGAACTGGCGTCCGCACTGCCGCTGGTGCGCGCCGCCGTGGAGCTCGCGGCGGATCTCGGCGCCCGGCAGACCTACGAGTTCCTGCTCGGCCGCCATCTCGACGCCAACCCGCGGCTGTACACACTCACGCCGCCGGGGCTCGCCGAGCTGATGGCGACGCTGGCCGGCCCGGTTGTTCACACCGCAGCGGCCGGGCAGCGCCCGAGCGTGCTCGATCCCGCGGCGGGCACCGGGGCGCTGCTCCGCGCCGAGGCTCTGCCGCCCGCGCACCCGGCCGTGCTCTACGGCGTCGACAGCGATCCCGGGCAGGCCGCCCTGACCGCTCTCCGGCTCGCCCTCGAATCCGAGGCGGCGATCCGCGTCGCGGCCGTCGACAGCCTGCGCTCCGACCCGTTCCCCGAGCTCCGCGCCGACGCGGTGCTCTGCCATCCGCCGTTCAACGAGCGGGACTGGGGCTACGACGAGCTCTCCTACGACGCGCGCTGGGAGTACGGCCTGCCGCCGCGGGTCGAGTCCGAGCTGGCGTGGGTGCAGCACACGCTGGCCCGGCTCCGCGACGGCGGCGGCGCGGTCCTGCTGCTGCCCCCCGCCGTCGCCTCCCGGCGCTCGGGACGGCGCATCCGCGCCGAACTGCTGCGGCGCGGGGCGCTGCGCGCGGTCGTGGCGCTGCCCGCCGGGGTGGCGCCGCCGCAGAGCGTGCCGCTGCACCTGTGGGTGTTGCGCAGGCCGGGCGGGGGCACCGCGGCGATGTCGCCCGGCGGCCCCGAGGTGCTGCTGGTCGACGTCTCCGCGCTCCCCACCGCCGGCGCCGACGGGGCGGAGTGGCAGTCCGTCAGGAACGCGGTCCTGGAGGCCTGGGAGTCCTTCGAGCGGGCCACCGGAGCCGGTGGCACGCCGGTCGCCCGTGGCCGACGCCGGACGACCGGCGGCGTCGACACCGGGACCGCCGTGCCGCTGAGCCGGGTGGTGCCGGTCCTCGAACTGCTCGACGACGACGTCGACCTGGCTCCGGCCCGTCACCTGCCCTCCTCGGCGGGCGCGGGCGGCCTGGCCGAACTCGGGGAGCTCAGCAGCCGTCTGAGCGACACCCTGCGTCGCACCGTGGAGCTCACGCCCCCGCCGCCTCCGGCGGAGGCGGCGTCCGCGCAGAGTGGTCCGGCCGTGCGCTGGACCACCACCACGGTCGGCGAACTGGCACGCACCGGCGCGCTGGTGATGCGGGCCGGGGGCGCCGGTGCGGTCGAGGGCCAGGTCCGGGTCCTCACCGACCAGGACGTGCTGGCAGGCACCGGGCCGACCGGCGCCGCCGCACTGCTCGCCGGAGAGCAGGGGGAGGAGGCGGTGCTGCTGCGCGAGGGAGACGTGGTCGTGCCGGTCTTCGGCGGCGGCAGCGTGGCCCGCGTCGTGGACGCGGACACGGCCGGTGCGGCGCTCGGCCGGAACCTGCAGGTGCTGCGCCCGGAGGCGGCGGCGCTCGACTCCTGGTTCCTCGCCGGCTTCCTGCGCGGCAGCGCCAACGCCCGCCAGGCGAGCAGCTACGCGTCCACGGCGGCGCGGCTCGACGTGCGAAGGCTCCAGCTGCCCCGGCTGCCGCTCGCCGAGCAGCGCCGCTACGGCGCGCACTTCCGTGAACTGGCCGCGTTCGAGGAGGCCTTGCGGCAGGCGGGACGCTTCGGCGACCAGCTGGTCCGCGGGCTCCACGACGCCCTCACCGACGGGACGCTGCCCCCGGAGGCGTGACGTGCGGGCGGCGCGGGGCAGCGGCGGCGGCCCGGCGGATGCGATCGGTGGAATCGAACGTACGGTGTCGTCGCGGGTCGCTAGGCTCGACGCGTCGACGACACAGCCCGTTCACCAGGAGCGCAGATGTACGGCCCGCCGCCCCTCATGGCTCCGGCCCCGCCCGCCCGTCGCGGTGCGACCGTGGGGCGGGCGCTCGCGTGGTTCGTCATCGCGGTCGTGCTGATCGGCGGCGTGGGCATCTTCGCCTTCGTGCCGCTCGGGGTGCTGGCGGTCCGTCGGCGGCAGCGGCGCGACCTGTGGCTCACCCTCGGTGCTTTCGTCTACGCGGTCGTCGGCTGCGTCGCCGTCTCCGCACAGCACGACAGCAACCACCCCGGGGTGCTGGTGAGCCTCCTGTCGGTGGGCATGCTGGGCCAGGGCATCGCCGCGACCGTCTACTACGTGGTCTGCGACCTGCGGCCGCCCCGGCTGCGTCCAGTGGCGCCGATGCACCTGCAACAGCCGCCGCACGCAGGGCCCTTCGCCGGTCACGGGTCGACGCCCGACGCCGGCCCCGTCCCGTACGGGTCTCCCGCGCATCGGCCGCTGGCCCAGCCGCCGATACCCGAGCAGTCCTACCGGCTCGGCCAGGTGCGCGCGGAGCTCGACGAGCTCAGCGACTACCTGCGCAAGGAACGGGACCGGTGAACGGCCGCATCATCGCCGGGCGTTACACCATCGGTTCGCTCATCAGCCAGGGCGGCATGGGCCAGGTCTGGAAGGCCTACGACGAACGCCTCGGCCGCTCCGTCGCGGTGAAGCTGCTGCGCCCGGACCGGATGCACGGGGAGGGCACCGAGGAACTGCGCCGACGCTTCCTGCGCGAGGCCCAGGTCACCGCCAGGGTCGACCATCCGGGGCTGGTCACGGTCCACGACGCCGGGGCCGACGGCGACGACCTGTATCTGGTCATGCAGTACGTCGAGGGCGCCGATCTGGCCGACCACCTCGCCGAGCACCACCCCTACCCGTGGCCCTGGGCGGTCGCGGTCGCCGCGCAGCTGTGCGCCATCCTCGGCGCGGTGCACGCGGTCCCCGTCGTGCACCGGGATCTGAAGCCCCGCAACGTGATCGTCCGCCCGGACGGCGCGCTGACCGTGCTCGACCTCGGCATCGCCTCCGTCCTCGGCACCGACACCACGCGGTTGACCCGCACCGGGGCCGCCGTCGGCAGCCCCGCGTACATGGCGCCCGAGCAGGCCATGGGCGGCCCGGTCGGTCCGCGCACGGACCTGTACGCGCTCGGCGTGGTCTTGCACGAACTGCTCAGCGGCCGCGTCCCCTTCACGGCGCCGACGGACGTCGGCGTGCTGCACCAGCACCTGTACGAGCAGCCGCAGCCGCTGCGTGAGTTGCGGCCCGAGGTGCCGCAGTCGCTGGAGGCGCTGGTGCTGCGCCTGCTCGCGAAGGACCAGCAGGCGCGCCCGGCGAGCGCCGCGGAGGTGCACCGGGAGCTGGTGGCCCTGCTGCCCGTGCGGGGCGTTCCGGGCCCGCAGTTCGACCCGACGCGTCCGTTCCTGCGCCCCTGCTCGCCCTGGCCCGAGCCGGGCGGCTCCGCGGCGTCCGTGGCCACCGGGCAGCCGAGGGCCTCGCAGCCCGAGCTGCCGGGCCTGGCGGAGGCGGTCGACCAGGTGAAGCGGTTGCTCGACGCCGGACAGGCCACCCAGGCCGTCGACGTGCTGGGCGGCCTGCTGCCGGCCGTCGTGGCCGAGCAGGGCGAGGGCTCACCGGTGGCGCGGATGCTGCGGAAGCAGTACGCCAGGACGCTGCTCGGCGTCGGGCAGTACACGCGGGCCCTGCCCGAACTGCGACGCCTGGCCGAGGACCGCGCCCGCGAGTCGGGACCGGCGGACCAGCAGGTGCTCCAGTACCGGTACGAGGCCGCCCAGTGCCTCGAACAGCTCGGCGAGTTCGCGGCCGCGCTCGCCGAGTACCGGTCGCTGCGCGGCTACGTCGACAACCCCTACGCGGGCGTCGACCCCCGCCAGGCGCTGGACATCCGCCGCCGTGAGGCGCAGATGCGGCTGGCGCTCGGCGACCGCGCGGGCGCGCGAGAGGCGCTCGCCGGGCTCCTGCCGGACGCCGAACGGGTTCACGGTCCCCGGCACCCCTTCACCGAGGAGCTTCGCTTCGCGCTCACGCGGGTGTGAAGCGGCCGGTCGGGGCGCTGCGCCCCGGCGCGCCGGGTGCGGACCGGAACCGGACGGCTTCGTTCTCACCGCCCGGCTGCGGATAGGCTCGAGTCATGCTTCTCGGACTCGCCATGGCGCTGCTCGCCGCTCTCTGTTTCGGCTCGGCGATGGTGCTGCAGGCCCTCGGCGCGCAGCGGCACTCGCCGGCGGAGCCCGGGTCCGGACTGCTCGGCACGGCCAAGGCGATGCTGAACATCCCGTTCGCCTGCGGGCTGCTGCTCGACCTCTTCGGCTTCG
Organism: Streptacidiphilus rugosus AM-16; assembly: GCF_000744655.1. NCBI lineage: Bacteria > Bacillati > Actinomycetota > Actinomycetes > Kitasatosporales > Streptomycetaceae > Streptacidiphilus > Streptacidiphilus rugosus. The sequence goes on along the minus strand of NZ_JQMJ01000004.1, from coordinate 6,718,571 downwards.
CCGCCCAGCTGGTCGCGCTGCGCACGCTTCCCCTGTACGTGGTGCAGGCGGCGCTGGCCGGCGCGCTCGCGGTGACGGCGGTGCTGGGCGCGGCCCTGCTGAAGCTCAGGCTCGGCCGTGCCGAGTGGCTGGGCGTGGCGGGCGTCTGCGTCGGACTCGCACTGCTCGGCGCGACGGCGGGCAAGGAGGGCGACAAGCATCCGGGCGACGCCCTGCACTGGATCCTGCTCGGTGCGATCGTCGTGATCGCCGTCGCGGGTGCGGCGGCCTGGCGACTGACCGAGCCCCGCCGCGCGGCCGTGATGGGCGCTCTCTGCGGTCTGGGCTTCGGCGTCGTCGGCCTGTCCGTGCGCCTGCTGCCGGCCGTCCACGGCATGGACCTGGTGCCGCTGCTGAAGGATCCGGCGACGTACGCCCTGCTCTGCGGCGGTGCGGTGGCCTTCGTCTTCATGACCGAGGGCGTGCGCGGCGGCAAGGTGACCACGGCGACGGCCGCGATGGTGCTCGGTGAGACGGCCCTGCCCGCGGTGCTCGGCGTGATCCTGCTGGGCGACCGGACCCGTCCCGGCATGTTGTGGCTGGCGCTGCTCGGCTTCGCCGTCGCGGTGGCCGGCGCCCTGGCCCTCGCCCGTTTCGGCGAGGTCGCCCCGGCCGAAGCCGCGGAGAACGCCGAGACGGCCACCGAGCCTGCGGGTGGCGGTGCGGAGGCGGCGGGCTCGCAGTCGGCGGTGGGCGCGGCGGTCGCCGCCGAGCCGCGACCGGGGCAGCAGCACTCGCAGCCGCAGCCCGAGCGCCAGGGTCACTGAACCGGGGCCGTAAAACCAGGGCCGTTCCGTCCCCGTCAGCCCTCGTGGGCGGCGTCGAGCGCGGTCAGCGTCGCGTCAAGCCAGCGCAACTCCGCCTCGCTGGTGGCGCGGGCGATCGTCAGGATCCCCGCGCGGAAGGGATCGCCCGCCTGCTCGGCCGTGAGCGGCTGCGCGCCCTCGTAGAAAAAACTGCTCGGCTGTTCCAGGAACGCCTGCCGTCGGCGGAGCACCGCCGCCTGGTCCCCCGCGTCGGCCAGATGCCGCAGGAACGCCAGCACCGTGAACCAGCGGTTCTCGTTGCTGATGTCCGTCCCGTCCGTCTCGCCCGCGTCGCGCAGGCGGCGCAGCAGTTCCGCCCGCCCCGCCGGAGTCAGGCTCAGCACGTGCCTGGGTGCCGCGCGACTGCCGGGTTCGGTGTGCCGCTCGAGCCATCCGGCCCGCTCCAGACGCTTGATCGCCGGATAGAGCGTGCCGTCCGCGATCGGGCGCACGTGCCCGGTGAGCTGTGCGACGCGGCGCTTCAGGTCGTAGCCGTGCAGTGGCTGTTCACAGAGGAAACCCAGGATGGCCAGTTCCAGCATGCCCTCATTCTTCCTCATCATCGATATACATCGGCATCGAGGTATAAGGTGGTCGGGTCATCGCGCGACAGGCAGCGTCGCGCGAGGCACGTGAGAGGAGCCGTATGCGCGCCGCCCCCGTCACCGCCGACGGTTCGTGCATCCGCTGGGTCGAGATCCCCGGCGGGACCGCACCCGCCCGCGTCTACCTGCACGGGCTCGGTGCGTCGGCCGCGCCGTACTTCGCGGCCTCGGCCACGCATCCCGCGCTCGCCGGACACCGTTCGCTCCTGGTCGACCTGCTGGGCTTCGGCCTCAGCGACCGGCCCGCCGACTTCGGCTACACGCTGGAGGACCATGCCGACGCCGTGGCCGCCGCCCTGCGCGCCGCCCGTGTCGAGGCCGCGGACCTGGTCGCGCACAGCATGGGCGGCGCCGTCGCGGTCCTCCTCGCCACGCGCCACCCGGACCTGGTCGGCCGGCTGGTCCTGGTCGACGCCAATCTGGACCCGGTAGAACCCGGCCAAGGGATGGTCAGCGGCGCCGTCGCCGCGTACTCCGAGGCGGAGTTCCTGAGCACGGGCCGGCAGGAGCTGGCCGAGCTCGTCGGTCCGCACTGGTGGGCGACCATGCGGCTGGCCGGTCGCGAGGCGCTGTACCGCAGCGCGACCCACCTCGCCCGGGGCAGCGTGCCGACCATGCGCGAGCAGTTGCTCGGCCTGAGCCTGCCGCGGACCTTCCTGCGTCCGGCCGCCGACGGTCCGCTCAAGGGGGAGGAGGCCCTGGTCGCGGCCGGGATCGACGTGGTGGCCGTGCCGGACTGCGGCCACAACATCATGCTGGACAACCCCGAGGCCTTCGCCCGGCTGACCGCGCGGGCGCTCGCCGTGCCCCGAGCCGCGCGCTGAGCCGTGGGGCTGGTGCAACCCGGTGGTCTTCGTGTCGGGCTCTGGTGCGCGGGCCGCGCGCGTGGCACGGTGATCTCCGAATCTCCGAAAGCGTGAACCGCACTCGTCGCCACAGACATCAGACGGACCGTCAGTCGCAGGAGGCCCAGTGAACCGCCCTCGCACCGTCCTGTTCGCGTTGCTCGCCGTGGTCGCCGTTCCGGGGCTCTCGGCGTGTTCGGGCGGCAGCGGCGGCACCGTGCACACCGGCTCCGCGGCCGTGGTCGGAGGGCAGCGGATCAGCGTGGCGGCGCTGGACAGCCAGGTCACCGCGTTCCGCGACGTCGCCCCCGCGCACGGCCAGCCGGGAACGAGTTCCAGCCCCGCGATCTACGGCCAGGACTCCTCCGGGATGCCGGACCACGTGCTGCAGTTCCTGATCAAGACCCAGGTCGTGCAGGCCGCGCTGAACCAGAAGGGGCTGACCGTGTCGGCGAGCGACGTCACGGCCGAGGAGGCCCACGTCCTCGCCCAGGGGACCAGTCGCAGCGCCCTGGAGGCCCAGTTCGTGTCGCAGGCCGGGCTGCCCCCGGCGGATCTGGACGACTGGTTCCGGATGACCTCCGGTGAGGTGAAGCTGCTGCAGTCGGCCGGTGTCTCGACCGACTCGCCGGAGGCCGCCCCCGCCCTCACCAAGATGCTCGACGACGCGGCCGCGGCGCAGGGCATCGACATCAACCCGCGTTACGGCGGCTCCTGGAACCCGGGCCAGCCGCAGCTGCCCGAGGCCGCCCAGCCGTGGATCAAGCAGGGATAGGACCTGCCGGGTGATCCGGGCGGGGTAGGTTCGGTGCGTGGCACTGAATGAGACCAACCCCGCCGGTTCCCCCGCCGAGCTGCCCGACTCAGGGCCGACCGGACCCGAGCCGACGAGCCCTGGGCGGCTCGTGCTGCTGGGCAGCACGCACCGGGTCGCCCCCGGCCTGCTCTCCTGGCCCGCCTGGCAGGTCCTGCACGCGGCGGAGCGCGTCCTTGTCGGGGACGCCGCGCATCCGCAGCTGGCGCCGCTGGCGCGGGCCGGCGTCGCCGTGGAGGTGCTCGACGTCCCCTCCTACGCGCTGCCGCGCACCCTCGCGGAGGCCGCGCGGGGAACCCTCGTGGTGTGGCTGGTCGGCGCGGACGGAGACCCGGGACTGACGGACTCGCTGGCCCGCTTCGCCGTCGAGGGCGCGGAGACGCCCGGCGCGGTCATCCCCGAGCTGGAGCTGCTGCCCGGCTCCTACGACCTCCCCGGCGCCCGCCTGCTCGACCTCGTCACCGTGATGGACCGGCTCCGCTCGCCGGGCGGTTGCCCCTGGGACGCCGAGCAGACCCATGCCTCGCTGGTGAAGTACCTGGTCGAGGAGGCGTACGAGCTCGTCGAGGCGATCGAGGAGGAGGACCGCCACATGCTCCGCGAGGAGCTGGGGGACGTCCTGATGCAGGTCTTCTTCCATGCCCGCATCGCGCAGGAGCACCCGACCGAGCCGTTCTCCATCGACGACGTGGTCGGCGACCTGGTCGAGAAGCTGATGTACCGGCACCCCCACGTCTTCGGCGACGTCGACGCCTCGACACCGGACCAGGTCGAGGCCAACTGGGAGGAGCTGAAGGCCGCCGAGAAGCAGCGCGACTCCGCCGTCGACGGCGTCCCGCTGGGCCAGCCCGCACTGGCGCTGGCGGCGAAGCTCCACTCCCGCGCGACCAAGGCGGGCGTCCGGGTGGCGGCCCCCACGGGCGAGGACTTCGGTGCGCGACTTCTGCGTCTGGCGGTCGAGGCCCAGGCGGCGGGCACGGACCCGGAGGCCGCGCTACGCGAGGCCGCGCGTGCCTACCGCGACGCGATCCGGTCCGCCGAGTCCCGGTGATGGGGACGGAGCGCGCGGACGCGCACACGTGGCCCCGGACCGAGGCCGAGGCGCTGGCGGTGCAGGAGCGGCTCCGCCCGCTGGTGCGGGCCACGGCGTTGCCGCGACCGCCCCGGCTGATCGCCGGTCTCGACGTCGCCTACGCGGGCGCCCACGGCAGCGCTGACGACGCGGTCGCCGCGGCCGTGGTCGTGCTGGACGCGGTGACGCTCGAACCGGTGGAGCAGGCGACGGCCGTCGGGACGGCGGGGTTCCCCTACATCCCTGGCCTGTTCGCCTTCCGTGAGCTGCCGGTCCTCATGCGCGCACTGGAGAAGTTGACGGTCGCCCCCGACGTGCTGCTCTGCGACGGACAGGGACTCGCGCACCCGCGCCGCTTCGGTCTCGCCTGCCACTTGGGCGTGCTGACGGGTGTGCCGACGCTGGGCGTCGCCAAGACCCCGCTGCTGGGGGAGTGGGACGAGCCGGGGTCCGAGCGCGGCGCGACGGCGGAGGTGACCGACCGCGGCGAGATCGTGGCCCGGGTGCTGCGGACGCAGCAGGGGGTCCGGCCGGTGACGGTCTCGGTGGGGCATCTGGTGGACCTGGACGACGCGACCGCGGTGGTGCTGGACGCCGCCCGGCGCTACCGGCTGCCGGAGACCACCCGCCTCGCCGACCGCCTCTGCCGTGAGGCGCTGCGCGACGCGCATGCGGGGGCCGCGGCCGATTGATCACGCCGGCACGCCGGCCCGGGTGTCCGTGGCGCGCACCGTCACCCGCGCCGGTCGCCTGCGCCTTTCGCCCGCGGCGGCGGGCGGCACCCGGCCGCAGTGCAGCGGGTCAGAACCCGCCGAGCCAACCCGTCGCCAGGCCGACCAGGCCGCTGAGCGCCGCCAGGACCAAGCCGCCGAAGAACACGACCACGCCGGTCAGCAGCATCCCGACCCACGGATGCACCTGGGCGTTCAGGTCCCAGTCGCGGTCCTGCCGGCGCGGCAGCGTGCCCAGCATCCCGACCGTGCCTCCCGCCATCGCCAGGATCAACAGGCAGAAGGCCAGGTCGAAGCAGACGTTCGGGACGCCGCCGACGGCGTAGCCGGAGCCGTCGGCCTCGCGCCGGACGGCGAGCGGCCGGCCCGGCGCGGCCCGGGTGTTCACCAGCGTCACCCCGGGCACGGTCACAGAGCGGTCGTCGGCGGTGAAGCTTCCCTCGCAGTAACTCGTGCTGCCCCTGGTCTGCTTGACCGACCAGCAGTGCGCGGCGGTGAAGCGGCCGGGGGTCCCGGCCAGACCGCTGTCGTAGGCGAGCAGCGCACCGGGCCGACGGCCATGATGCCGAGCGCCGCGGCGACCACCGCCAGGGCGAGGGCGAGCGCGCCGGCGGCCAGTCCCCTCGAAGGAAGCCACTGCGTCCCCGCGTCCGCGGGTTCCGTCAACCGGGTGTTCCTCACAGGGCCCCCTCTTGTCCGCGGTTCGCAGACATGGTGGCATCGGCCCATGACCGCCACCCCCACGGCCCCCGCACGCTGGGGCCTCACCTTCCCGCTGGACGGCATTCCGCTGGGCGCGCAGCGTGCGCTCGTGGAGTCGCTTCCCGATCTGGGCTTCACCGACCTCTGGTCGATGGAGACCGCAGGCGCCGACGCCTTCACGCCGCTCGCGCTCGCCTCGGTCTGGGCGCCGCAACTGCGGCTGGGCACCGCGATCGTGCCCGTGCACACCCGTGGTCCCGCGCTGCTGGCCATGCAGGCCGCGGCTCTCGCCGAGGCCGCGCCGGGGCGCTTCACGCTGGGGATCGGCGCCTCGTCGCCGGTCATCGTGCAGGACTGGAACGCCATCCCGTTCGAGCAGCCCTTCCAGCGCAGCCGGGACGTCCTGCGCTTCCTGAAAGCCGCGTTCACGGGCGCCCCGGTGACGGAGGAGTTCACGACCTTCGCGGTCCGGCGCTTCCGGCTGGACCGGGTCCCCGCGCACACCCCCGCGGTGCTGCTGGCCGCGCTGCGGCCGGGGATGCTGAAGCTCGCCGCACGGGAGGCGGACGGAACGATCCTCAACTGGCTGTCCGCACAGGACGTGCGCACCGCGCGGGCGGAGTTCGACGCCGCGGCGGGGCCCGACCACGGCAAGGACGTCGTCGCCAGGATCTTCGTCTGTCCGACCCAGGACGCGGACTACGCCCGCGCGCTGGGACGGCGGCTCATCGCGGCGTACCTCACGGTCCCGGCCTACGCCGAGTTCCACCGCTGGCTCGGCCGCGAGGAGCAGTTGAAGCCGCTCTGGGAGAACTGGGCCGCCGGCGACCGGAAGGCGGCGGCCGCGTCCGTGCCCGACGAGGTGGTGGACGCGCTGATCGTGCACGGCGCCCCGGAGAGCTGCCGGGAGCAGCTGCGGGCCTACGTGGAGAACGGCGTCACCGTGCCCGTCCCCGCACTGCTGCCCACGCCGGGCCAGGGCGCCCAGGCCCTGGCCGCGGCGATCAGGGCGGTCAGCCCGTCGTGACCACCGCCTCGCCGTCGCTGCCGAGCGCGGCCCGCCCGGCGGCGTCGGCGCGGTCCTCGTCGGCGATCTGCTCCTTCGGGCGGAACACCAGCAGGTAGGCCACGCCGAGCGCGGCGACGATGCCCACCGAGAGCGGCACCAGCCAGCGGTCGAAGAATCCGGTGCCGTTCGCCGGCGTCTTGACCGAGAGCACCACGATCGCGGTCACGCCGTAGGCCAGGCCGGCGATGTTCACAGCCCAGCCCCAGCGGCCCAGCGTGAACGCGCCGGCCGGCTTCCAGCCGCGTGAACGGCCGATGATCGACGCCAGCACGACCGACTGGAACCCGACGTAGATGCCGACCACCGAGAAGGTGATGATCCTGGTGACCGTCGCCGAGGGGAGGAAGGCGAAGGCCGCGGGGATCACGGCGGTGACCGCGGTGGCCGCCGGGGGCATGTGGAAGGTCGGGTGCAGCTTGGAGAGCCACTTCGCCCCGACGATCACGCCGTCACGGGCGTAGGAGTAGACGAGCCGGGTGGCGGCGGCCTGGATGGCCAGGGTGCAGGAGACGAAGCCGACCACGATCAGCGCCAGCGCGAACTTGCTGCCCGCGGTGCCCAGCGAGGCGGCCAGCACGTCGCCCAGCGGGTCGGTGGACCTGCCGCTGATCACGGCGCCGAAGTCGGGCACCGCCAGCACCAGACCCAGCGTCAGCACGACGGTGGCGACCGCGCCGACGCCCAGCGTCATGCCCATCGCCCGCGGCACCTTGCGGGAGGGGTCCTTGACCTCCTCGGCGATGTCGCCGCAGGCCTCGAAGCCGTAGAAGATCCACACCGCGAAGAGGCAGGACGCCAGGAACGCGCCCAGGTAGCCGCCGCTGCCGCCCGCCCCGAAGGTGTGCACGACGACGCTGACCGGCTGCTTGTGGTGGAAGAGCAGCAGGTAGCCGCCGAGCACCAGGGTGCCGACGACCTCCGCGAAGACGCCGATGTTGGCGACGAAGGCCAGCCGCCGGACGCCGAGCAGGTTCACCACGGCGGAGAGCAGGATGACGACCACGCAGGTGATCACCGTGCTCCAGTGGTTGACCCGGTAGCCCAGCAGCGGACCGGCGTAGGTGGCGATCGGGTAGGCGACCGACGCGATGGTCACCAGCAGCGCCCAGGTGTACATCCAGCCGGAGAGCCAGGCGTACCTCGGGCCGACCAGGCGCTTGGCCCACTGGTAGATCCCGCCGGCCAGCGGGTACTGCGAGGCGACCTCGGCGAAGGTCAGCAGCACCAGGCCCTGCCCGAGCAGGACGACCGGGATGGTCCAGAAGAAGGCCGGACCGCCGGTGGCCAGACCGTAGTCGAAGACGGAGTAGACGCCGACGAGCGGGGAGAGGTAGGTGAAGCCGACCGCGAAGTTGGACCAGAGGCCGAGCGCCCGGGTGAGTCTGGGCTGGTAGCCGAGCGCCGCGAGTTGCGCGGCGTCCGCGGCGTCCTGGTCCTGTGACACGACGTCACTCATGGACGGGAACCTTTCGGGGGAGCTGTGGGGGCTGTGGGGTGTGCGCTGTGCTGAGCCGTGGGGCCAAAACATATGAATCCATAGGTCATATGGCAATGGGTGGCCGGCTATGAGTTCGATTCGTGATCGCGTGTGATGGGATGGCCCCCGTGAAGCCGCTGCCGCTCTCGAGTGCCGCCCGCCGTGCGGTCTTCGCGTCCCTCGCGGCCGAGCCCCGCGTCGACGCGGTGGTCCGGCGCCTCGGCGACGCGATCACGCTGGGCCTGCTCGGCGACGGCGAGCAACTGCCGGGCGAGAGTGAGCTCTCCGCCCAGCTCGGCGTCGCCACGGTCACCCTCCGCGAGGCGCTCGTGGTGCTGCGGCACCAGGGCCTGGTGACGACCCGTCGCGGTCGCGGCGGCGGCACCTTCGTCTGCGCGCCCGCCGACACCCTCGACGAGCGCCTGCGCGCGCGACTGCTGGCCCACACCACGGAGGAACTGCGCGACCTCGCCGACCACTGGGCCGCGCTCGCGGGCGGCACCGCCCGCCTCGCGGCGGAACGCGCGGACGCCCCCGACCTGGAGGCCCCGCGCCGCTCCCTGCTCGACTTCGCCCGGGCCGAGGACCCGGCCGCCCGCGGCCGGATCGACGGACGCCTGCATGTGGAGATCGCGGCGGCCGCGCAGTCCGCGCGGCTGACCCGCGAGGAGATCCGTTTTCAGACGGAGATCGGCCCGCTACTCTGTCTCGCGTTCAACCAACCCGAGGCCCATCGCGAGGCGGACGCCCAGCACCGCGCGCTGCTGGACGCCGTGGCGTCCGGCAACGGGGAGCTGGCACGCGACCTCGCCGAGCAGCACGTGCACGTCGCGCTGCGCCGCCTCATCGAACGGCGACTGGACGGCCCATGGCAGCAACAGGCGTGAGCAGCGGGCCCCGCACGGACGAGGTCGCCGTGGCCTCGGTCGCGCACGCGATCGGCGGGCTGCTGGAGAGCGTCTTCGCGGCGGTCGAGCGGACCCGCCGCTCGGTCACGGCGCTGCTGGACGCCGTTCCCGAGCCGACGACCGGGCAGCTGGCCCGCCTGCAGCCGGCCCTGCGGGCGGAGCTGGGCGGACTGGTGGTGGGCGTGGGCTTCGTGGCCGCGCCTGGCCTGCTGGCGGACGTGCCGGCCTGGCTGGAGTGGTGGCAGCTGCGGGCCGACGCGCGGGTCCAGCCCCTGCTGCTGGACCTCGACCCGGCGACCTCGGCGTACAGCGACTACACCCACTGGGACTGGTACGCCCTGCCCCGTGACACCGGGCAGCGGGCGATCTCCGGCCCCTACGTGGACTACCTGTGCACGGACGAGTACAGCCTGACGCTGGCCGCGCCGGTTCACGGCCCTGACGGATCGTTCGCGGGCGTCGCGGCGGCCGACGTCTACCTGCGGCACTTCGAATCCGTCGCCGTCCCCGCGCTGCGCGCGCTGGCGCGCCCGGCCTTCCTGGTCAATCCCCGTGGCCGCGTCGTCGCCTCCACCACCGCCGCCCGCCTCCCCGGCGACCTCGCCCGCGCCCTCGACCCCGCCGCGACCCACGCCTGCGGCACGATCCCGCTGCGGCTGGTCACCGCGTAGGCGGAACTCCCGCACGTCGCACCGATGAGTTCCGAGGTCCCGATCCGTCCGATCAGTAGCATCGATGCCAATCGGAGGTATGAGGCGTGCGAAAGATCGTTGTCTACACCCTGCTCTCCCTCGACGGGGTCGCCGAGAGCCCGGACGAGTTCTTCGCGGACTGGGACGGCGCGATGGACGCCAACCTCGCCGCTGTGATCGAGACCCAGGACGCGGTGGTTCTCGGCCGTCGCAGCTACGACGAGTGGGCCCGGTTCTGGCCGGAGAGCAAGATCGAGCCGTTCGCGACGTTCATCAACGGGGTCACGAAGTACGTCGCCACGTCGACGCCCCTCGACGGGGGCTGGGACCACGCGACGGCGATCGACGGGGACCTGGTCGGCTTCGTCCGTGAGCTGAAGCAGCAGCCGGGCGGCGACATCGGCGTCCACGCGAGCATCACGGTGGCACAGGCCCTGCTCGCGGCCGACGTCGTCGACGAACTCCGGCTCGTCACGGCACCGCGGATCGCCGCCCGCGGCCGCCGCCTCCTCGACGGCCTGCCGCCGATCCGCCTCGAGGTGATCCACAGCGAGACGTCCCCGACCGGCTACCTGCTCGTCGACTACCGCGTCGTCCACTAGGGCGTCTTCGCCGAGCCCGCCCGCCAGGCCCGCCCGCCAGGCCCGCCCGCCAGGCCCGGCCTCCCCGGCGGGGCCGCACCCACGGCCCTCCGTACCGCGGAGGCGTCTCCGGGTCCCCGGGTCCTGCCCGGGGACCCGGAGGGGTTACGCGCCGAGGGTGGGGAGTTGGGTGACGGCCTTGCGCATGCCGGCGAGCCAGGCCTCGCGGTCGGCGACGCGGCCCTGTTCGTAGCTCGCGACCTCCTCGTGGGGGAGGATCAGGAACTGCTCCGCGGCCAGGCCGCGGACGACCGAGTCCGCGACGTCCTCCGGCTCCAGCATGGGGCCGAAGGCCGTCAGGACCGCGCGAACGTCCTCCTGCGCCGTCATGCCCGTGCGCACGCCCTGCGGGCACAGCGCGCTGACGCGGATGCCCTGCTCGCCGTAGGCGACCGAGAGCCACTCCGCGAAGGCCACCGCCGCGTGCTTCGTCGCCGTGTACGCCGCGTCGCCCGGCATCTGCAGCAGGCCCGCCGCGGACGCGGTGTTCAGCAGATAGCCGCGGCCACGCCGCAGCATGCCGGGCAGCACGGCCCGCGCCGCGTAGACGTGGGCCATCACGTTGACGTCCCAGTTGGCCTGCCACAGCTCGTTCGGCGCGCCGATGCCCGCGCCGCTGCCGATTCCGGCGTTGCTGCAGAACAGGTCCACCGGACCCAGATGCTTCTCCGCCGTGTCGACCAGCGCCTTGACGTCGCTCTCGCGCGCGACGTCGCTCGCCACGCCGACCGTGTGGCAGCCCGCCCGGTCCAGCTCCTGCGCCAGATCCTCGACCCTCGACCCGTCGAGGTCGGCCAGCAGCAGCCCGCGTGCGCCCTCCGCGGCGAAACGCCGCGCCATCGCCGCGCCGATCCCACCGGCCGCGCCCGTGATGACGACGACGGCACCCTTCAGCTCCATGCCCGCACCCCTGTCTCCGCTCGGCAGCCCGGACCCCCGCACGGCCCGATCGCTGCGGGCGATCGTAAGCTCACTGCCGGTGGGTACGACAGTGTGTCTCTCCCCACCTTTACGAACGGTTAACGTCGTGGAGTGCAATCGTCGATCCCGCCTCAGCTGTTCTCCTTCGATTTCGCAGCGGATCCCTACCCCGCGTACGCCTGGCTGCGCGAGCACGCGCCCGTGCGGTGGACCACACTGCCGAGCGGCGTGGACGCCTGGCTGGTCACGCGATACACGGACGCCCGGCAGGCCCTGGCCGACGCGCGGCTGAGCAAGAACCCGGCCCGTCACAGCACGCAGGCGCACCGCAGCGGACGTGTCGGCATCCCGGGGGAGCGGAGCGCCGACCTGATGACGCACCTGCTCAACATCGACCCGCCGGACCACACCCGACTGCGGCGTCTGGTGGCCAAGGCGTTCACACCGCGTCGCGTCGCCGCGTTCGAGCCGCGGGTGCGCGAGATCACGGACCGGCTGATCGACGGGTTCGCCGAGCGGGGCCACGCGGACCTGATCCACGAGTTCGCCTTCCCGCTGCCGATCTACGCGATCTGCGACCTGCTCGGCGTGCCTCCTGAGGACCAGGACGACTTCCGCGACTGGGCGGGCATGATGATCCACCACGGTCAGTCGCCGCGCGGCGGCGTCGGCCGGGCGGTGAAGAAGATGCGCGGCTACCTCGCCGAACTGATCCACCGCAAGCGCGCGGACCTCGGCGACGACCTGATCTCGGGCCTGATCCGGGCCAGTGACCACGGTGAGCACCTCACCGAGAACGAGGCCGCGGCGATGGCCTTCATCCTGCTCTTCGCCGGCTTCGAGACCACGGTCAACCTGATCGGCAACGGCATGTACGCGCTGCTGACGCACCCCGGGCAGCGCGCACTGCTGCAGGCCTCGCTCGACCGCGGGGAGACCGCGCTGCTCGAATCCGCCGTCGAGGAACTGCTGCGCTACGACGGGCCGGTGGAGATCGCGACGTGGCGCTTCGCCACCGAGCCGCTGACGCTCGGCGGGCAGCAGATCGCCGTCGGCGACCCGGTGCTGGTGGTGCTCGCGGCAGCCGACCGCGATCCCGGGCGCTTCGCCGCGCCCGACGTGCTGGATCTGGCCCGGCGGGACAACCCGCACATCGCCTTCGGGCTGGGCATCCACTACTGCATCGGCGCGCCGCTGGCCCGGATGGAGGCGCAGTACGCGATCGGTGCGCTGCTGCGCAGGCTCCCGAAGACCACGTTGGCCGCCGACCCAGCGGACTTGCGCTGGCGCGGCGGCCTCATCATGCGGGGGTTGCGGCAGTTGCCGGTCGAGTTCTGATCCCTGGCCCTACGTCACGTCACATCATGTCGAGGTCACGCCGCGTCACGTCGACGAGCCCGGAACGGTGATGCGGAGGACCAGGTGTCCGCCGAAGAACATCACCAGCCCGAGCGCCAGGATCACCCCGACCGGCGAGCGACGCTGCTCGCGCGGGCAGAGCAGGGCGATCATGGCGACGAGCATCACGCCGGTGTCGACGCCGGCGTTCTGGAGCAACAGCTCCAGCAGCCAGTCGAACAGCTTGCCTTGTACTTCCATCTGTCCACCTCCCCTGTTGCACAGATGATTTCCAGTACAGCCAACTGGGTAACCTGTAAATCTGACGGATAGACAGGTTGCGTGCTGCATAGGGGAGTAGGCTCCCCGTGAGGGGGTGGTCCAGTGGCTCCGAAAGGTGTCAGGGAGCGGCTTGTGCAGCGCATCGCGGCCGGGGAGTGGCAGGCCGGTCAGTCGCTGCCCTCCGCGCGGCAGTTGGCGGAGGAGCTGCAGGTGTCCCGGGTCACGGTGCACAAGGCCCTCACCGTGCTGGCTCGCGACGGCCTGATCGAGACCCACCCGGGCAAGCGCGCCGTGCTGACCGGCGCCCGTCCCCAGGAGCCGGGCGCACCGCCGGAGCCGGCCGCCGAGGGCGCGGTCAACGTGCTGGGACGCCACCTCGATCGGGTGCTGCGCAGCGGACGCCTCCACGTCGACGTCCTGTGCGTCACGGCCGAGTCCTTCGTCTCCGCCCTCCAGCTCCAGTTGATCGGCCTGCGAGCGCGCCGCGAGCCCCGGCTGAGCGAGTTCAGGATCCGGCTGATCGTCTGCGACTTCAGCGCCACCCCCACCTATCCGCGGGTGCTGGGCGACCCGGGCGACACCAGGCCGCTGGAGCGGCTGCGCCGCATCTCGCACGACCAGGTGACCTCGCTGCGTTCGGCGGCCCTCTCGCTGCAGACCTACCAGCTGGTCGACTCGGAGCCGGTGATCGAGGTCCGCACCGTGCCCTTTCCGCCGATGTCGAAGTTGTACGTGCTGAACGACGACGAGGTGCTGGAGGGCTGGTACGAACTCATAGAGCGCCCGGTCCACGTCGGAGGCCACCTGGTGCGGCTGGAGGACCTGACCGGCCTGAGCACCCGGCTCTTCCCGCGCCGGCGCCAGGCTCTCGCCAACCACACGGACTCCGTCTACGTGGACACCGCCCGGGCCTTCTTCGCCTCCTGGTGGGCCAGGGCCGAGCCCTACGGCGTCTCCCTCTCCAGACCCCTGCCCGACGAACCGCAGCACGACCGGCCACCGCTCGACGGGCCGGCGCACGTGAACGAACCGGAGTGACGCGATCACGCACCCTCAGCCGCCGCACGAGGCCGTCGCCGCCGTGCTGCTCGACTTCGACGGGCCGGTGTGCAACCTCTTCGCCCGCCGCCCGGCGCCCGGGGTCGCCCGCGTGCTCCTCGACGAGCTGCGCGGGCAGGGCGTGGCATGGCTCCAGGAGACCGACGACCCGCACGGGTTGCTGGCCCGACTGCCCGCACTGCTCGACGCCGCCCGAACGCCGTCGGCCGAGGCCGCCCGGCTGATCGCGCTGACGGACCGGGCCCTGGCCCGCGAGGAGCTGCTGGCGGCGGTCTCGGCCGATCCGACGCCCGGTGCGCGCGAGGGTGTGCTGGCGCTGGCGAAGGCCGGCGTCCCCCTGGCCGTGGTCAGCAACAACGCACGTCCCGCGATCGAGGAGTACCTGCTCGGTGCGGGCCTGGTGGAGGCGCTGGCCAAGCATGTCGTCGGCCGCCCCGCCGACCTGGCGCGGATGAAGCCGGACCCCTCCGGTATCCAGGAGGCGCTGCACGCTCTGGGAGTGGCCGGCGAGGCCGTCTCCCGCTGCGTGTACGTCGGCGACGCGGTCGGCGACGCTTCGGCCGCGCGCGCGGCGGGAGTGCGCTTTCTGGGCTGGGCCGGCGGGTTGTCGCGGCGGAGTGAGCGGCTGCTGGGGGTGGGCGTTCCCCAGGCGTCCCTCTTTGACGAGTGGTCACACCTGACCCACCGGTTGCTCGTATCACGGCAGGGTAACGGAGCTCACATCTGACGTCCTGGCGCAGAGGAAGCCCAGTTCACGCGGCTGACGCCGGGTCGGCGGCCCTCCGGCTCCTCGTGTCGGAGGTTGAGTTCGTATGAAAACCTGCCTAGCCTCCGTGAAGTTCGCGTCAGCGGACACCGCCTCGCGGGACGCCGAGTCCTGTCCACCGTGGGGCGGCAACGTCGACTTGACGAACGGGCAGGAGTGGGGGACCCAGGTAGGTCGCCGTTCACGCGGGAGCGCGGACGGCTCGGGGTGAAGACGCATCAGCGTCCGGGCCAGCCTCTACGGCCCGAACCCGACAGCTCACCTCGCAGGCGTCGCAGAGGGAATCCTTCATGCTCCTCTCCGGCAACGGCCGCCATCGCCGAATCCGCGTCAACAAGGCCAAGGCCATCGTCGCGACCACCGGCGTGGCCGGCGCCGCGGTGGCCCTCCCCTTCATCGGGGCGGCCAGTGCGAGCGCCGCGTCCGTCTCCACCTGGGACAAGGTCGCCCAGTGCGAGAGCGGCGGCGACTGGTCCATCAACACGGGGAACGGCTACTACGGCGGGCTCCAGTTCTCCGCCAGCACCTGGCGGGCCTACGGCGGCGGCGCCTACGCCTCCACCGCGAACCACGCGAGCAAGGGTCAGCAGATCGCCGTCGCCGAGAAGGTGTTGGACAGTCAGGGGCCGGGCGCGTGGCCGGTCTGCGGCCCGCGGGCCGGTCTGAGCGCGGGCGGTGCGCCGGCCACCGTCGACACCTCCTCCAAGTCCGGCTCCGGCCACTCGCACAGCAAGCCCGCCGCGCCGAAGAAGTCCGCCCCCAAGCACGCCAAGCCGAGGCCCGGCGCGCCGGCGCACGGCGGCTCGTCCACGGCCGGCGTCTACACGGTCGAGGCGGGCGACACCCTCTCCGGCATCGCCGCGAGCCACCACGTCGCGGGCGGCTGGCACGCGCTGTACGAGCGGAACCGGTCCACCGTCGGGAGCGACCCGGATCTGATCTTCGTCGGCGAGCGGCTCGTCCTCGTGTAGCGGACGCGGCACGCACCTTCGCGAAAGGCCCCTACCGACCGGTAGGGGCTTTCCCGCGTTTGCGCCAGATGTCCGTCAGTCAAGACAGGGCAAAGGTCCTGAGTGGTCCCGGCCCCGACACGGGCTAGGCTCTGTGCGTAACAACCCGCATCCCCCTGAGGAGACAGTTGTGCCGTCCATCGACGTCGTCGTAGCCCGGGAGATCCTCGACTCGCGAGGCAACCCCACCGTCGAGGTCGAGGTCGGCCTCGACGACGGCAGCACCGGCCGCGCTGCCGTGCCGTCCGGCGCCTCCACCGGTGCCTTCGAAGCCCTTGAGCTGCGTGACGGTGACAAGTCCCGTTACGGCGGCAAGGGCGTGGAGAAGGCCGTCCTCGCCGTCATCGAGCAGATCGGCCCGGAGCTGGTCGGCTACGACGCCACCGAGCAGCGCCTGATCGACCAGGCCATGCTCGACCTGGACGCGACCGCCGACAAGTCCTCCCTGGGCGCCAACGCGATCCTGGGCGTCTCCCTCGCCGTGGCGCACGCCGCCTCCGAGGCCAGCGACCTGCCGCTCTTCCGCTACCTGGGCGGCCCCAACGCCCACGTGCTGCCGGTCCCGATGATGAACATCCTCAACGGTGGTTCGCACGCGGACTCCAACGTGGACATCCAGGAGTTCATGATCGCGCCGATCGGCGCGGAGTCGTTCTCCGAGGCGCTGCGCTGGGGCGTCGAGGTCTACCACCAGCTCAAGGGCGTGCTGAAGGCCCGCGGTCTCTCCACCGGTCTGGGCGACGAGGGCGGCTTCGCGCCGAACCTCGACTCCAACCGCGAGGCGCTGGACCTGATCGTCGAGGCGATCAAGGGCGCCGGCTACACCCCCGGCCGCGACATCGCGCTGGCCCTGGACTGCGCCGCGTCCGAGTTCTACAAGGACGGCGCGTACCAGTTCGAGGGCAAGGCCCGCACCGCCGCCGAGATGAGCGCCTACTACGGCGAGCTCGTCGCCGCGTACCCGCTGGTCTCCATCGAGGACCCGCTGTTCGAGGACGACTGGGAGGGCTGGAAGACCATCACCGCCGAGCTCGGCGACAAGGTCCAGCTCGTCGGCGACGACCTGTTCGTCACCAACCCGGAGCGCCTGGCCCGCGGCATCAAGGAGGGCGCGGCCAACGCCCTGCTGGTGAAGGTCAACCAGATCGGCTCGCTGACCGAGACGCTGGACGCGGTCGAGCTGGCCCAGCGCAACGGCTTCCGCTGCATGATGTCGCACCGCTCCGGTGAGACCGAGGACGTCACCATCGCCGACCTCGCCGTCGCCACCAACTGCGGCCAGATCAAGACCGGCGCCCCGGCCCGCTCCGAGCGCGTCGCCAAGTACAACCAGCTGCTGCGCATCGAGGAGATCCTCGACGACGCCGCGGAGTACGCCGGCCGCGGCGCCTTCCCGCGCTTCAACGGCTGACGCCGCCTCCGACGCCCCGTCGCGCTCACCCTCTAGGGTGGGGGCGGCGGGGCGTCGTCGCGTTGGGGCCGAGGGAGGGAGCAGCGGTGGCGGAGAAGAAGAAGCAGGCCAGGAAGCGGCCGAAGCTGACCGGTCGGGCGGCGGTGCTGGCCCTCGTGGTCTGCGCGCTGGTCGCGGCGCTCGCCTACCCGATGCGTCAGTTCATCGCGCAGCGGACGCAGATCGACCAGCAGCGGGCCGCGCAGCAGCAGGCGCAGCAGCAGGTCGAGGAGCTGCGCAGGGAGAAGGCCCGCTGGCAGGACCCGGCCTACGTCGAGGCCCAGGCGCGTGCCCGCCTCCACTTCGGCTTTCCCGGCGACACGCCGTTCACCTCGGTGAACCCCTCGCCCACCCCCTCCGCCTCCCCGACCACCCAGCAGGCGGCCTCCCAGCCCTGGTACCAGAGCCTCCTCGGCTCCCTCGCCACCGCGGACCACCCCTCGAACTGAAGGGCAGTCTCCGGCGGCGCGAGGATTCATCAGTGGAGGAACCACGCAGCGACCTCGGGGGTGCGAGGAACTGCGCGACAAGCCATCCGCCGGGCTGATGGCCTTCAATGTGCAGGGCCATCCGCGCAGGGTGGTTGCTCGCGCAGTTCCTCGCGCCCCTTTGGTGCTGCATGGTTTCTCACCTGGGGGAGAATGGCCGCATGTCGCAAGCCCCCGAGTCCCCCGCCCCCGTTTCCGAGGCTGACCGTGCCGCCGTCGAGGCGCAGCTCGGCCGCGTGCCGCGCGGCCTGCGGGCCGTCGCCCACCGCTGCCCCTGCGGGCTGCCCGACGTCGTCGAGACGGCCCCGCGTCTGGAGGACGGCACGCCGTTCCCGACCCTCTACTACCTGACCTGCCCCCGTGCCGCCTCGCTGATCGGCACCCTGGAGGCGGACGGGATGATGAAGGAGCAGACCGCGAGGCTCGCCGAGGAACCGGAGCTGGCCGACGGGTACCGCCGGGCGCACGAGGACTACATCGCCCGCCGTGACGCGATCGAGGTGCTGGAGGGCTTCCCCAGCGCGGGCGGCATGCCCGACCGGGTCAAGTGCCTGCACGTGCTGGTCGGCCACTCGCTGGCAGCCGGTCCGGGCGTGAACCCGCTCGGCGACGAGGCCCTGGCCGCGCTGCCGGAGTGGTGGCGCAAGGGCCCGTGCGTCTGCGCGGACGGGACGAACGGTGCGGACGGTGCGGACGAGATCGAGGGGGAGGGGTCCGAGTGACCACGACCCGCGTCGCCGCGGTCGACTGCGGCACCAACTCGATCCGTCTGCTGGTCGCGGATCTCGACCCGGAGACCGGCGCGCTGCACGAGCTGGACCGGCGGATGACCATCGTCCGCCTCGGCCAGGGCGTCGACCGCACCGGACGGCTGGCCCCCGAGGCGCTGGAGCGGACCTTCGCGGCCTGCCGTGACTACGCGGCGGTGATCGAGGAGCTCGGTGCGACCCGACTCCGCTTCGTCGCCACCAGCGCCTCGCGCGACGCGGAGAACCGCGACGAATTCACGGCCGGGGTCCGCGAGATCCTGGGCGTCGACCCCGAGGTGATCAGCGGCGACGAGGAGGCCCAGCTCTCCTTCACCGGCGCGACCAAGGAGCTGAACGGCGAGCACGGCCCCTACCTGGTGTTCGATCTGGGCGGCGGCTCGACCGAGTTCGTGCTCGGTTCGGAGAGCGTCCAGGCGGCTCGTTCGGTCGACATCGGCTGTGTCCGGATGACGGAGCGTCACGGCGAGGACTACCTCTCCATGCGCGCCGACATCAAGAAGGCGCTCGACCAGGCCGCGGAGGCGGTCCCCCTGGACACGAACGCCACCCTGGTCGGCCTGGCGGGGACGGTCACCACGGTGGCGGCGATCGCGCTCGGGCTGCCGGCCTACGACAGTGCGGCGATCCACCGCTCGCGCATCCCCGTCGCGGACGTCCGGGCGGTGACGGAGCGGCTGCTGGGCTCCACCCACGAGGAGCGCGCCGCGATCCCGGTGATGCACCCCGGCCGGGTCGACGTCATCGTCGCGGGAGCGTTGGTGCTGCTCGCGGTCATGGAGCGCACCGGTGCCGCTGAGCTGGTCGTAAGTGAGCATGACATCCTCGACGGCATCGCCTGGAGCACCGTTCTCTGACCCGGCCGAAGAACCTTCGTGAATTTCTTCACATGGAGTTCCCGCCGTTGGGGTGGGCTGTCGGGGCACTTCGTCCGATTTTGCGGACCGAAGACCGTTCCGGCAGCCCGGATCGAGTGATCCTCGATCGCCTTCCTGTCTCGCGCGCACATTCGCCATGAGCCCGTCGAGCTGCGCATTCTCACACCGGGGGGTCCCAGGGTGTGAGGCCGAGGCAGTGGGGAGGCATGTGGGGCGGGCAGTGTAGCAGGTGCTGTCCAGACCCCAGGGGCCAGGCCGACGAAAGCCAGGCAGACCGGGGGTGGATACTTTCGGATATGAGCACCACGGAGCGTCCTCGCATCCTGATTGTCGGCGGTGGCTACGTCGGCCTGTATGCCGCGATGCGCATTCTCAAGAAGATGCGCTACGGAGAAGCGACCGTCACGGTCGTCGACCCGCGGTCGTACATGACGTACCTGCCCTTCCTCCCCGAGGCGGCCGGCGGCAACGTCGCGCCTCGCAACCTCGTCGCCCCGCTGCGCCGCGTTCTGAAGAACGCAGAGGTGCTGACGGGTCACGTCACCTCGGTCGACCAGGACCGCAAGGTGGCCACTGTGCACCCGGCGGCCGGCGACCCCTACGAGATCCCCTTCGACTACCTCGTCGTCGCGATGGGCTCGGTGTCCCGCACCTTCCCGATCCCGGGTCTGGCGGAGCACGGCATCGGCATGAAGTCGGTCGAGGAGGCCATCAGCCTCCGGAACCACGTCGTGGCCCAGCTCGACATGGCGGAGTCCACCAACGACGAGGCGGTGCGCAAGCAGGCGCTCACCTTCGTCGTCATCGGTGGCGGCTTCGCCGGCATCGAGACGATCGCCGAGATCGAGGACATGGCCCGCGACTCGGCGAAGATCTACCACAACGTGAAGCGTGAGGACATGCGCTTCATCGTGGTCGAGGCGGCCAACCGCATCCTCCCCGAGATGGGCCCGGACCTCGGTCTGTGGACCAAGGAGAAGCTCGAGGAGCGCGGGATCGAGATCTACATCGAGACCTCGATGGAGTCCTGCGTCGACAAGCACGTCGTCCTGAAGAACGGCATCGAGGTCGACGCCTCCACCATCGTGTGGACGGCGGGCGTCAAGCCGAACCCGGCGCTGGCCAACTTCGGTCTGCCGCTCGGCCCGCGCGGCCACGTCGACACCGCCCCGACCCTCCAGGTCCAGGGCTTCGACAACGTCTGGTCGGCCGGCGACAACGCCCAGGTGCCGGACCTCGCCGTCGGCGAGGGCGCCTGGTGCCCGCCGAACGCCCAGCACGCGGTGCGTCAGGCCATCGTCCTCGGTGACAACGTCATCGCGGGCATGCGGGGCTTCCCGCAGAAGGAGTACAAGCACAAGAACCTCGGTGCGGTCGCCGGTCTCGGCCTGCACAAGGGTGTGGCGATCCTCTTCGGCAAGTACAAGCTGAAGGGCCGTCCGGCCTGGTGGTTCCACCGCCTGTACCACGGCAGCCGCGTGCCGACCATGAACCGCAAGGTTCGCGTCTTCGCCGACTGGACCCTCGCGATGTTCCTGAAGCGCGAGACGGTCTCCCTGGTGGAGATGGAGAAGCCGCGCGAGGTGTTCGTCGAGGCGGCTGGTCCCGCCAAGGCGATCCCCACTCAGGCCGCGGCCCCGGCCGCCAAGGAGAAGGTCTCGGCCTGACCGGCTGAAAGGCGGTCGGCCCCGAGTCGACCGCCGCCCACTAGCCCGGCAGCGTCGCCGGACCACAGACCGTGGTGCTCATGACCGGCACCGCTGCCGCAGAGAGTGCCCCCTGTCCGTCACCGACGGACAGGGGGCACTGGCGTTTCCCGGCTTGCCGACAGAGTCGTCCGGGGGCCGGTGCGCGGCCCCCGGACGACGGACCTAGTCCGTCTTGATCGCGCCGAGGATGTCGAGCCTGGCCGCGCTGCGGGCCGGCCACATCGCGGCCAGCAGGCCCACCGCGCCGCCCGTCGCGAGGAACAGCGCCAGCTGACCCCACGGCAGGACCGTGCTCAGGTTCGCCATGTCCGCCTGCAGCAGGCGGTTGGCGGCCCAGGCCAGGAAGGTGCCGATGGCGATGCCCATGCCGGCGCCGAACAGGGCGATCACCACGGCCTCCAGCCGGACCATGCGCTTCACGCCGCGCTTGTCCAGTCCGACGGCTCGCAGCATGCCCAGTTCGCGCTTCCGCTCGAAGACGGACATGGCCAGCGTGTTGATGACGCCGAGGACCGCGATCAGCACCGCCATGCCCAGCAGGGCGTAGAGGATGGTCAGCATCAGCGAGATGGTCGAGTTGAACTGGTCGATCATCTGCTGCTGCGACTGCACCTTGATCAGCGGGTTGAGGCCGGTGGCGTCCCGCAGCGCCTGCTCGTTGGCGGCGTTCGCGCCGCCCTCGGACTTGACCAGCACGGTCGTGACGTAGGACGCGGTGGTGTGCGGCGCCAGGATCTGCTCGCCCAGCAGGGCCGGGCCGAGCAGGTCGCTCTTCTCGTAGATGCCGCCGACCGTCAGCGTGCCGGTGCTGCCGTTCGGGTAGTCGACCTTGACGCTGCTGCCCACCGAGAGCTTGCGGGAGCTCGCCTGGTCGGCGTCGATCAGGAGCTGACCCTGCTGCAGCGAGCCGGTGGAGCCCTGCTTCATCACCGGGGCCACGAGCTGGTCGAAGCTGCCCGCGTCGAAGCCGGAGACGCTCAGGTCCCTGCCGTCGGCCTGGAGGTACTGCTCGTCGATCACGCTGGTGGCGGTGACGCCCTTGGCGCTCTTGATCTGGTCGACCAGCGCCTTGGTGGCCGGCAGGCCGAGCTCGGCGCTGACCGCGTAGTCGGCCTTCATGTTCGCGGTGACCTGGCTGGTGACCGCGGAGCTGACCGAGGTGCCGATGACGGTCAGTGCGGCGATCAGCGTCACGCCGATCGTCAGCGCCGAGGCCGTGGCGGCGGTGCGGCGCGGGTTGCGGACCGCGTTCTGCTTGGCCAGCCTGCCGCTGACGCCGAAGAGCCGACCGAAGAGCGGACCGGTGATCGCGATGATCGGCCGGGACAGCAGCGGCGTCAGCACGAAGACGCCCAGCAGCACCAGCATCGCGCCCAGCGCGACCGGCATCCGGCCGTCGCTGCCGCCCTTGTCCACGCCCAGCAGCACCGCCGCGACGCCGAGCCCGCCGAGCACGCCGCCGATGCTGTTGCGGACCACCAGGCTCTTCTGCGAGGCGGGCTGGTCGCTGCTGCTCATCGCCGCGACCGGGGGGACCCGGGAGGCGCGCAGCGCGGGGAACAGCGCCGCCAGGGCCGTGACCACGGTGCCGACCAGCAGGGTGATCAGCGCCGTCGAGGCGGTGACCGTCAGACCGCCGGCGGGGATGTTGCCGCTCGATCCGGCCCAGGCCTTCAGGGCGGCGCCGATCCCGATGCCGGCCGCCAGCCCGACGACCGACGCGCTGAAGCCGACCAGCAGCGCCTCCAGGACCACCGAGCGGCGGACCTGCTTGCGGCTCGCCCCCAGCGCCCGCATCAGCGCCAGCTCGCGGGTGCGCTGGGCGATCAGCATGGTGAAGGTGTTCGAGATCAGGAAGATGCCGACGAAGAGGGCGATGCCCGCGAAGAAGAGCATCGCCGTCCTCATGCTGGCCATGCCGTCCTTGATGTCCTGCTTCGCCGTGGCGGCGAGGTCGGCGCCCGTGTGGACGGTGATGTTCGCGCTGTGCGGGATGACCTGGAGGACCTGGTCCTCCAGCGCGGTCTGGCCGACACCGGGCTTGGCGGTGACGTCGATGGCGCTGAACTGCCCGGCCTTGGCGTAGAGCTGCTGCGCGGTGGCGGTGTCGAACAGCACCAGCGAGCCGCCCGAACTGACCTGCGGGTCGTCGGTGGTGAAGAGACCGGAGACGGTCAGCTGCATGACCGGGCCGTTGACGGCGACGCGGACGGTGTCGCCGACCTTGAAGCCGTTCTTCGCCGCGGTCTTCTCGTCGATCGCGACCTGCGTGCCGTTGGCCGGGCCGCTGCCCTGCGTCATCGGGTAGCGCGAGTCGCCGCCGCCGTTCGCGGCGGGGCTCCAGTTGGCGCCGCTGGTGTTGCCGCGTTCCCCGATCAGCCGGCCCTGCGGGTCGGCGATGCCGGCGAAGCCGTGCGCGGTGCCGACGGCGGAGGCGGTACCCGGGAGCGCGGTTATCCGCTGGAGCGTCCTGGTGGTCAGCGGGTCGGCGGCGCTGTTGTTGTTCTTCGCCGAGCGCTCGGAGCCCGAGGCCTGGTCGTCGACCCGGACGGACACGTTGTCGTAGGTGTGCGACATGCTGTTCTGCAGCGCGGTGCTGACGGAGTCGGAGAAGACCAGGGTGCCGGCCACGAAGGCGGTCCCCAGCACGACGGCGAGCATCGTCATCAGCAGGCGTCCCTTGTGGGACAGCACGTTGCGCAGTGCGGTCTTGAACATCAGAAGGTCCCCGTCTTCCGGCTCAGCTGGTCCGGCCCTTGGCGTCGAAACGACGCATGCGGTCCAGAACGCTGTCGGCGGTGGGGGCCTGCAGCTCGTCGACGATCCTGCCGTCGGCGAGGAAGACGACCCGGTCCGCGTAGGAGGCGGCGACAGGGTCGTGAGTGACCATCACGATCGTCTGGCCGAGCTCGCGAACGGAGTTGCGCAGGAAGCCGAGGATCTCCGCGCCGGAGCGGGAGTCGAGGTTGCCGGTGGGCTCGTCGGCGAAGACGATCTCCGGTCGGGAGGCGAGCGCGCGGGCGCAGGCGACGCGCTGCTGCTGGCCGCCGGAGAGCTGGCTCGGGCGGTGGCCCAGCCGGTCGGCCAGGCCGACCGTGGCGATGACCTGGTCGAGCCAGACCTTGTCGGGCTTGCGCCCGGCGATGTCCATGGGCAGCGTGATGTTCTCGAGCGCCGTCAGGGTGGGCAGCAGGTTGAACGCCTGGAAGACAAAACCGATCTGGTCCCGGCGCAGCTTGGTGAGCTGCTTGTCCTTCAGCCCGCCGAGCTCCGTGTCACCGATCCTGGCGGAGCCGGAGGAGACCGAGTCGAGTCCGGCCATGCAGTGCATCAGCGTGGACTTGCCGGAGCCCGAGGGGCCCATGATGGCGGTGAACTCGCCGCGGTAGAAGTCCACCGAGACGTGGTCCAGTGCGGTGACGCGGGTGTCGCCGGAGCCGTAGACCTTGGACAGGTCCGAGGCCCGGGCTGCGGCGGTGCGCAGGGCAGTGGTCGTCACGGTGGGTACTCCGGAGGGCTCGGGGGCGAAGAAGAAGCGTGCGGCGGGGCGGAAAGCCCACCGCGTCTTCATCTTCTCCGGCCCTTCGCCCCCGGAAGTCGCTCCGAGGAACGGAGTCCGGCTCCTCCTGCGGTATGACACCGCCTCCGACTCCTCGGGGACGCCCCGGGGTCCGTCTCAGGGTCGAGCACGGCTGACGAATTGTCAGAGTCCAGTAAATTAGGTCAACTTCCTCCCATCCGTGCACAACCTGCGCTCGGCTGCGGATAGGCTTTCCCCACAGGGGTTACGCCCGGATGGTGGAACGCAGACACGGCGAGCTTAAACCTCGCTGGCCGCGAGGCCGTGCCGGTTCGAATCCGGCTCCGGGCACGAGTCCACGCCCTGGCCTGACATGCGCAGGCCAGGGCCCGGCTGTGGCCTGTCGACTCTCGGCTACATGCGCGCGGCGGCGCGGCGGAGGTCGTACTCGTGGACGATCGCCTTGGCGTACCCGTACGAGATCTCGTACTCACGCCGAAGCCAGTCGATCTTGTCTTCGCAGCGGAGGAGGCCGGGGCCCTCGGCGACCGCGTGGAGCCAGTCCTCGATGGTTCGGCCGGTCACGCCGGGGATGCGGGAGATCAGGTTCTGATGGGTCTCTGCGGAGTACATGAGGGTCACTGGGCGCCTCCGATAGAGCGGTCCGTTTCACGACTGTGCCGCAGGGTGGGGGTCTTGGCAACAGTCCGCGTCGGGGGCACCCGTACCCAAAGGAGCGTGGCTCCATCCACGATGCGCGGATACGCTCGCTCCATGCCTGATCCGACACCACTTGTCGCTGCCGCTGAGCGTTTGGCGGACCGTTTTCGCGCGATGCCGCAGAGTGCGCTGGCGCGCAAGGCCCCACCCGGCCTCGCGCTGGCGCGCGAGCTGGCCCGCGCGTCGGGCGCGCCGACCGAGGTGCCGGACGTCGGCGGCTTCGTGGTCGGCGACCAGATCGCCGTCACGGCCCACGACCTCGCCCTGACCCTGGCCACGACGGACGACCCCACTGCGGACCGGACCCTGACCGAAGCCCTCGCCTCGATAGCGGCGGTCGCTGCGCTCTAGCCTGACGGAGCCGTTCCACAAGACCCACAAAAGACCCAGGGGGCGCGGGGCTTCTGCGCGTGAGCAACCAGGCAAGTGCTCAGGGGCGCGGGGCTTCTGCACGCGAGTAGCCAGGCAAGTGCTCAGGGGCGCGGGGAACTGCGCGAGGAACCACCCTGTGCGGACGGCCCTGCGCGTTGAGGATCATCCGCAGGCGGGCGGCTTGTAGCGCAGTTCCTCGCGCCCCTGGGGGGTGCAACTGGTCCTCTGATCTGAGGTGCCGGGCCGCGCGGCAAGAGCCGCGCAGTTCCTCGCGCCCCTGGGGGGTGCAACTGGCCCTCTGATCTGAGGTACCGGGCGTGCGCGGCAGGGCCGCGGGGATCCGGAGGGGCTACAGGCTGGCGACGACGCGGTCGGCGAGGACGTAGACGGTTTCCTCGTCGGAGAGGGCGAAGGTCAGGGCGTGGGCGCCGGGGAGACGCGAGGTGCCGAGGAGGCGGACGTCGAGGCCGCTCTCGACCGCGTCGCGGATCCGGCGGCCGGTCTCCTGGTCGCCCGGCGCGATGCAGAGGGTGGTCTCGTCCTCGAAGACGTAGACGTCCAGCGTCCCCATCGGGCCCGGACGGACGTCCTTCAGCGCGGTGCCGACCTCGACCAGCTCCAGCAGGCGCAGGTCCGTCCACTCCGGCGTGGGCGTCGGCTGCGGGACGAAGCCCGGCTGGGCGGGGTGGGAGGGGCGGGTCGCACGGTCGCCCTCGGTGATCATGTCCTCGAGCGCGGAGCGCAGTGCGTCGGCGAACTCGGGATCCATTTCCCCGGCCTCGTCGACGAATCCGCGCGGGGCCGGCAGAAACATGGTGTTCTCGGCGACCAGCGCCTCCACGGAATCCTCCGCGGCGCGGGCCTCCTGCTCTGCCCAGAAGCTCCGGGCCTCGGCTATTTCGCGCTCGCGGTCCTCCGCCAGGGCGATTCCGACCGCGCGGCGCACGGTCGACTCCAGGCGGCGCGACATGGCGCGCACAGAAAGCAGCGCGGTGGCCGCGACAGCGGCGACCAGCGCGAGCAGGACGAGAAGGAGGACGATCACGGGAGGCACCCCTTGCGAGGAGTCGTTCAGGCGGTCAACCCAACAGTGCCGCAAGGAAGCGAATCCCGGCAGTGCGTAATGTCCTTTTCATTTGTGACGTCCGACATTGCGGGAATTGTCCGAGGGTGCGAATGTCTACGGAATGCAGTCACCCGGTCGCTCTGCGTCGACGAAAAGTGAACCCGGCATAAAGAAAGAGGGTTGGGCCGCGTCGGAACGTGACCCAACCCTTACCCGCCTGCTATTGGACCAAACGGGTCATTATGAGAAATCCCTGAGTCAGCTCAGTCGCTCGATGACCATCGCCATGCCCTGGCCGCCGCCCACGCACATGGTCTCCAGGCCGAACTGCTTGTCGTGCCACTGCAGCGAGTTGATCAGCGTCGTGGTGATGCGGGCGCCGGTCATGCCGAAGGGGTGGCCGACGGCGATCGCGCCGCCGTTGACGTTCAGGCGGTCGAGGTCGATGCCCAGGTCCCGGTAGGAGGGGATGACCTGAGCCGCGAAGGCCTCGTTGATCTCGACCAGGTCGATGTCGGAGACCGAGAGGCCGGCCCGCTTGAGGGCCTGCTTCGACGCCTCGACCGGGCCGTAGCCCATGATCTCGGGGGAGAGGCCGGAGACGCCGGTGGAGACGATCCGGGCCAGCGGCGTCAGGCCGAGGTCGCGGGCCTTGGTGTCGGACATGATGACCAGCGCCGCCGCGCCGTCGTTCAGCGCGCAGCAGTTGCCCGCGGTGACCGTGCCGTCGGGGCGGAAGACCGGGTTCAGGCCGGAGACGCCGTCCAGCGTGACGCCCGCGCGGGGGCCGTCGTCCTTGGAGACGACCGTGCCGTCCGGCAGCGTCACCGGGGTGATCTCGCGCTCCCAGAAGCCGTCCGCGATGGCCTTCTCGGCCAGGTTCTGGCTGCGGACGCCGAACTCGTCCTGCTCACGGCGGGTGATCCCCTTGAGCTGGGCGAGGTTCTCCGCGGTCTGGCCCATGGCGATGTAGACGTCGGGGACCAGGTCGTCCTCGCGGGGGTCGTGCCAGGTGCCGCCGCCCGCCGCGAGCGCCGCCGTGCGCGCCTCGGCGTCGGCGAAGAGCGGGTTCCTGGTGTCCGGCAGGCCGTCCGAGCTGCCCTTGACGAAGCGGGAGACCGTCTCGACACCGGCCGAGATGAAGACGTCGCCCTCGCCGGCCTTGATCGCGTGCAGCGCCATCCGCGTGGTCTGCAGCGAGGAGGAGCAGTAGCGGGTGATGGTGCAGCCGGGGAGGTGGTCCATGCCGAGCTGGACGGCCACCACGCGGCCCAGGTTGTAGCCGGCCTCGCCGCCGGGCAGGCCGCAGCCCAGCATCAGGTCGTCGATGTCGCGCGGGTCCAGCTGCGGCACCTTGGCCAGGGCGGCGGCCACGATCTGCGCGGTCAGGTCGTCCGGCCGCAGATCCTTCAGCGAGCCCTTGCCGGCCCGGCCGATCGGCGAACGGGCGGCGCTGACGATTACGGCTTCGGGCATCGTTGCTCCTGGGGGCGCTGGAAGGATGAGGGCCACGGCAGGCCGTCGCGCGTCGCCCGGGGGCGGACGCACGAACAGGCCTGCCAAAAAGCTACTCCCAGGTAGCGGCGCCGTCAGCGCCGCGCCCGTGTGAGCTGTCTGACGTAGACACCGCGGCCTGCACCGACGCCTCCATCGACGCCTCCACGGAGTCCGGTGCGGCCGCCGCGGCGTGCGCCCCCACCGAGCTCAGGGGGCGTCGCGCCCGGCGCAGCAGCTGTGCCCAGTGGCCGGCCGGTGCGACCTCGGTGCCGCCGTGGCTCGCGGCCACGGCCGCCGCCTTGGCCAGCGAGTGCAGACCCTCGGTGCGGTGGCCGACCGGGATCTCCGGCCACACCCCGAGCGCCGCGCAGAGCGTCGGCAGCATCGCCATCGCCGCCGTCGCGTAGCCCTGCGCCGAGGGGTGGTAGCGGTCGGAGGCGAACATCTCGTGGCGCCCGCGGAACTCGGGGCCCAGCAGATCTCCCAGGGAGACGCTCCGGGCGCCGGCCTCCACCACGGCGATCGACTGGGCGGCCGCCAGCTGGCGGCTCGCCCTCCGGGCCAGCCAGCGCAGCGGCGGGCGGACCGGTTCGATGGTGCCGAGGTCGGGACAGGTGCCCACGACGACCTCGACCCCGGCCGCCCTGAGCCGCTTGAGCGCGTCGCCGAGCAGCCGCACCGAGACGGCGGGCTTGGTCATCTGGGTGACGTCGTTGGCGCCGATCATGATCAGGGCCAGCTCCGGGCCGGGCGACCCGGTCTGTGCCAGCAGGCCGTCGACCTGGCGGGGCAGATCCTTCGAGGTCGCGCCGTTGGCGGCGACGCAGATCAGGTCCACCGGCCGTTCCGCGACCGAGGCGATCCCGCCGGCCAGCAGGGCCCCTGGCGTCTCCCGGCCCCGGTCCACGCCGAAACCGGCCGCCGTGGAGTCCCCCAGGATCGCGAAGCGCAACGGCTCCGCGTCCGCGGCGGCGAAGGCCGTGCCGTAACGGCCGTCGGCGCGGGGCGGCTCGCCCTTCAAGGTGTCCAGCTGGTGCTCGGCGATCTTCGCCTCGGCCAGCAGGACGCCGACCAGCCCCACTCCGAGCAGGCCGATCCCGCCGCCCCCGTACGCGGCAGCCGCGGCGATGCGCCGGGCAACACGTGCTCGTGACATGACCACCCCCAACTGGGTAGGGCCCCGTCGCCCGGGACCCTGTGGCGGTCCCGGTGCGACTCGGAACAACTGCATCACTGCGTCAATACCCGGTAACGCCTGTCGCCTCGCTTTGGTTTCGGTCGTACGCGCGATGTCTCCGGACAGTCGGGCGACCCGCTCCGGATGCCGTTGAAGATCACTGTCGCATCCCGGCGCGTGCCGACCGGACCATGTGATCGAGTCTCCCGCACTACGCTGGCACCGCGGGGACGACAAACCGTGCGCTCCGCATATTTCTGTCCAACCGCGGAGGAACCCCGTGCGGTACCACGACTCGATCATCGACCTGGTCGGCGACACCCCCCTGGTCAAGCTCAACAGGGTGACCGAAGGCATCGCCGCCACGGTCCTGGCCAAGGTGGAGTACTTCAACCCCGGCGGCTCGGTGAAGGACCGGATCGCCATGAAGATGATCGAGGCCGCCGAGGCCTCGGGGGCGCTCAAGCCCGGGGGGACGATCGTCGAGCCCACCTCCGGCAACACCGGCGTCGGCCTGGCGATCGTGGCGCAGCAGAAGGGCTACCACTGCATCTTCGTCTGCCCGGACAAGGTCTCCACGGACAAGATCAACGTGCTGCGCGCCTACGGCGCCGAGGTCGTGGTCTGCCCGACCGCGGTCGCGCCCGAGCACCCCGACTCGTACTACAACGTCTCCGACCGCCTGGTCAGGGAGACCCCGGGTGCCTGGAAGCCGGACCAGTACTCGAACCCGAACAACCCGGCCTCGCACTACGAGTCGACCGGCCCCGAGCTGTGGCAGCAGACCGAGGGGAAGATCACCCACTTCGTCGCCGGCGTCGGCACGGGCGGAACCATCTCCGGCACCGGCCGCTATCTGAAGGACGTCTCCGAGGGCCGGGTCCAGGTCGTCGGCGCCGACCCCGAGGGCTCGGTCTACTCCGGCGGTACCGGCCGCCCGTACCTGGTCGAGGGTGTGGGCGAGGACTTCTGGCCGACCGCCTACGACCGCGACGTCGCCGACGAGATCGTGCCGGTCTCCGACAAGGACTCCTTCCAGATGACCCGCCGCCTCGCGAAGGAGGAGGGCCTGCTGGTCGGCGGCTCCTGCGGGATGGCGGTCGTCGCGGCGCTGGAGGTGGCCAAGCGTCTCGGCCCCGACGACGTCGTGGTGGTGCTGCTGCCCGACTCCGGCCGCGGCTACCTGAGCAAGATCTTCAACGACGAGTGGATGCGCGACTACGGCTTCCTGGAGGAGGGCGGCGACGAGGCGGTCGTCGGCGACGTCCTGGAGCGCAAGGACGCCCTGGAGCACGAGGGCATCCCGCAGTTCGTCCACGTGCACCCGGACGAGACGGTCGGCGAGGCGGTGCAGATCCTGCGCGAGTACGGCGTCTCGCAGATGCCGGTGGTCTCCCCGGGCGCCGGACACCCGGACGTGATGGCCGGCGAGGTGATCGGCTCCATCGTCGAGCGCGACCTGCTGGACGGCCTCTTCGCCAAGCGCTTCGGTCTGGAGGACCCGATCGGCGTACACATGTCGCCGCCGCTGCCGGTCGTCGGCTCCGGAGAGTCCGTCAGCAGCCTGATGACGGTGCTGGGTCGGGCGGACGCCGCGGTCGTGCTGGTCCAGGGCAAGCCTCAGGGCATCGTCACCCGTCAGGACCTGCTCACCTTCATGTCCCGCAAGTAGCCGCACGCGCGGTCGGGCACCCGGACGGCCGCGCAGTCGGGCTGTCACATAAGTGTGTCCAAATGGTACGTAGGCGTCACGTACCGGCAGCACGTGGTTAACAAGGCTCGGGCATTGTTCTTGTCACGGCAAGAAAGCCGAGCGTGGTGACAGCGGGGAACGGAGCGGCTCCCTGACTCCGCCGTCACCAGGACGCGTCGGACGGCCCTGACCCGGCCGGCCGCGTCCGTCCGTGGGGATGCCGTCGTCCCGCCCCTGTCGGTTCGTCCGACGGGGTGCGGCCCCCGCGGCACCAGCTCCGCGTTCCCGGGTGGGGGAACCTGACGGAGACAGCAGGGCCGGCCCTCGGGCCGGCCCTGCTGGTGTGTTCGGGGGTGTTCGGCGAGGTCAGCCGGTACGGCGCAGCACGACGACGAGACCCGCCCCCGCCAGCAGGAAGCCCGCTCCGCCGACCAGGTAGGGGGTGGCGTCGGGTCGGGTCGGGTCGGCCGCGGCGGTGGTGACCACGGCGTTCGACACGACGGACGCGGTCGGTGCGGCGGGCGTCCGGTCCGAGACGGAGGCCGACGCGTAGGGGACCAGTGCGAGCGTGAACGCGGTGCCGATACCTGCCGCGACGGCGGTGGTGGTGAGATGGCGGCGGCCCACGGGCGCTCCTCGTGCTTCGGGTACGTCGTCGTACGCGGCGGACTCACTCGCACGACCCCCGTGACGTGCTGGTCCGGACGATGCTAATCAGCCGATCGGCCTTTGGATAGGCTCGGGCCATGACTACTCAGAGCGGCGACGCCACCCCTTCGGTCGAGGACGCCCCCCGTTTCATCCGGCTCCAGATCGAGCTGATCGTCGAGGTCGTCGACGAGAAGGCGCTGCAGGCCGCGGCGCTGGAGCAGGTCGAGAACGACGAGTACCTCGAGGACGACGAGCGGGCCGAGGCCGTCGAGGCCATCAACATCGACCCGAGTGGCGCAATCGCCCACTTCGTCGACCCGGTCGCGATGCTGGAGGGAATCCCGGGCGTCGAGCTGGCCGAGGCCGGCTGGGAGACGCAGCCCGTGGACTACGACGAGGAGAACGAGGACTGGGAGCTCAGCGAGGCCGGCGAGGAGGAGTGACCCCCGCCCCGACGTCGCGTCAGATGAGAGCTGTCTGAAAAGTCCGAATTGGGCTTCTGCTGCCTGTCCTGTTTAGTCTGATAAGCCGGACATGGACAGGCAGTGGGCGACGGCAGGAGCAGACCCGATGACGACAGCGGCACAGTGGACCCGGCGATCCGTGGTGGCCGGGATGGTGGGCACTCCGGTGCTGCTCGTGGCGGCCTGTTCGGGCCCCGACTCGAAGGGCTCCGGCGACGGGGCGAACGGGGGCCGGGACGGCGCCTCCGCTCCCGCCAAGGTCACGAAGGCCACCGTCACGGTCACCCCCAAGAACGGCGCGACCGGCGCCGACATGACGGCGCCGGTCACCGTGAGGGTGGCCCTGGGAACACTGGAGTCCGTCTCGCTCACCGGCCCCGACGGCAAGCAGATACCCGGTCAGCTCTCCGCCGACAGGACCAGTTGGACCAGCAGTGGGAGGCTGGCCTCCAGCAGCTCGTACAAGCTCGCGGCGGTCTCCAAGGACACCGAGGGCACCACCGGCACCACCGCCAGCGGCTTCAGCACCGGCAGGCCGGTCAAGGCCTTCGTCGGGACGTTCAACCCTGACCACGGCACCACGGTGGGCGTCGGAATGCCGGTGACCATCACCTTCGACAACGCGATCACCGACAAGGCCGCGGTGCAGAAGGCGGTCACGGTCACCGCAGAACCGCCGGTGGAGATCGTCGGTCACTGGTTCGGCGACAACCGGCTCGACTTCCGCCCGCAGGAGTACTGGAAGCCGGGCACCAGGGTCACCCTGACGCTGGCCCTGAAGGACGTCGAGGGCGCGAAGGGCCGCTTCGGCACCCAGGCCAGGACGGTCAGCTTCACCATCGGCCGCAGCCAGACGAGCGTCGCCGACCTGGCCAGCCATCAGCTCACCGTGACCAGGGACGGCGAGGTCGCGCAGACCTTCCCGATCTCCGGCGGCAGCCCCGAGCACACCACCTGGGCGGGCAAGATGGTGATCTCGGAGAAGCTGCTGCAGACCCGGATGGACTCACGGACGGTCAACCTCGGCGGCGAGTACGACATCGCCGACGTCCCGCACGCGCAGCGGCTGACCACCTCCGGGACCTTCATCCACGGGAACTACTGGTCCTCGGGCATCTTCGGCAACGAGAACACCAGCCACGGCTGCGTCGGCCTCCAGGACGCCAAGGGCGCGGGCGACCCGAGCACGCCGGCGGCGAAGTTCTACAACAGCTCGATGGTCGGCGACGTGGTCGAGGTCATCAACTCCGGCGACCGGACCGTGAGCCCCGCCAACGGCCTGAACGGCTGGAACCTCGACTGGACGAGTTGGAAGGCCGGCAGCGCGGTCTGAGCGGCGGCCGGCGCGACGGCGTCGACCGCTTGCCCACGCACCCGGTCAGAGCGCCAGCCGCAGGTCCTGGTAGGCGGTCAGGGCGTGGGACGAGGTGATCTTTCCGGCCACGGCGAGCTTCCGCCAGCTGTCCGGGTCGGTCGTCCGCGCGGCGGCGTTCTCGGCGACGGGGACCTCGCGGAGATCCTCCGTCGCGAGCCGGCGCAGCAGCGTCGGAAGGTCGGCGCGGCCGCCCTCGGGCGGAGTGTTCGCCAGCCGGGTCAGGGCAGCGGCCTCGGCCCGGTCCACGACCGCGAGCCGCCGCTCCAGGACGACGGCGTCCCGCCAGACCGTTCCGGTCAGGTAGCGGAGCTTCAGCCGCAGCAGGGCGGACTCGTTGGTGAGCGCGAGCACGGTCGAACGAGCCGGAGTCATGTCCGTGCGGTCCAGCGCGTCGTCGAAGCGGGGCGTCCCGTCGCTGTCGACCAGCACGCAGGTGGCGGACTTCACCCCGTTGTCCCACGCGGTCTGGGTCGGCACGTAGGTGCTGACCCTGGCCACCTCGTCGAGCTGGCCGACGTCCACGATCCGGCGGGCCGCGTCCGTGGTGCAGCCGACCACGGACTCCTCGGTGGCCTGCTCCTGGCCGGGAAAGCTCCCGGCGAACGTGACGCGCCCGACGATCTGTCCGTCGTGGGCTCCGCCGCAGTCGACGGTGTGAATGCCCGCGCGTGCGTCGTGGCCGCTGACGTAGTCGTAGCAACTGCCGACTGCGAAGGCGCTCACCGGGCCCTGCGTCGATCCCACGTACGCCGCCGTGCCGATGATCCCGATCATGGCGAGCGCGATCCAGCCGGCGCTGAGCGACAGGGCCACGACGGCGGCCCGCTTCCCGCGCAGCTCCTGGTTCCGGATCCGGAAGAGCGCGACGATCCCCATCACGACGGCGACGGGCACCAGCGCGAGCGCGGCGGCGACCAGCGCGATCACCGCGGCCGCGCTCGTCCTCGGCCGCGCGGGGGCGGGCGGGACCGGGGCGGGGGCGAAGCCGTGGCCTATGGAGGGAGGGACGGGTGTCTGGCTCACCGCGCGAGAGTATCCGATCGGCACTGCGCCGTCCGGGGCTTGTCCCGCGCGGGCGTCAATGGGTGGGCTGAGCAGCCCTTTCGTCCCGTTCCCCGGAGATCGGGTCCAGGCCGGTCAGCCAGCGCCGCTGCTGCTCACGCCAGTGGACGTAGGTCAGCGGGCCCTCCCAGGTCACGCTGAGCGGCCAGGGGTCGAACCGCCCGGTGAGCAACCGGTGCAGGAACTCGACCATGCCGTAGTCGTACCGGGCCCAGTTGTCCTCGGTGTGACGGCCCCGGACGACCACGGGCCACCGGTCCGGGTTCGGGTCGGCGGTGAACCAGTAGAGCGCGTCGGGTCCGCAGGTGTGGCCCCACTCCAGCAACTGCGCCGGGTCGAGGTCGAGCGCCCGCCGCGGCGGGTCGACCTGCCAGAGGTAGTCGGCGTCACCGCGCGACTCGGCGACGCTGCCGACCTCCCACTCGGGCGTCGGAACCGGCAGCGGCGGCACGATGCCGAGCACGTCGCCGAAGTCCCCCGCGCCGTAGCAGGCCATGAACGCGACGTAGTCCGACGGCAGGGCCCGGCCGA
The DNA here is from genome assembly GCF_000744655.1 of Streptacidiphilus rugosus AM-16. Classification (NCBI taxonomy): domain Bacteria; kingdom Bacillati; phylum Actinomycetota; class Actinomycetes; order Kitasatosporales; family Streptomycetaceae; genus Streptacidiphilus; species Streptacidiphilus rugosus. The sequence goes on along the minus strand of NZ_JQMJ01000004.1, from coordinate 6,683,374 downwards.
ATGCCGCTTCGACGGCCGCCCAGTCGACGCCCTCGTCCGCGCCGTGATCGGCGGGTGCGACGTCGAGCAGTGCGGCGACGTGCGGGCTGAGCTTCATGAGGAACCCTCCTGAGATCGCCGCACGCTATCACCGCGCGACGTCCGTTCCCGGCTCCGGCCAGGCGTGTTCAGCCTTCGCCCACACGTTTGCCTTCGGGCGCGGAGCCGGGACCTGGCCGAGGGTCGGCTCGGTGCGGGGCCGCCTCGCGGGCCGAGCCGGATCGCGGAGGCCGGCGGCCGGAGGGCCGGAGGGCCGTGCCCCATGCCCGGGCTTCGGTGCGGGCCCATGTGGGCCCCGAAGGACCGCGCCGGCACCCGCCGACCGCCGGCCGCGTCCGGCGACCGGCTCGCGAACGAGGGGGTCAACGCGGCCGGTCACTTCGGCAACACCACCACCGCGGCGGCAGGTGCCCCGCGCGGCAGGTCAGCCCTGGGAGTGGGTGGGAGCCAGGAGGGCGCGGAGGGGGGCGGTGGTGGGGGCGTCGGTGACGGCGGCGTCGAGGGCGGTGGAGAGGGACTCCTCGACGCCTGGGGCGTAGTGGACGTGGAGGGGCTCGTCCCAGGTCAGGACGTAGGAGGCGCGACCCTGGTCGAGCAGGCCGAGGAGGGCCAGCCGCTTCAGCAGGCCGCGGAGCGCGTCTCGGGCGGACTCCTCGGCCGGGCGGCCCTTCGCCCTGTCGGCCTCGGCGGAGCGCGGGAGCCGGGCCGTCGCGGGTCCGGTGCCCTCGCGGTCGATCTCGTCCAGCAGGTAGGGGAGCAGTCCGTCGACGGAGCCTCCCGGCGGGCAGTGCGGGGCCAGCGCCAGCCGCAGGTGCGCGCGACCGCTCTCGCGGGCCAGGTCGTCCCAGGGCAGCGGTCGCTTGCCGGCCGAGTCCGCCGGCATCGTCACCGCCGCGACGGCCGCGAGCAGGTGGTCCACGTCGTGCAGCAGGGAGAGCGCGGGACGTTCCTGACCCGTGATCACCCGGCCGTCGGCGGGCAGCGCCTCCAACGCGGCGACGCGCTCCCGGACGGGCGGGTGCGAGTCGTACGGCGAGGTCTCCCTGACCGGCGGTTCGGTCCGGATCTCGTCCAGCTCGGCCTGCCGCTTCGCGGAGCCGAGCAGGGAGCGGAAGCCGCCGTAGAACTCCGACGCGAGCGGCAGGTAACCGACCTTCCAGCCCACCGACGCGTAACGCTCCAGATAGAAGTCGTACGCCAGGTCCAGCGCGGGAAGCTGACGCATCGCCGCCGCCGCGTGGTCGCGCCCGGCGATCCGCGCGGAGGCCAGGTCGGCGGAGAGCTCCTGACGCCGGCTCACCGACTCGGAGACGCGCAGGTAGAGCTTGGCGTAGGCGCCGAACACCGACGCGGTCACGCCGCGACCCGCCGCCCGGGCGTGCTGGACCACGGTGATGAGGCTCTGCCGGCCGCGCACGGTGATCCCGGCGAGCCGGGTGTCCTTGTTGCTGTAGTGGCCCAGCTCGTGCGCGAGGACCGCGTCCAGCTGCGGCTCGGTCAGACCGATCAGCAGCGGCACGCCGATCAGCATCCGCCGGTGGCCCGGTATCAGCCCGAGCAGTCGCGGGTTCTCGCTGACCGCCGCGTTGACCTGCGGGATCAGCCGGATCTCGGCCGGGGCGCGGGTGCCGACCTGCTCCGCCAGGGTGCGCACCCTGGCCCAGAGCTCGGGCTGCTGCTGCTCGGAGACGCTGATCCCGGGCGGGGCCTCGTCCTTGGGGCGGCGGACGAAGAACACGCCGCGCGCGATCGGGATCGCCACGACCACGCTGAAGGCGACCAGCTTGAGCGCGCCCGTGTTGAAGCCGTCCGAGGCGTTCTCCAGGACCAGGAAGTCCACCAGCGCGATCAGCGCCAGCGCCCCCAGTGCGAGCAGGTAGAAGCCCATCAGCAGGGCGAGCGCCTGGACGGCGCGGAACGAGGTGCGCATGCGGTCTTCCCCCGGAGCATGGAGCCGGCGCAGGTCGGCCAGGAAGGGCGGGCGAGGATCGGACACTGGGCTGCGCGCGGCGAACGGCGAGCGGGATCGTACCGGCCGCCGCGTTCCCCCGTCACCAGGGATGACCGGACTACGCTCAGACCTCATGAGCGAGCACAGCGAGCATCAGCACTACGCCTTCGAGACCCTGGCCATCCACGCCGGTCAGGAGGCGGACCCGCAGACCGGGGCAGTGGTCACCCCCATCTACCAGGTCTCCACCTACAAGCAGGACGGCGTCGGCGGACTCCGCGGCGGCTACGAGTACAGCCGCTCCGCCAACCCCACCCGCACCGCGCTGGAGCAGAACCTCGCCGCGCTGGACGGAGGCCGCAGGGGCCTCGCCTTCGCGTCCGGCCTGGCCGCCGAGGACTGCCTGCTGCGCACCGTCACCAAGCCCGGCGACCACATCGTCATCCCCAACGACGCCTACGGCGGCACTTTCAGGCTCTTCGCGAAGGTGCTGACCCGCTGGGGCGTGGACTTCTCGGTCGCCAACACCCACGACCCGGAGAGCGTGCGCGCCGCGGTCCGCCCCAACACCAAGGTGATCTGGGTCGAGACCCCGAGCAACCCGCTGCTCGGCATCGCCGACATCTCCGCCCTGGCCCACATCTCGCACGACACGGGTGCGCTGCTGGTCGTCGACAACACCTTCGCCAGCCCGTACCTCCAGCAGCCGCTGGCGCTCGGCGCGGACGTGGTCGTCTACTCGACCACGAAGTACATGGGCGGTCACTCCGACGTCGTCGGCGGCGCGCTGGTCACCGACGACGCCGCTCTCGGCGAGGAGCTGGCCTACCACCAGAACGCGATGGGCGCGGTCGCCGGGCCCTTCGACGCCTGGCTGGTGATGCGCGGCATCAAGACGCTGGGCATCCGGATGGACCGGCACAGCGCCAACGCCGCGAAGATCGCCGAGTTCCTGACCGGCCACCCGAAGATCGCCCAGGTGCTCTACCCGGGCCTGCCCGAGCACCCCGGCCACGAGGTCGCGGCCAAGCAGATGCGCGCCTTCGGCGGCATGGTCTCCTTCCGGCACCGCGACGGCGAGGAGGCGGCGGTCCAGGTCTGCAACCGGGCCGAGCTGTTCACGCTCGGCGAGTCGCTCGGCGGCGTCGAGTCGCTGATCGAGCACCCGGGCCGGATGACGCACGCCTCGGCGGCGGGTTCGGCGCTGGAGGTCCCGTCCGACCTGGTCCGCCTCTCCGTCGGCATCGAGTCGGTCGACGACCTGCTGGGCGACCTGCAGCGGGCGCTGGGCTGAGAGGCCGAGCACCGAGCACCGAGCCGTACGCGCCTGGCGCCCCTTCGGGGGCGCTCAGGGGCGGTGGGCCTCGATGGCCAGGTTGAAGCGGGTCAGGAGCCTGCAGAAGGCCTCCTGGTCCTCCTCGGGCCAGCCGTCGGTCAGCACCCGCATCAGCTCCTGGCGCGAGGCGCGGACCTCCTGGAGCCGCTGCCGGCCCTCCTCGGAGAGCTCCAGCAGCACCGCCCGGCCGTCGTCCGGGTTGGGCACCCGCTCCACCAGCCCGCAGTCGACCAGCGGCGCGACCTGCCGGGTCACCGTGGACGAGTCGATGCCCATGGCCTGCGCCAGCGCCTTGACGCCCACCGCGCCGGTCCGGTCGAGCCTGTTGAGCAGCAGGAACGCGGCCCGGTCCATCGAGTTCCGCTGCTCGCCCAGGGCTCCTATCCGGGCCTGTTCGACGCGGCGCGCGAAGATGGCCACCTGGTACTGGAGCTGGTCGTGCAGGTCCGTGGGCGCGGCGGAGTGGGCCTCGGCAGGGGAGAGGTTCTCAGACATCGGCTTCGTCGCGATCTGTCGTTCGGCTGAGCTCTCCGAGCGTATCCGCGCCAGGGCCTAGGCTGAACCCTATGAACGCCTGGCCGATCACCCTCGACGACGTGCGGGGGGCCCACAAGATGCTCTCCGGCATCGCCCGTGTCACCCCCATGGAGAGCAGCCGCCACCTCTCCACCCTGATCGGCGCGCCGGTCCAGCTCAAGTGCGAGAACCTGCAACGGACCGGCTCGTTCAAGCTGCGCGGCGCGTACGTGCGCATCGCGGGGCTCTCGCCGGTCGAGCACGCCGCGGGCGTGGTGGCGGCCAGCGCCGGCAACCACGCGCAGGGCGTCGCCCTCGCCGCGAGCACGCTGGGCGTCCGGTCGACCGTCTTCATGCCCGTGGCGGCGCCGCTCCCCAAGGTCGCGGCCACCCGCGACTACGGCGCGGAGGTCCGCCTGGTCGGTGAGAACTTCGACGCCACGCTGGCGGCGGCGCTGAAGTACGCGGAGACGACGGGCGCGGTCTTCATCCACCCCTTCGACCACCCCGACGTGGTGGCCGGACAGGGCACGGTGGGCCTGGAGATCCTGGAGCAGTGCCCGGAGGTGCGGACCATCCTGGTCGGCGTCGGAGGCGGCGGCCTGATGGCGGGGATCGCCGCGGCGGTCAAGCACGTGCGCCCGGACGTCAGGGTCATCGGGGTCCAGGCGGAGGGCGCGGCGGCGTACCCGCCCTCGCTGCGGGCGGGCCGCCCGGTCACCCTGGAGCGGTTCGCGACGATGGCGGACGGCATCCAGGTCGGCCGGCCGGGAGAGGTGCCGTTCGAGATCATCAACCAGTTGGGGGACGGGGTCCTCACGGTCAGCGAGGACGCGCTGGCGCGGGCGCTGCTGCTCTGCCTGGAGCGGGCCAAGCTCGTCGTCGAGCCGGCCGGCGCGAGCCCGATCGCGGCGCTGCTGGAGCACGGCGCGGAGATCGAGGGCCCGGTCGTGGCGGTCCTCTCCGGGGGCAACATCGACCCACTGCTGATGCAGCGGGTGCTGCGGCACGGCATGGCGGCCGCGGGCCGCTACCTGTCGCTGCGGCTCCGCATCAACGACCGCCCGGGCGCGCTGGCCACCCTGCTGGGTGCGCTCTCGCGCACCGACGCGAACGTGGTGGACGTGGCCCACGTCCGCACGGACCCGAAGCTGGGCATCGGCGAGGCGGAGGTCGACCTCCACCTGGAGACCAAGGGCACCGAACACTGCGCCGCGGTCGTCGCGGAACTCCGCGAAGCCGGCTACGTCGTCCTCAGCCAGGGCTGACCTGCCGCTTCCGTTGCACCCGCCCCTGGCGCGCGGGCGCGGCACCTCTCGACCAAGGGCCGGTTGCACTCACCTCAGGGGCGCGAGGAACTGCGCGGGCAACCACTGACGAGCGGACGGCCCTGCACGTTCGGGGCTCTACCCGCGTGGGTGGCTTGTCGCGCCCGCGCGCCGGAGGCGCATGTCGGCAGAGTCCCGCGCCCCTGAGGTGGTTGCAACCGGCTCTCTGCTCCACGCTGTCGCGCCCGCGCCGGAGGTGCACGTCGGCAGAGTCCCGCGCCCCTGAGGTGGTTGCAACTGGCCCTCTGCTCCACGCTGTCGCGCCCGCGCCGGAGGCGCAGGGCTCTGCTGTGGCGGAGTTCACCCCGTTGTCAGTGGCAGCCGCTAGGTTGGCCCGTGCCGTGCAGCGTCGGAGCTGGGCGGTGGTTCCGGCCGATTCGACGTGCCGACTTCGGCCGTTCGGGTAAGGCTAGGGGGACGTGTGATCGTTCTGGGTGAGGGAGACAGTCGATGAGCGGGGCAATCTCTGCCGAAGGGCTGGTGAAGACCTTCGGCGACGTCCGTGCACTCGACGGTGTGGATCTCGACGTGCCGGAGGGCACCGTGCTGGGCCTGCTCGGGCCGAACGGGGCCGGCAAGACCACCACCGTCCGCGTGCTGACCACGCTGCTGAAGCCGGATTCCGGCCGGGCCACGGTCGCGGGCGTCGACGTGCTGAGGCACCCCAACAAGGTGCGCAGCCTGATCGGACTCTCCGGCCAGTACGCCGCGGTGGACGAGTACCTGACCGGGCAGGAGAACCTGCAGATGGTCGGGGAGCTGTACCAGATGTCCGCGCGGGACGCGAAGGCCCGCGCCCGCGAGCTGCTGGAGTGGTTCAACCTCAGCGACGCGGCCGGGCGCATCGCCAAGACGTACTCCGGAGGCATGCGCCGGCGGCTCGACCTCGCCGCGGCGCTGGTCGTCCGGCCGCCGGTGATGTTCCTCGACGAGCCGACCACCGGGCTCGACCCGCGCAACAGGATGGCCCTGTGGGAGGTCATCGAGACCCTGGTCGGCGAGGGCACGACGCTGCTGCTGACCACGCAGTACCTGGAGGAGGCCGACCGCCTCGCCCACGACATCTGTGTCGTCGACCACGGCAAGGTGATCGCCAGGGGTACGGCCGACCAGCTCAAGGCACAGATCGGCGGCGAGCGCGTCGAGGTCGTGGTGCAGGACTCGAACGTGCTGGCCGCCGCCGTGGACGCGCTGACGCCGTTCGCGAAGGGCGAGCCGACGGTCGAGCCGCACGCCCGGCGGATCACCGTGCCGGTCAGCGGCGGCGCGCGGGTGCTGGCCGACGTGATCAGGGAGCTGGACGCCCGCGACATCGTGATCAACGACATCGGGCTGCGCCGCCCGACCCTCGACGACGTCTTCCTCTCGCTGACCGGTCATGTCACCGCCGGCGAGGACGAGGGCACGGACGAGGACGCCGTCGACGGCGCGCAGACCGAGGAGAACGCAGCGAGCAGGAAGAAGGCCCGGGTATGACGACGACCACCGCCCCGCTCTCGACGGGCGCCCCGCTCCAGCCCGCCCGCGGCGGGCTGCTGCAGATGGCGCACGACGCCTGGGTGGTCGCCAAGCGCAACCTGCGCCGGATGACCAGGATCCCCGAGATCGTCGTCTTCGGCCTGATGCAGCCTGTCATGTTCGTGCTGCTGTTCAGCTACGTCATGGGCGGCGCGATCGCCGTTCCCGGCGCCGACCCGAACTCGTACAAGCAGTACCTGATGGCCGGCATCTTCGCGCAGACCGTCACCTTCGCCGTGGCCGGCGCCTCGGCGGGCATCGCGGAGGACATGACCAAGGGGCTGGTCGACCGGTTCCGCTCGCTGCCGATGACGCGGTCCTCGGTGCTGGTCGGGCGCACGATCGCCGACCTGGTGCAGACGGGCTTCACGGTGCTCGTCCTGGCCATCGTGGCGCTGCTGGTCGGCTGGCGTTTCAACAACGGCATCCTGTCGGCGCTGGGCGCCTTCGCGCTGCTGCTCCTGCTGGGCTACGCCTTCTCCTGGATCGGCGCGCTGATCGGTCTGTCGGTGCGCAGCCCGGAGGCGGCCACCTCGGCGGGTCTGATCTGGCTGTTCCCGCTGACGTTCATCTCGAACGCCTTCGTGCCGGTCTCCAGCATGCCGGGCTGGCTCCAGCCGATCGCCTACTGGAACCCGTTCAGCGCGACGGTCGAGGCCTGCCGCAAGCTGTTCGGCAACCCGACCGGAGGTCCGTCGACGGCGTGGCCGATGCAGCACGCCGTCGGGGTGTCGATCGGCTGGTCGCTGCTGATCACGGCCGTCTTCTCGTACCTGTCCGTACGCAAGTACCGCTCCTCCGCCGGCTGACCGGCGAAGGAGCGGTACGGGTGCTGCGTGTCGCGGGCGCCCCGGGGGAGCGAGGTGGGCGGCGGATCAGCCGGTGTCAGCCCGTGTAGGGCTTGGCCTCGATGATCTTGACGCCCGCCTTGCGGCCGTTCGGCAGCTCGTAGGTCACGTCGGAGCCGACCTTCTGGCCGACGATCGAGCGGCCCAACGGAGACTGCGGGGAGTAGGTCTCCATGTCGCTGGAGGCCGCCTCGCGGGAGCCGAGCAGGAAGGTCATGGTGTCGTCCAGGTCGCCGTCGTAGGCGATGGTCACGACCATGCCGGGGCCGACGATGCCGTTGTCCGCCGGGGCCTCGCCGACCTGGGCGCGCTCCAGGAGCTGGGTGAGCTGGCGGATGCGCAGCTCCATCTTGCCCTGCTCCTCGCGCGCCGCGTGGTAGCCGGCGTTCTCCTTGAGATCGCCTTCCTCGCGGGCCTGCTCGATCTTCTGCGCGATCTCGGTGCGTGCGGGACCCGACAGGTGCTCCAGCTCGGCACGGAGCTGGTTGTACGCCTCCTGGGTGAGCCAGGTGACGTTGTCGCTGGTCTGGGTCACTGGTGCTCCTCGTAGGTACTGGGGATACAAATCTTCGCCCGTCGGTCAAGAACGGGCGAAACCCCCACCTTAACAATTCCGGCGCGCAGAGTCAGTGGTCAGGAACAGCCGACGAGCTCGCCGGTGGTTCCGCGGGACGTCGTCCTCAACAACACCGTGGGGGTCGCGTCGCCGCTCCCCCTGGGGATCGACACGGTCACCCGGCCGACCTCGTTGCCGTCCGCGTCGCGCGAGCGGACCGTGCAGCTGGCGGCCTTGTCACTCGGCTTGCTGACGGTGAGCGTGATCTTGACGGCGTGGTCGGAGACCACCTGGAAGGTCTGCACCTCGCCGTTGACGGAGGAGCCGGCGGCGTACTTCCAGGCGATGGCGACGACCACCGCGACGACCAGGCCGACGGCCGTGTAGTAGATCCGCTTGCCGCGTCGACCCGTGCGCGACCGTTCCGCGTCGGTCCTGCCGTACCGTCCGGCGGGCGGGCGGACCGGCCGCGCGCCGGACGGCCCGGTGGGCGTTCCGCCGGGGCTTACGCCCTGGGATGTATCCGCCATCGGACTATGGCCTCCTTCGGGGGGGTTCGCGGGGTGGTCGCGAAATAAACCGCTGTCCCCCGTCCGTCACTATAGGAGTCGGTTCCGATGACGAAGGGCACAGGGGCAGTGACTGAGCAGTTGCGACTGATGGCGGTGCACGCGCATCCGGACGACGAGTCCAGCAAGGGCGCGGCCACCATGGCGATGTACGTGTCGCGCGGTGTCGACGTGCTGGTGGCCACGTGTACGGGGGGCGAGCGGGGATCGGTGCTGAACCCGAAGCTCCAGGGTGACGCGTGGATCGAGGAGAACATCCACGAGGTCCGCGCCAAGGAGATGGACGCGGCGCGCGAGATCCTGGGAGTCAAGCAGGCCTGGCTGGGCTTCGTCGACTCCGGGCTGCCGGAGGGCGACCCGCTGCCGCCGCTGCCCGAGGGGTGCTTCGCCCTCAAGACGGTCGAGGAGGCGGCGGAGCCGCTGGTGCGGCTGATCCGCGAGTTCCGTCCGCACGTGATGACCACGTACGACGAGAACGGCGGCTACCCGCACCCTGACCACATCATGACCCACAAGATCTCCATGGCCGCCTTCGACGCCGCGGGCGACCCGGACGCGTACCCGGAGGCCGGCGAGCCCTGGCAGCCGCTGAAGCTCTACTACAACCAGGGCATCTCGCTGGAGCGGATCCGGGCCCTGGACGCGGCGATGAACGAGCGCGGCCTGGAGTCCCCGTACAAGGAGTGGATCGCCCGTTGGGAGACCTCCGAGCGGAAGCCCCGTGAGATCACCACCCGCGTGCCCTGCGGCGACTTCTTCGAGATCCGCGACAAGGCTCTGATCGCGCACGCGACGCAGATCGACCCGGACGGCCCGTGGTTCCGGGTGCCGCTGGAGATCCAGCGCGAGGTGTGGCCGACGGAGGACTACGAGCTGGCCCGTTCCCTGGTGGACTCCACGATCCCGGAGGCCGACCTCTTCGACGGACTGCCCAACCGAGTGGGGGCCGCGAAGATCGCCAACGCTTCCTGAGACCATGGAGGGGTGAACACTGCCATGCACCCCGCCGGCGTCGAACTGCTGGCCGCCCTCGACACCAACAAGGTGACCCCGGGCATCCTCGGCTTCCTGGTCTTCGCGGCGCTCGGCGCCGGCACCTGGTGGATCCTGAAGTCGATGAACCGCTCGCTCGGCAAGGTCGACTTCGTGGAGGCCCCGGAGCCGGGTCAGCTTCCCGAGCAGGCGACCGCTGCGGAGTCGACCGGCGAGCCGAAGCCCCAGCCGTAGCGGTAGCCGTCGCTCTGGTCGCGGCGCTTAGCGCCTGCGACTCGCTATTGCGAATAACTTGCAACTAAATATCGCCAGCCCCTACCTTGGATCTGCAGCAGAGATCCAGGAGGGGCGTGGCATGGGGACGATCGCACGCATCAGGGCCGCGCTGACCCGGCGCGAGTGGGCCAGGCTCGGTGGCATGGCGGCGTTCGTCGCGGCCCTGCACGTCGTCGGCTGGGGCGTGCTGCTCTTCATCGTCTCCCCGCACCACTACTCGGTGAACGGCCAGGTGTTCGGCGTCGGCATGGGGCTGACCGCCTACACCCTGGGCATGCGGCACGCCTTCGACGCGGACCACATCGCCGCGATCGACAACACCACCCGCAAGCTGATGGGCCAGGGCAAGCGCCCGCTCTCCGTCGGTTTCTGGTTCTCGCTCGGCCACTCCTCGGTGGTCTTCGGGCTCTGCCTGCTGCTCTCCCTCGGCGTCCGCGCCCTGGCAGGGCAGGTGGAGAACGGCTCCTCGGCGCTGCAGACCGTCGCCGGAACGATCGGCACCACCGTCTCCGGCACCTTCCTGATGCTGATCGCCGCGATCAACGCGGTGGTGCTGGTCGGGATCGTGAAGGTGTTCCGCAAGATGCGCAGCGGCGCCTACGACGAGGCGGAGCTGGAGGAGCACCTCAACAAGCGCGGCCTGATGAACCGGATCCTCGGCCGGGTCACCAAGGCCGTCGACAAGCCGTGGCACATGTACCCGGTCGGCCTGCTCTTCGGGCTCGGTTTCGACACCGCCACCGAGGTCTCGCTGCTGGTGCTGGCCGGGGGCGCGTCGGCCTTCTCACTGCCCTGGTACGCGATCCTGACGCTGCCGATCCTCTTCGCGGCGGGCATGTCGCTGCTGGACACCATCGACGGCTCGTTCATGAACTTCGCCTACGAGTGGGCCTTCTCGCAGCCGGTCCGCAAGGTCTACTACAACATCACCATCACCGCCCTCTCGGTGGCGGTCGCGGTGATCATCGGCGGCATCGAGCTGACCGGGCTGCTGGCGGAGAAGCTCAGGATCACCGGTGGTCCGATCGGCTGGATCGCCGGTCTCGACCTGAACAACGTGGGCTTCGTCATCGTCGGGCTCTTCGTCGTCACCTGGGCGGTCGCGCTCCTGGTGTGGCGCTTCGGCCGGGTCGAGGAGAAGTGGACCCTGGCGACGGCCGAGGACTGAGCCGGCCCGGGCACGGACGGGACCTTCGTCTCGGCCGGACAGGACTTTGACCTCCGGTTGCGAGGCGGGCGTAAGAGCCAGCATGGAACTCATGCACCAGCTCGAACAGCGCACGCACACCTCGGAGCCGGACGCCCCCGGCGCCAGGGGTCAGGCGCAGTACCGTCCAGGGGCGACCATCACCGACTGGAAGCCGGAGGACGAGGCCTTCTGGCTCACCAGAGGCAGAAGGGTGGCGGCCCGCAACCTGTGGATCTCCGTGCCCGCCCTGCTGCTGGGCTTCGTGGTCTGGCAGGTCTGGTCGGTCACGGTGGTGAACCTCGGCGCCGTCGGCTTCCCGTTCAGCGCCTCGCAGCTGTTCTGGCTGACCGCCGTGCCCGGGATCACCGGCGGAACGCTGCGGCTCGTCTACACCTTCGCGATGCCCGCCGTGGGCGGCCGCAGGTGGACGGCGCTGAGTACCGCCGTGCTGGTGATCCCGCTGCTGTGGCTCGGCTTCGCCGTGCAGGACACCAGCACCCCCTACTGGGTGATGCTGGTGATCGCCGTGCTCTGCGGCATGGGCGGGGCCAACTTCGCCTCCTCGATGGTCAACATCGGCTTCTTCTACCCGAAGCGGCTCAAGGGCAACGCGCTCGGCATCAACGGGGGCCTCGGCAACCTGGGCGTCTCGGTGGTCCAGCTGGTCGCGCCGCTCGTCGTCACCGCCGGCGTGCTGCTGGCGCCGGCCGGCGGCTCGCAGACCCGGCAGCCGGGCGGCGGCCAGGTCTGGCTGCAGAACGGCGCGTTCCTGTGGGTGCCGCTGCTGCTGATCATGGCCGGGCTGGCCTGGTTCTTCATGAACGACCTCAAGGCGTCCGCCGCGCCGTTCCGCAGGCAGCGGATCATCTTCCGGCGTCGCCAGACCTGGCTGATGACCTGGCTCTACGTCGGCACCTTCGGCTCCTTCATCGGTTTCGCGGCGGCGTTGCCGCTGCTGATCAAGACCACCTTCACGCCGATCGACCCGGCCTACTCCGCGACCACCTACGCCTGGCTCGGCCCGTTGTGCGGCGCGCTGACCCGGTGGCTCGGCGGCTCGCTGGCCGACCGCATCGGCGGCGCGAAGGTCACGCTGATCTCCTTCGCGGGCATGGCGGCCTCGATCGTCGCGGTGATCGCGTTCCTGCCCGCCGGTGGCGGCGAGGGCAACTTCTGGGGCTTCCTGATCGCCTTCCTGTGCGCGTTCTCCTTCTCCGGCCTGGGGAACGGCTCGACGTTCCAGCAGATCCCGGTGATCTTCCGCAACCAGCACCTGCGCTCCGCGCGGGGCAAGGGCGCGGCCGCGGAGGCGGCGGCGCTGCGGCAGGCGGAGATGGAGACGGGCGCGGTGACCGGCTTCTCGTCGGCGGTCGCGGCGTACGGCTTCTTCTTCATCCCGGCGATGTTCGCGAACTTCTCGGTGACGTCGGCCCTGTGGAGCTTCGTCGCGTTCTACGCGACCTGTCTCGGCATCACCTGGTACTGCTACGCCCGCAGGCGCGCCGCGAATCCCTGCTGACGGTCACGTGCACCACTCAGGGACGCGGGGCTCTGCTCGATCAACTGCGTGCGCGACAAGCCACCCGGTGCGGATGGTCCTCACTGGACAGGGCCATTCGCACCGGGTGGTTGCTCGCGCAGTTCCTCGCGCCCCTTGCGTGCTGCAACGTGCTGCTAGTGGTGGAAGCCGGTGCGGGGGACCACGCCGTGGTTGCTCGCCGGGGCGGACTGGGCCTTGAGTTCGGGGAGGAGGCGGGTGAGGTCGGCGAGGAAGAGCTCGGCGAGGTCCAGGGAGAAGCCGTTCCGGCAGACCACCCGCAGTACGGCCAGGTCCTCCCGTTTCGCCGGGAAGGTGTAGGCCGGAACCAGCCAGCCGCGTTCCCGCAGGCGGCGGGAGACGTCGAAGACGTCGAAGGAGGTCACGTCGTCCGCGGTGGTGAACGCGAAGACCGGCAGCTCGTCACCGCGGGTCAACAGGCGGAAGACGCCCAGCGCCTCGATGCCGTCGGCCAGCCGCCGCGCCACGTCGCGGGTCGCCTGCTGGACGGCGGTGTAGCCGACGCGGCCCAGGCGGACGAAGTTGTAGTACTGCGCGATCACCTGGGCGCCGGGCCGGGAGAAGTTCAGCGCGAAGGTCGGCATGTCGCCGCCCAGGTAGTTGACCCGGAACACCAGCTCCTCCGGCAGTGCCACCGCGTCCCGCCACAGCGCCCAGCCGACGCCCGGGTAGACCAGCCCGTACTTGTGTCCCGAGGTGTTGATCGAGGCCACCCGCGGCAGCCGGAAGTCCCAGACCAGGTCAGGGTCGAGGAACGGCGCGATCATCCCGCCGGAGGCCCCGTCGACGTGGACCGGGACGTCCAGGCCGGTCCGCTGCTGCAGGTCGTCCAGCGCGGCGCAGATCTCCGCGACCGGCTCGTAGCTGCCGTCGAAGGTGGAGCCCAGCACGGCCACGACGCCGATGGTGTTCTCGTCCACCAAGGCCAGCGCCGACTCGGCATCGAGATGGAAGCGTTCGCCCTCCATGGGGGCGAGTCGCATCTCGACCTCCCAGAAGTTGGCGAACTTCTCCCAGCAGATCTGGACGTTGGCGCCCATCACCACGTTCGGCCGCGCGCCCGCGGCGTAGCGCTCCCGGTTGCTTGCCATCCAACGCCGCTTCAGGGCGAGGCCGGCCAGCATGCAGGCCTCGCTGGAGCCGGTGGTGGAGCAGCCGACGGCGGTGCTGGGGTCCGGCGCCTTCCACAGGTCGGCCAGGATGGCGACGCAGCGGCGCTCGACCTCGGCCGTCTGCGGGTACTCGTCCTTGTCGATCATGTTCTTGTCGAGGCACTCGCCGATGAGCTCGGTGACCTGCGGATCCATCCAGGTGGTCACGAAGGTCGCGAGATTGAGCCGGGCGTTGCCGTCCAGCATCAGTTCGTCCCTGACGATGCGGTGCGCGATCGTCGGCGGCACCGGCAACTCGGGCAGTTTGTTCTTCGGTACCGCCAGTTCCATCGCACCCAGGAGGTCGGGGTCGCCCGAGTGGGGTGCGAGGTGCAGCGGCTCTTCGTCGTTCTGTCCCAGATGCAGCGGCATGTGAGCCACACTACGTCCGGGTCCCGAGGGGCGCAGAACGTACGCGCCGCCGGTGCACCGCAGTCGCCAGGTGCTTGCTTCGAGTGCACTCCAAGGGCGTTGGATGGGCGCATGGAGTACACACAGCTCGGACGCACCGGCCTCAAGGTCAGCCGTCTGGTCCTCGGCACGATGAACTTCGGCGGCCAGACCGACGAGGCCACCAGCCACACCCTGATGGACGCGGCGCTCGACGCGGGCGTCAACTTCTTCGACACGGCGAACATCTACGGCGTCGCCGAGCGGAAGGGGCTCACCGAGGAGGTCATCGGCTCCTGGTTCGCCAAGGGCGGCGACCGCCGGGACAAGGTCGTGCTCGCCACCAAGGTCTACGGCGACATGACGAACGACGGAAGCCCGTGGAACGTGAGCTCATGGCCCAACCACGACCGGCTCTCCGCCGTGAACATCCGCCGGGCCGTCGACGCGAGCCTGCGGCGGCTCGGCACCGACAGGATCGACGTCTACCAGTTCCACCACGTCGACCGGCTCACCCCGTTCGAGGAGATCTGGCAGGCCGTCGACGTGCTGATCCAGCAGGGCAAGATCCTCTACGCCGGCTCGTCCAACTTCCCCGGCTACAAGATCGCCCAGGCCAACGAGACCGCTGCCCGCGGCGGCCGGCTCGGCCTCGGCCTGGTGAGCGAGCAGTGCCTGTACAACCTGGCCGAGCGGCGTGCCGAAATGGAGGTGATCCCGGCCGCCCAGGAGTACGGCCTCGGGGTCATCCCGTGGTCGCCGCTGCACCAGGGCCTGCTCGGCGGAGCCCTGCGCAAGGAGGCCGAGGGCACCGGTTCGCGTACCAAGGCCGGTCGCTCGGCGGCGGGCCTGGCCGACCCTGCGGTCCGGGCGAGGGTGCAGGCCTACGAGGATCTGCTGGACAAGCACGAACTCGAGCCGGGCGAGGTCGCGCTGGCCTGGCTGCTCACCCGCCCCGGCGTGACCGGCCCGATCGTCGGCCCGCGCACGCGTGAGCAGCTCGACTCCGCGCTTCGCGCGGTGGAACTGGACCTCTCGGACGAGTTGCTGGCCGCCCTCGACGAGATCTTCCCCGGCCCGGGCCCGGCGCCGGAGGCGTTCGCCTGGTGACGGCGGCTGTTGACCGAAGTTCAGCAGCCCAGCCGGTGCCGGGCGTTCACGACGGCGCGTAGTCGGGCGCGAGACCGCGCATGACGTCGTCGGCGGTCATGGCCGGGGTGAAGGTGACGTTGGCGCCGAGTTCCTGGAAGAACGGCTCGGCGATCGACGGCATCTGTGCGGGTTCCTTCATGTCGAAGAAGAAAAAACCGGTGCGGACGCCCTCCACCGCGGTGAAGTAGGCGGCTTCCGGTTGCAGACGGCTGAGGTTGCTCTGCATGATCTCGCCCAGGCGCTTGTCCAGGATGGCCTGGTTCGCCTTCTCGGTGTCCATCTTGACGATCATCAGTACGCGCATACGGCTCGACCTCCTCGTCGGCCGGACCCTGACGACCAGGGTCGTCACCCCTCCATCGTGGGCCCCTGGGACGGCTCCTGCATTCCGGCCCGCTGCCGCAGCAGTGCCTGCTCAGCGCGGTTGCGGGTGAGCGAGACGGCGCGGGCGAACTCGGCACGGGCCTCGTCCTCGCGGCCCAGCCGGGCCAGCAGGTCGCCGCGGACGCTCGGGAGCAGGTGGTAGTCGCCCAGCGCCGGAGCCGTGGCGGCCAGCGCGTCGACCAGGGCGAGACCGGCCTCCGGGCCCTCGGCCATGCCGACGGCCACGGCCCGGTTCAACTCGACGACCGGGGAGCCCGTCTGCGCGGCGAGCGCCCCGTAGAGGCGGGCGATCGCGGCCCAGTCGGTCGCGTCCGCGCCGGCGGCGCGGGCGTGGCAGGCCGCGATCGCCGCCTGCAGCGCGTACGGGCCGGAGGCCAGGCCGCGGGCGCGCGCCTGCTCCTCGGAGCGCGCGAGCGCGGCGAACCCGCGCAGCACCAGCAGCCGGTCCCAGCGCGAGCGGTCCTGCTCCAGCAGCAGCACGGGGTCCCCGGCGGCGTCGGTCCTGGCGCCGGCGCGGGAGGCGTGCAGTTCCAGCAGCGCAGCCAGCCCGTGGACCTCGGGTTCGTTCGGCAGCAGCCCCTGGAGCACCCGGGCCAGCCGCAGGGCGTCCTCGCAGAGCCTCGGGCGCATCCAGTCCTCGCCGGCGGTCGCCGCGTACCCCTCGTTGAAGACCAGGTAGACCACCTCCAGCACCGAGGCGAGCCGTTCCCCCAGCGCCGCGCCCTGCGGCACCTCGAAGGGCACCTGCTTCTCCGCGAGTGTGCGCTTGGCGCGCACGATCCGCTGCGCCACCGTCGGTTCGGCGACCAGGAAGGCGCGGGCGATCTCCTCCGTGCCCAGGCCGCCCAGCAGCCGCAGGGTCAGTGCCACCCTGGCCTCGCGGCTGAGCACCGGATGGCAGGCGGTGAAGACAAGCCGCAGCAGGTCGTCCTGGATCTCCCCGGGCGCGGCCGGCTCCGTCGGCGCCGACCGCAGCCGCTGCTCGATCTCCTGCTCGCGGCCGAGTTGCTGAAGGTTGCGCGCCAGGCGTTCGTTGCGGCGGATCTGGTCGATCGCGCGCCGTTTCGCCGTGGTCATCAGCCAGGCCCCCGGATTGCGCGGGACGCCCTCGGCGGGCCACTGGGTGAGTGCCGCGACGAGGGCGTCCTGGGCGAGCTCCTCGGCGAGGCCGAGGTCGTGCACGAGCCCCGCCAGCCCGGCCACCAGGCGGGGCGCCTCGATGCGCCAGACCGCCTCGACGGCCCGCCGGGCCTGTTCGTCGGGGTCGTGCGTCGCCCCGCCCGGCGCCTTCGGCTGCTTCTCTTCATCCGCCACGGGAACCCATCAGAGCAGCCGGGGGGCGTCCGTGTCCGGCGGACGCCCCCGCGTGTCGGCGGCCCGGTGGGGCGGTTCGAAGCCGACGGTCAGAGCTCGGCGCCCTCGGTCCGGCGGACCTCGGCCTCGATCTCCCACTCGTCCCCGTGCAGCGCGAGGAAGCGGGACGCCCACTGGACGGCCTCGTCGCGGTCCTTGGTCTGGAGCAGGCAGTAGCCGCCGATCATCTCCTTGGCCTCGGCGAAGGGACCGTCCAGGACCGTCTGCCGACCGCCCACCTGCCGGATCCGCACCGCTTCGTCCAGGGGACGCAGCCCCGCGGTGTCCAGCAGGACGCCCGCCTTCGTCATCTCCTCGATGAGCTCGCCCACCTCTCGCATCAGCTTCTCGTCCGGGCCGGTCTGCGGCACGCGGGTCGGGTCCAGCTTGAGCAGCATCATGAAGCGCATGATCGCGTCCTTTCGCGTCGTTCTTCGGTGTTCCTGTCGTCCTTCTGCTGACGCGTCGAACGGGAACGCGCCGATTCGACATCTCCCTGAAGAAAACTTCGGCGACCTCGTTCAGACCGCTTCGCCCCGGCGGATCTCGGTCGGGGTGGCGGCCCACCAGCGCCGGCAGCAGCGGGTCAGGGCGGACTGCTCGGAGAGGCCGAGCAGCCCGGCGATCTGGGTCATCGGGAGCTCGGTCGCGGTGAGGTACCGGTGTGCGGCCTGGCGCCGCTCGTCGTCGAGGACGGCGGCGAAGCTGGTGCCCTGCGCCTCCAGCCGGCGCTGCAGGGTGCGGGGATGCAGGTTCAGCAGTCCGGCGATGGTGCCGAGCTCCGGCGGGTTGGTGCCCAGCGACCGCTGGACCGCCGAGCGGAGCCTGGGCAGCAGCTCGGAGCCGGGGCCGCCGGGGGACTGCTCCTCCAGGAAGGTGAGCGCCAGACGGCGCAGCTGCTCGTTGCTGTCCGCCAGCGAGCGGGCGGCCAGACTGCGCGGCACCCGGAGCAGGGCCGCCGGGCGGCGGACCCGGACCGGAGCGCCGTAGAACTCCTCGTACACGGCGAGCGGCGCGTCCGGCCGGTAGGGCAGCTCGACGCTGCGCAGGCCGTAGGGGCCGACGAGGTAGAGGATCGCCCGGTGCAGGAAGCCCAGCCCGAGGTCGGTGCCCTGGATGTGGAAGCCGGCCAGATCCGGGCGCAGGTCGTAGCGGAGCGCGGCGACGCCGGGCGCGTCGTAGGGGTCCGCGACGAGGCTGAGGCTGAGCGCCTGGGCGTGCATGAAGAGGTAGCGCGAGGTGCATTCGAGGGCGTCGGCCAGGGTGGGGGAGTTCTGGATCGCCAGGGCGAGCGCGCCCAACATGCCGAGGTCCTGGCGGGCGGCGATGCGCAGTCCGAGGTCGGGACAGCGCAGGTCGGCGGACGCCAGCTCCAGCGCCCGCCCGGCGGCGTGGTCGGGCACGAGCAGGTCGTCCGAGTCCAGCGCGGCGACGGGCAGGCCGGCCCGGACGGCGTAGACCTCCGCGTCGCCGCCGAGCTCGGCGACGACGGCCCGCAGGCCCCTGAGCCCGGCGGATCGGACGAGCGACATGTCGCTCAGGGTCAAATACTTGTCGTGCAGAGTCAAGGCCCTGCGCGGGCGAGTGTTCACACTGGAGCAATGACGAGCTCCCTCAGCGAAGAGTCCGCCGCCGTGGCCGCCCCGGCCGCCGGTACCGCAGCCGGGCATGTCGACGTCGTGGTGGTCGGCGCCGGCCTCTCCGGCATCGGCGCGGGCTACCGCCTGCAGACCGAGTGTCCCGGGCGCTCGTACACGATTCTCGAGGCGCGGCAGGCGATGGGCGGGACCTGGGACCTGTTCCGCTACCCGGGGATCCGCTCGGACTCGGACATGTTCACCCTGGGGTTCCCGTTCCAGCCCTGGGACGGCGCCAAGGCCATCGCCGACGGCCCGTCGATCCTCGACTACATCCGCCGTACGGCGGCCCGGCACGGTATCGACCGGAAGATCCGCTACGGGACCAAGGTGGTCGCGGCCGACTGGTCGACGGCCGAGGCACGCTGGACCCTGACGCTGGAGCGCACCGAGCCCGGCTCGGCCGAGGCGGTCCTGTCCACGATGACCTGCGACTTCCTCTACACCTGCGCCGGCTACTACAACTACGACCAGGGACACGCCCCGGAGTTTCCCGGCGTGGAGTCCTTCGGCGGCCGGATCGTGCACCCCCAGTTCTGGCCCGAGGACCTCGACTACCGCGACAAGCGGGTCGTCATCATCGGCAGCGGCGCCACCGCCGTCACCCTGGTCCCCTCGATGGCGGAGCAGGCCGCGCACGTCACCATGCTGCAGCGCACGCCCACCTGGATCAGCTCGCTCCCGGCCCGCGACCGGATCGCCGACGCGCTGCGCGCCGTGCTGCCGGCACGGGCGGCGTACAAGGCGGCACGGACGAAGAACATCCTCTTCGCGGTCGGCTTCTACCAGTTCTGCCGACGCCGCCCCGAGGCGGCCCGGCGGCTGTTGACCGGGTTGAACACCCGGATCCTGCGGGACGAAGCGCTGGTGCGTGAACACCTGACGCCGGATTACAACCCGTGGGACCAGCGCCTGTGCGCGGTGCCCGACGCCGACCTGTTCAAGGCGATGCGGGCGGGCAGGGCGTCCATCGTCACCGACCACGTCGACACGTTCGTCCCGGAGGGCATCCGGCTCAAGTCCGGGGAGGTGCTGGAGGCGGACGTGGTGGTCACCGCCACCGGCCTGCAACTGCTCGCCTTCGGCGGGATCAGTCCGTCCGTGGACGGGACGCCGGTGGACCTGGCCAAGCAGTTCGTCTGGAACGGCACCATGCTGACCGGCCTGCCCAACTTCGCGGTCTGCATCGGCTACACCAACGCCTCCTGGACCCTCCGCGCCGACCTCACCTCCCGGCTGGTGTGCAAGGTCCTCGGCCACATGGACCGCCACGACTACGCCGCCGTCGTCCCCCGCCCCGACCGGCCGCTGGTCGAACAGCCCCTGCTGGACCTCGCCTCCGGCTACGTCCAGCGCTCCATCGCCGCCTTCCCCCGCCAGGGCGACCGCCGCCCCTGGCAGGTCCGCCAGAACTACATCCTCGACGCCGCGACCACCCTCCGCACCCGCCTCGACCGCACCCTCGCGGGCACCCCGCGGTCCTCCGTGTCGCGGTGAGGGTCAGTTGGTCGAGTACGCCTCGACGTCGGCGACGACGTTGAGGTAGCCGTACGGGTGGTAGAGCTGGGCGTAGCCGTGGGCGATGGGCAGGTAGACGAGGACCGGTGTGATCTGCCCGCGCATGTAGTTGAGCGCGGAGGCGGACGGCATGTAGGTCAGGTCGCCGCCGATGGCGAGGAAGCCGTTGGCGCTGGAGTCGACGGCGGTCACGTTCACCAGCACCCCGGTGGCGCCGGCCGGGATTCCGGCGACACCGGCGACCTTGAAGCGGAGGTTTCCCGGCCCCGCCGCCGACTTGGGGGCGCCGAGACCGGAGCGCGTGTCGAGGACCCGAGCCGGGGTGACCGGGAACATGGGCTTGTTGTAGACGGGAATGTTCACGTGGCCGAAGCGCTGGTAGAAGCCCTCGACGGAGGCGATCAGGTCCACGGATCCGGCTCGGTTGTAGAGCGAGACCCGGCCCTGCGCGTCCACCGGTGCCACGACCGTGGTGGAGCGCGTCTCCCCTGCTGAGAAGTTCAGGTTCGACGCGTTGGGCAGGCTCTGGCCGGGCCGGTAGGCGGTGACGAAGCTGTTCGCCGTCGCGTCGGTCTCCGTGACGCTCAGCAGCACGGCCGTCGCCCCGTACTCGGGGCTGCCGGTGTTCTGGGTCTGCAGCGCGGGGAAGGTGACCGACTTGCCCGGCCCGACCTTGCCGAGCTTGGGCAGCCCGTTGCCCCGGGTGTCCAGCACCGGGTGGAACTGCCCCCACATGGTGACGTCGTTCGTCAGGAGCGTGCCGTTCCCCGACGGCGTGACGGTGTTGTACCCCTCCGCGTCCGCGACCAGGTCGAGTGGGCCCGCGGAGCTGTAGAGATCCACGATGCCGTCCGCCCCGACCGGAACATCCACCAGGTTGGCGACCGTCTGGCCCGGACGGTAGTTGAGGCTCGACGCCGTGGGGCGCGACCTTCCGTCGGGGTAGGCGGTGACGAATCCGTTTCCGGCAGGGCCGGTGACGGTGAGGTTGAGCAGGACGGACGAGGCGCTGGCGATGCCCGCGGCTCCGTTGACCCGCAGTCGGATCACGCCGCCGGAGCCCACCCGTGCCTTGGGCGCGCCCGTGCCCGACCTGGTGTCGAGCAGGCGCACGGGACCGACGGGCACGAAGACGGGACCGACGGTGATGCTCGTGCTTGCGGTGGCGGTACGCCCTCCGGCATCGGTCAGCGTGTTGCCGATGGTGTAGGTGCCGGGCTTGGCGTAGGTGTGATGGGCGCCCCAGCAGCCGCCGGGTTCCCGGGCCGCCGGTGTGCCGTCGCCGAAGTCGAGCGTGCAGGAGGTGAATTCGAACGGCGAACCGGATCCTGTGTCGTCCATGGTGACGCTCAGGGAGGCGTTCGTGTCCTGCTGGGTGGCGTGCATCGCGTCGGTCATCGGGCCGGGCGGGTTGATGGTGACCGGCTGTTTGAACGTGCGGCCGTCCTCGGTCTCGGTGATGGTGTACGTGGTGCTCCTACCGCCGACGAGGGTGGCGTAGGTGTGCTGTGCGGAGGCAGCGTTCGTGTGGACGACCGGCGACCCGTCACCGAAGTCGAAGGTGCGCGCGACGGTCGTGCCCCAGGGGTTCGAGTCACCCATGGTGGCGGTCACCGGATGGCCGACCTCGGTGTATCCGGGCTGGGCGTCGAGAAAGCCGAGGGAGAGCGGATCCCGTCGTTCTATCGCCCCGCGGTCGTAGTAGCCGATGCCGGCGCCCGTGTTGCCGACCAGCGGGTCGTCCACGCGTGGCGAGCCCTCGTAGTCCGTGGCCAGCTCGCCCGGTGCGTCGGCGTCGGCCGAGTCGACCCCGGGGGAGCCCTCAGCCGGTCTCGGTACGGTCAACTCCTGCTCGGCGACCAGGTCGTGTCCACCCTGGCCGCTCGCGGCCCGGAAGCCGGTCAGGGTGCTGTAGGGCGTTCCCGCCCAGTCGTAGAGGGGGGCGCCGGGCACGGGGTAGAAGAGGTTGTAGTCGGTTGTCGCCTGGCCGGCGGAGTCGGCACCGACCTCGATGTCGCTCGCGGCGACCGCGTTGTTCTCGATGCTGAGGCCGACCGATCCGCCCTCGGCGGTGAGCGCGTGCCGAACCAGTTCGATGTCGTTGCTGGTGACATCGGTGTCGACGGCTCCGTCGACGAGGACACCGGTGCCCACGTTGGTCTGCGAGCCGATGATGTCGGTCGTGATGACGGTGTGTCGTACCCCGGGATCCACCTTGACCGAGGCGTCGCCGCCCACCGAGACAAAGCTGTGGCTCAAGGTGACGTCGCTGCTCTGGCCCGATACCTCGAGTCCCGGGAAGCTCAGGTTGTCGCTGATGTACAGGAAGTCCAGGGTGATCGCGCTGGAGTCCTTCACCTCCAGGCCGCCGGCGGTCGGGCCCAGCTGGAATCTCTGCAGGGACACGTCGTGCACGCCCTGGAGGGCCAACTGCGGCAGGGTGACCTCGCCGTCGGCGGTGACGGTGATCGGGGCCGCGGGGGTACCCGACGCGGTGATCGTCGTGGCGGGGTAGGCACCCCGGACGATCTGCACCGTGTCGCCGGGCCGGGCGGCGTCCGTCGCGGCCTGGATGGTGCAGTACGGAGCGGCCTGCGTGCCCGTGCCCGCCGCGGTGTCCGAGCAGGCGGCGCTGCTGATGTCGACGTACCGCGTGCTGGTGTCGGCTGCGGCCGTGCCCTGCGGCAGCACCACGCCGGCAGCCAGGAGCGTCAGCGCGGCGAGTCCGGCCGCACGGGATCTGGACACGGTGTTCCCCCGGTTCTGCCCTCCGGCGTGGCATCCCGTCGTGGGGCCGGCTCGGAGTGTCGGCAGCGCAAACTACCAGAGCGCCGTCCGCCTCATCGGGCGGGGCTCCGGCCTGTGAGACGCTGGGTCTGTGAACCGCTTGGCTGGTGCGACCTCGCCCTATCTGCTGCAGCATGCCGACAACCCCGTCGACTGGTGGCCGTGGTCGCCGGAGGCGTTCGCCGAGGCGGAGCGGCGGGACGTGCCCGTGCTGCTGTCGGTCGGGTACGCGGCGTGCCACTGGTGCCATGTGATGGCCCATGAGAGCTTCGAGGACGCCGAGCTCGCCGGATATCTGAACGAGCACTTCGTCGCGGTGAAGGTGGACCGCGAGGAGCGGCCCGACGTCGACGCCGTCTACATGGAGGCGGTGCAGGCGGCCACCGGCCAGGGCGGGTGGCCGATGACGGTGTTCCTGACGGCCTCGGGGGAGCCGTTCTACTTCGGGACCTACTTCCCGCCGGAGTCGCGGCACGGGCTGCCGTCGTTCCGGCAGGTGCTGGAGGGGGTGGCCGAGGCGTGGCGGGGGCGGCGCGGGGAGGTCGCGGAGGTCGCCGGGCGGATCGTGCGGGAGCTGGAAGGGCGTGCGGGTGTGTACGCCGGGCTGGCCGGGGCCGAGGTGCCGGGCGCGGAGGCGACGCACGGGGCGCTGGCGCAGCTCGGGCGGGACTACGACGAACGGCGCGGCGGGTTCGGCGGGGCGCCGAAGTTCCCGCCGTCGATGGTGCTGGAGTTCCTGTTGCGGCACCACGCCGCGACCGGCTCGCGCGCCGCGCTCGGGATGGCCGAGCACACCTGCGAGGCGATGGCGCGCGGCGGCATCTACGACCAGCTGGGCGGCGGCTTCGCCCGATACAGCGTCGACGCGGCGTGGGTCGTACCGCACTTCGAGAAGATGCTCTACGACAACGCGCTGCTGATGCGCGTGTACCTGCACCTGTGGCGCGCGACCGGCAGTCCGCTGGCCCGCCGGGTCGCGGAGCGGACCGGCGACTTCCTGCTGGGTGAACTGCGCACGCCCGAGGGCGGGTTCGCCTCGGCGCTGGACGCGGACAGCGAGGGAAGGGAGGGCGCGTTCTACGTCTGGACGCCCGCGCAGCTGCGCGAGGCGCTCGGCGAGGAGGACGCGGCGCGGGCGGCGGAGCTGTTCGGGGTGACCGAGGAGGGCACGTTCGAGGAGGGCGCCTCCGTCCTGCAGCTGCCGGGTGGGAACGAGGTCGACGAGGAGCTGCGGGAACGGCTGCTCACGGCCCGTTCCGTGCGACCGCGTCCGGCACGCGACGAGAAGGTCGTCGCCGCGTGGAACGGTCTCGCCGTCGCCGCGTTGGCGGAGGCGGGCGCGCTGCTGGAGCGGCCCGACTTCCTCGACGCCGCGGTCGTCGCCGCGGCCCTGCTGCTGAGCGTGCACAGGGACGAGGCCGGCCGGCTGCTGCGCACCTCCCGTGACGGCGTGGCCGGGCCGAACGCCGGGGTGCTGGAGGACTACGGGGACGTGGCGGAAGGTCTGCTGACCCTGCACTGCGTCACCGGGGACCCGCGGTGGCTGGACGCGGCCGGAGAGCTGCTCGACTCCGTGGTGGCCCGGTTCACGGACGAGGCGTCAGGCGCGCTCTACGACACGGCAGCCGACGCCGAACGCCTGATCCGGCGCCCGCAGGATCCGACCGACAACGCGGCCCCGTCCGGCTGGACCGCGGCGGCCGGCGCACTGCTCTCGTACGCGGCGCTCACCGACTCCGAGCCGCACCGCACCGCGGCGGAGCGGGCGTTGACCGTGGTGACGCCGCTCGCCGGGCAGGCGCCGCGCTTCATCGGCTGGGGTCTCGCCGTGGCGGAGGCCCTGATCGACGGCCCGCGCAAGGTCGCGCTCGCGGGCGAGCCCGCGGACCCGGCCACCCTGGCGCTGCGCACCGCCGCCCTGGCGGCGACCGCGCCGGGCCTGGTGGTCACACCGGATCCGGAGAAGCCCCTGCTGGACGACGCGCCCGCCGCCTACGTCTGCCGCCGGTTCACCTGCGACGCCCCGGTCGGCGACCCCGCCTGGCTGCGGGCCGGGCTGAGCGCGGCGCCGAAGGAGTGAGTGCCCACCCGGCGCAGCGCTGAGGATCACGCGCCCGGGGAGGCGCGGAGCGACGCGTGCGGCAAGGAGGCGGTGGGGCGGCAGTTCGGTACCAGGATCTCCGGCCGCCCGCGGACGGTCACGGTCGGCGATCGTCCGTCCACCGTGGACGGGGGCGAGGCACGGTGCGCGGTGGTCAGCCGACCGGGCGCAGGGCGTCGGCCAGGGCGGTGAGGGCGGCCTCCAGCAGGTCCGCCATGTCCTCCTCGCCGTCGTGCTCGGCCCAGTACATGACCGCCTCGCTGAAGGCCGCGAGGAGGCTGGCCACCACGGCGCGCATCGCCAGGCCGCCCGGGTCCGCGCCGGTGCGCTCGGCCAGCAGGCGGCACAGCATGTCGGCGGTCCGCTGCTGCTCCACGACGGAACGCGCCCGGATCGCCGGGACGTCCCTGAGCAGGCGCATCCGCAGCAGCATGTCGTCGTGCTCGGACGCCAGCACCTGCCGCAGCGGTCCGATCATCGCGGCGCGGATCGCGTCGACCAGCGGCTCGTCGGCGGGCCTGGCGCGGAAGGAGGCCTCCATCAGCGGGTCGTAGTCGTCGCTGATGACGAGGTCTTCCTTGGTGGGGAAGTAGCGGAAGAAGGTGCTCGGCGACACGTCCGCCGCCGCCGCGATCTGGTCGACCGTGGTGGCCTCGTAGCCCTGTTCCACGAACAGGCCGAAGGCCGCCGTGCGGATCGCACGGCGGGTCTTCAGCTTCTTGCGTTCCCGCAGACCCAGAGGGGCCGCGAGGATGTCTTCCAGGGCTGATCCGGAGGCGCTCATGCCTCGGATTCTCCCTCACCGCCGGGCCGCGCGACCGTGCCGGGCATCCGCCAGGCGATCAGCAGCGCCGACAGCGCCGCGCCCATCCCGCAGATCAGCAGCACCAGGTCCATGGCGTGCACGAACGCGCCGTGCGCGGAGACGGCCAGCGCCGTGTCGTGCAGCTTGTCGGCGACGGCCTGCGCCGCCGAGACCGAGCCGCGCGCGGTGTGCGCGAGGGAGCCGTTCAGCCGCCCGGTGTCCAGCCGTGCCGTGTACGCGCTCGCCAGCAGGCTGCCCAGCAGCGCGACCCCGATGGCGCTCGCGGACTGACGCAGTGTCTGCAGCAGTCCCGAGCCGACGCCGGCGCGGTCGTCCGGCAGTGCGCTCATCGCCGCGCCCATGGCCGGGACCATGGTGAAGCCCATCCCGACGCCGAGCAGCGCCAGCCACAGCGCGGTGCGGCCGTAGCCGTCGCCGGTGGCGGTCGAGGCGCCCAGCAGCATCGACGCGGCGACGACGAGCATGCCCGCCGCCACCACCCAGCGCACCGACAGCCGGGCGACCAGCCGCTCCGCCGCGCGCGCGGCCACCAGCAGCCCGCCCATCAGCGGCATCAGCCGGATGCCGGTGCCGAGGGCGTCGTGGCCGAGCACGGACTGCAGGTACTGCGGCAGCACGAAGAGCGCGCCCATCAGCGAGAAGGAGACCAGGACGGAGGCGATGGTGCTCCAGCGGTAGACGCGGTCGGCCAGCAGGCCGAAGTCGATCATCGGGTTGGGCTGGGTGCGCTCCCGCAGGACCAGGCCGCCGAGCAGCAGCACGGCCGCCACCAGCGAGGAGACGACCACGGTCGATCCCCAGCCGTCGCTCGGGCCCTGGATGATGCCGAAGGTCAGCGCCGCCAGGCCGAGGACGCCGATCGTGGCGCTGAGCAGGTCGATCCGCGGGACCGACGGGTCGCGGGACTCGGGGACCAGCCAGAGGCAGGCGACGATGCCGACGACGATCAGCGGGATGTTGATCAGGAAGATCGAGCCCCACCAGAAGTGGTTCAGCAGCAGCCCGCCCAGCATCGGGCCGAGCGGCATGCCGACGGCCATGCCCGCGGTCATCACGGCGACCGCGCGCGGGCGCTCGGCCGGTGCGAACAGGCTCGGCAGGATGGCGATGCCCAGCGGCATGATGAACGCGCCGCCCAGGCCCATCACGGCGCGCACCGCGATCAGCGTGTCCGCCGAGTTCGCCAGGGTGCCGACGAGCGAGGCGAGACCGAAGAGCACCAGGCCGCCGATCAGCAGCCGGCGCCGCCCGAACCGGTCTCCGAGCAGTCCGGCCGGGAGCATCGCGGCGGCGAAGACGACGAGGTAGGCGTCGACGATCCACTGGAGCTGGCCGGTGGTGGCGTGCAGCTGCACGGCCAGGTCGGGCAGGGCGACGTTGAGGATCGTGCCGTCGAAGCCGAGCACCAGCACGCTCAGGCACACGGCGGCCAGCGCCCACCAGCGGCGCCTGTCGAGCGGCGGGGAGTCGTCGGGTGTGGTGGTGCGGGCGGTTACGTCCGTGGTCATGGCAGCCCCCTGGAGAGTCACTGTCTTATGACAGTAACTCTCAAAATGGCAGTGGCTGTCAATATCCCTCACATGGCGACGAGGGAGACCCCCACGAACTGGACGGTGAACGCGGCGAGCGTGCAGGCGTGGAAGACCTCGTGGAAGCCGAACCAGCGCGGCGAGGGGTTCGGGCGCTTGAGGCCGTAGATGACGCCGCCGACGCTGTAGAGGAGGCCGCCGACGATGATCAGCACGGTGACGGCGATACCGCCGGTGCGCAGGAAGTCGGGCAGGAAGAAGACCGCGGCCCAGCCCAGTGCCAGGTAGCAGGGGGTGTAGAGCCAGCGCGGCGCGCCCACCCAGAAGACCCGGAAGGCGATGCCGGCCAGCGCCCCCGCCCAGACGAGCCAGAGCAGCAGCTCCTGACGGCCGCCGTGCAGCAGCAGGATCGTGATGGGGGTGTAGGTGCCCGCGATGATCAGGAAGATGTTGCTGTGGTCGAGCCGGCGCAGCACCGCCTCGCCGCGGGGGCCCCAGTTGAAGCGGTGGTAGAGCGCGCTGATGCCGAACAGCATCCAGGCGCTGGCCGCGTAGACCGCGCAGGCGACGCGCGCCGCGGTCGTGGTGGCGAGGCAGATCAGCACGATCCCCGCGGCGACCGTCGTCGGGAACATGCCTGCGTGCAGCCACCCTCGCAGGGCCGGCTTGAGGGGACTTTCCTGGTCCGTCTGTGCCACCTGAGCGCTCATGGTGCGAAGCATAGCTACGGCACCGTAGGTTACCTACTGGTAGGTCGGTCTGAATTCTCGTCACTATGACGCTGACCTGCGGTGTTGCCGTTCTCACAGCGGGGGCGGTATGTCGCTTCGGGTGCTTCCGGGTTACGCTGCGAGAACCCTCAACCCCTCAACATCCGGTCAAGGACGATCGGATGTGAAACGGAGCGATCGTGCCGTACGAGAACTCTGCCCTGGTCAACGCTGCCCCGACCCGGCACAAGAAGCTGCTGGCGTGGGTTCAGGAGATCGCAGAGCTCACCCAGCCGGATCGGATCGAATGGTGCGACGGCTCTGAAGCCGAGTACCAGCGTCTCTGCGACCTTCTGGTCGAGAAGGGCACCTTCCGGAAGCTCAACCCGGAGAAGCGCCCGAACTCCTACTACGCGGCGTCCGACCCGCGTGACGTCGCGCGTGTCGAGGACCGGACCTTCATCTGCTCGGAGAAGGAAGAGGACGCCGGCCCGACCAACCACTGGAAGGCCCCGGCCGAGATGCGTGCCATCTTCGGCGACATCTTCCAGGGCTCCATGAAGGGCCGCACCATGTACGTGGTGCCGTTCTCCATGGGTCCTGTGGGCTCTCCGCTCGCCGCCTGCGGCGTCGAGATCACCGACTCCGCCTACGTCGCCGTCTCCATGCGCACCATGACCCGCATGGGACAGGCCGTGCTGGACCACCTCGGCGAGGACGGCGACTTCGTCAAGGCCGTGCACACCCTCGGAGCGCCCCTTGCGGAGGGCGAGGCCGACGTCGCGTGGCCGTGCAACGAGACCAAGTACATCTCGCACTTCCCCGAGACCAAGGAGATCTGGTCCTACGGCTCCGGCTACGGCGGCAACGCGCTGCTGGGCAAGAAGTGCTACGCGCTGCGCATCGCCTCGACCATGGCGCGCGACGAGGGCTGGCTGGCCGAGCACATGCTCGTGCTCAAGCTGACCCCGCCGAGCGGTGAGGCCAAGTACGTGACCGCGGCGTTCCCCAGCGCCTGCGGCAAGACCAACCTGGCCATGCTCGAGCCGACCATCCCTGGCTGGAAGGTCGAGACCATCGGCGACGACATCGCCTGGATGCGGTTCGGCGAGGACGGCCGCCTCTACGCGATCAACCCCGAGGCCGGCTTCTTCGGCGTCGCGCCCGGCACCGGCCGCGACACCAACGCCAACGCCATCGACTCGATGTACGCCAACACGGTCTTCACCAACGTGGCGCTCACCGACGACGGCGACGTCTGGTGGGAGGGCATGACCGAGGAGAAGCCCGCGCACCTGATCGACTGGAAGGGCAACGACTGGACCCCCGAGTCGGAGACCCCGGCGGCGCACCCCAACGCCCGGTTCACCGTCCCGGCCGCCCAGTGCCCGACCATCGCCCCTGAGTGGGAGGACCCGGCGGGTGTGCCGATCTCGGCCATCCTCTTCGGCGGTCGCCGCGCCAGCGCGGTTCCGCTGGTGACCGAGTCCTTCGACTGGCAGCACGGTGTCTTCCTGGGCGCGAACGTCGCCTCGGAGCAGACCGCCGCCGCCGAGGGCACCGTCGGCAAGCTGCGCCGCGACCCCTTCGCGATGCTTCCGTTCTGCGGCTACAACATGGGTGACTACTTCGCCCACTGGCTGGAGATCGGCGAGAAGGCCGCCGACGCGTCCAAGCTGCCGAAGATCTACTACGTCAACTGGTTCAGGAAGAACGCCGACGGCAAGTTCGTCTGGCCGGGCTTCGGCGAGAACAGCCGCGTGCTGAAGTGGATCGTCGAGCGTCTGGCCGGCGAGGCCGAGGGCGTCGAGACGCCGATCGGCACGCTGCCGACCGAGGACGCGTTGGACCTGGACGGGCTGACCATCGAGCAGTCCGACCTGGACCTGCTGCTGAGCGTCGACCCGGCGATCTGGAAGCAGGAGGCCGCGCTCATCCCCGAGCACCTGGAGCTCTTCGGCGACCACACGCCGAAGGCGCTGTGGGACGAGTACGAGAAGCTCACCAGCCGCCTGGGCTGAGGGCTGACAGCCTGATCGGGCCTCAGGCCTGAACCGCCTCGCGTGCCGCCGTATGGAAGTCCATGCGGCGGCACGCGAGTATCGCCGTCCTGGTGTCCTGCTGGGCGGCGGCCACCACGAGCACCCGGCCGGCCAGGTCGAAGGCCAGGGTGTGCAGCAGCGCCAGGTCGTCCGGGTAGGGGTGGGCGGAGCGCGCCGGCGACGCTGTGCCGAGCTCCGATATGCGCGTGGTCAGCGCGGCCGCGGCGTCCACCAGGTCCGGGTCCGCGGTGCGGGCGTGCAGCTCGCGGGTGACGTCGAGCAGGGCGGTCAGGTGGCCGACGACCTGGGTCTGGCGGTCGGCGGGGGCGCGCGGGGGCAGCGCCGTCTCGGTGCGCGGGCGTGCGGCGTAGGCGCGCCGCGGTGCGGTGCGGATCTTCGGCTGCTCGTACATGGCGCTCAGCCTATCTTGGACTTTGTCTAAAACACGCTGGTGTCTCGCGTAGCGGTCAGCCTACGGCTGGCTGTAGCCGTCCAGGAAGACGCCGATCTTCTGGATCGCCTCGCTCAGGTCCTCCACCCGCGGCAGGGTCACCAGGCGGAAGTGGTCCGGGTCGGGCCAGTTGAAACCGGTGCCCTGGACCACGTAGATGTGCTGCTGCTTGAGCAGGTCCAGCACCATCTGGGCGTCGTCCTTGATCTTGTAGACCTTAGGGTCCAGCCGGGGGAAGGCGTAGAGCGCGCCCTTCGGCTTGACGCAGGAGACCCCGGGGATGTCGTTCAGCATCTTCCAGGCGACGTCGCGCTGCTCGCGCAGGCGGCCGCCGGGGAGGATCAGGTCCTTGATGCTCTGCCGCCCGCCCAGGGCCGCGGCGATGGCGTGCTGCGAGGGCATGTTGGCGCACAGGCGCATGGTGGCCAGCGTGGTCAGGCCCTCGATGTAGCTGCGGGCGTTCTCGCGCGGGCCGGAGATGGTCATCCAGCCGGAGCGGAAGCCGGCCACACGGTAGGCCTTGGACATGCCGTTGAAGGTCAGGCAGAGCAGGTCCGGCGCGAGCGTGGCCGTGGAGGTGTGCTCGGCCTCGTCGTAGAGGATCTTGTCGTAGATCTCGTCGGAGTACACGATCAGGTCGTGCCGCCGGGCGATCTCGACCAGGCCTTCGAGCAGCTCGACCGGGTAGACCGCACCGGTCGGGTTGTTCGGGTTGATGATCACGATGCCGCGGGTGCGGTCGGTGATCTTCGACTCGATGTCGGCGAGGTCCGGGTACCAGTCCGACTGCTCGTCGCAGCGGTAGTGCACGGCCGTCCCGCCCGAGAGGCTGATCGACGCCGTCCACAGCGGGTAGTCGGGGGAGGGCACCAGGATCTCGTCGCCGTCGTCCAGCAGGGCCTGCATGGCCATCTGGATCAGCTCGGAGACGCCGTTGCCGATGTAGACGTCCTCCACGGTCAGGCCGTGCAGGCCGCGCTCCTCGTAGTGCATGACCACGGCGCGGCGGGCGGACAGCAGGCCCTTGGAGTCGCCGTAGCCGTGCGCGCCGGCGAGGTTGCGGAGGATGTCCTGGAGGATCTCCGGGGGTGCCTCGAAGCCGAAGGGCGCCGGGTTGCCGGTGTTCAGCTTGAGGATGCGATGCCCCTCGTCCTCGAGCCGCATGGCCTCGTCGAGGATCGGGCCGCGGATGTCATAACAGACATTGGCGAGCTTCGAAGACTGGATCACCTGCATACCCATGCACCCTAACGCCTTGCCATCCAACGCGCCTCGTGATTTTCGCCATGCCGGACATTGACGGCGCCCGTCAGGGCCACCACGAGCCCCACGGTCCAGCCCAGCAGCAGGCCCCAGCCGAGCCCCGCCAGCGCCCCCAGGACCGGGTAGCCGGTCCAGCCCAGCGGTCCCGCCGCCACCATGCGCGCCTCGGTCAGGCCGCGGAACACCCCGGCCGCCGCGCCGCCGAGCACCACGGCCCGCCAGCCGGTCAGGAAGAGGTGGGCCACGGACGCGTAGGGGTGTCGCCGGGTGTGCTTGCGCAGGACCAGGGCGACGACGCCGACCAGCAGCAGCGCGGCGAAGTCCTCGCAACAGGTGAAGGCCCAGCTCGTCTCCCCGCGCGGGTTCGGCCGCAGCCCGGGGAGGAAGAGCGGCACACCCAGGGCCGCCGGGCGCAGTGCCGACCCGAAGACCTCCGTCAGCCGGAGCCACAGGGTGTCCGTGCCCAGCGCCAGCACCAGCAGCACCGCCGTGCCCGCACCGGCCGACAGGACGGCGCGCGGGCGGTCCAGGAGCGGCAGGGCGAGGCGGACGCGGTCGCGGAGCGGGCGCGAGGAGTCGGGGACGGCCATGGGCGGACTGTAGTGGCCCTGGTGAGCGGCCGTTCCTGCGCAGGCATGTTGATACAGAATCAGGACATCCTCCCGCTGTGACGGCCCGCGCGGACGATCTACGATCGGCAGGTCTCAGGGGGGAGGCCTGGTGCGGCGTCGTCAGCGTCGGTGGCTGGTGTTTCTGATGGTGGTCCTGTGCGCGGCGGGGCTGCTGGTGCGGGTCGGCACGCCGGCCGCCCACGGGGTGGCCGGGCAGCGCTTCCTCACCGACGCGCAGGGGCGGACGCTCATCCTCTACGGACTGGACTCCGGCGGCGACGACGCGGTCTCCTCGGCGCGAGCCGCCGCGTCGGAGTACGGGCTCCTCGGCGACGACCTCACCCGGCTCACGCTGAGCTGGAGCCGCGTCGAGCCGCGGCCGGGACACTACGACGACGCGTACCTGGCCGGGATCGCCCAGAAGATCGCCTGGTACGCCGGCCAGCGCTTCCACGTGGTGCTGGCGATGCAGCAGGACGGCTACGGCCCGGCCCCGGCGCCGCCGCAGGCCGGAACGCCGGCGGCCACCGAGGCCCGCACCCGCGCCGCGGACGAGTTCTGGCGCACCCGCGGCGACGAGCCAGGACTGCAGGACCGCTATGCGGCCGCCTGGCAGCACGTCGCCCGCTACTTCGGCGCCTACGTGACCCAGCACGGTCTACGGCCCGACCCGATCCTCGGCTACGACCTTCTCGACCGCCCTTGGGGCGGCTCGGTCGAGGGCGCGGCCTTCGAGACCGGCCCTCTGGCGCGCTGCTACCAACGACTGATCGACGCGCTGCGCACCGTCGACCCGGTGCACTGGCTCTTCGTCGAGCCTGCGGCGGTCACGGCGGACTGGGGCCTGCCGAGTTCACTGCCGTACCTGAACGATCCGCGCCGTGGCGAGGCCAGGATCGGGTACGCCCCGCAGCTGTTCCCCGCGCCGCTGGACCCCGACGGCCACTACACGGGCGGCAGCGTCTTTCCCACGGACCGGGCGCTCGCCTCCTGGGGGATCCAGGTCGCCCGCACGGCGAAACGGCTCGACGCGCCGGTGCTGCTGGGCGCCTGGGGCCTGGACACCACGACTCCGGGCGCGCACCTGTACCTGGACCACGTCCAGCAGCTGATCGACCAGCTGATGATCGGCGCGGCGTTCTACAGTGCGACGCCCGGCGCGTGGTCGCCGTGGGCGCAGAAGGGCAAACCGGCCGACATCGCGGGGGTTCTGGAGACCGCGTACCCGCGCGAGATCGCGGGGGTGCCGCTGGAGTTCGACTACGACAAGGGCACGCTGGTCTTCACCCTCCAGTTCCGCGACGAGACGGACGTGAGCGGCCCGACCGAGATCTACCTGCCGCCGTCGGACTTCCCGCGCGGACCGCAGATCGAGTTCGACACGGACTACGTCAGTGAGTGGGACCCGGTCCGCCACGTCCTCTCCCTGACGGTCGACCGCCCCCTCCGCGGCAACGTCCACACCCTCCACCTCACCCCCCAGGGCCCGGCGCACACGTACTCCTAGAGGTCCCCTCCGGGGGGCGAGGAACTGCGCGAGCAACCACTCTGTGCGGACGGCCCTGCGCGTTCGGTGCTCTACCTGGGTGGGTGGCTTGTCGCGCAGTTCCTCGCGCCCCTGTCGCCCTGCGACTCAGCGTCGGATGGAGTGGCCCGGAAGGGCCTCCGTGCGGCGGCCGTCGTCGATGACGGGGACGCCGTTGACGAAGACGTACGGGATACCGCGAGGCGCGCGCCTCGGTTCGGCGAAGGTCGCCTCGTCGGTGACCGAGGCCGGGTCGAAGAGGACCAGGTCGGCGTGCCAGCCCTCGCGGACCTGGCCGCGGTCGCGGAGGCGGAGCCGGCGGGCCGGGGTCGCCGAGAGGTGGCGGACGCACTCGGCGAGGCCGAGGACGCCCTGCTCGCGGACGTAGCGTCCGAGATAGCGGGGGAAGGTCCCGTACGCGCGCGGGTGCGGGCGGTCGCCGACGAGCAGGCCGTCGCTGCCGCCGCAGTGGGCGTCGTGGCGCATGATCGCGCGGACGTTCTCCTCGTGGCCGACGTGCTGGAGGATCGTGGTGCCGAGCCCGTCCCCGGTCAGCAGTCCGGTGAACGCGGTGAAGGGGTCGACGCCGTCCCTGGCCGCGACCTGGCGGACCGTCAGCCCGACCGCCCACCGCAGGCCCGGCTCGCGCACGCCGCTGACCTGCACCGTGTCCCAGTCCGCGACCACGCCGTGGCAGCCGTCGGAACCGTGCACCTCCAGGTCCGCGCGGATGCGCGCCAGCGCGGCAGGGTCGGCGAGCCGTCGCAGCGTCTCCGCCGGGCCGCCGGCCGCCGCCCAGCCCGGCAGCAGCGCGGCCAGCGTCGTGGAGCCCGGCAGATACGGGTAGGTGTCGAGGGTCAGGTCCAGGCCCTCGGCCGTCGCGGCGTCGAGCAGCGCCAGCAGCTCGCCCGCGCGACCCCGGTTGACCTCGAAGTTCATCGTCGCGTGCGCCAGGTGCAGCGCGCAGCCCGCCTCCCGCGCGACGGCGATCATCTCCGCGTAGGCCTCCAGCGCGCCCGCGCCGTACGAGCGGTGGTGCGGGCAGTAGTAGGCGTCGTGCGCGGCCAGCACCCGGCACAGCGCGGTGAGTTCGGCGGTGTCGGCATACATGCCCGGTGTGTAGGTCAGCCCGGACGACATGCCGACCGCGCCCTCGGACAGCCCCTGGGCCAGCAGCAGCCGCATCCGTTCCAGTTCGGCGGGTGCCGCGGCACGGTCGTCCCAGCCCATGACCAGGGCCCGCAGGGTTCCCTGCGGGACCAGGTACGCGGCGTTGACGGCGATGCCGCGGTCCAGCCGGTCGAGGTACTCGCCCACGCTGCGCCAGTTCCAGTCGAGGTCCGCGTCGGCGGGGTCGCCGTTCCAGCCGGCGATCTGGCGGCGCAGCCCGGCGAGGGTGGTGTCGTCGACCGGGGCGTAGGACAGTCCGTCCTGCCCGAGCACCTCCAGGGTGACGCCCTGGGCGACCTTCGCCTCGTGCGCCGGGTCGGTCAGCAGGGCCAGGTCGGAGTGGGCGTGCATGTCGACGAAGCCGGGCGCCAGCGCGAGGCCGTCGGCGTCGACGACGCGTCCGCCGCCCGGCCGGGGACCGGGCCGGCCCTCGCGGTGCAGTGCGGTGATCCTTCCGCCGTCGAGGACCGCGTCCGCGCGGTAGGGCTCGCCGCCGCTGCCGTCGACGACGAGGGCACCGCGCAGGACCGTGGGCATCAGAAGAAGGTGCGGATGTAGTCGACGACCGTGCCGTCGGCGGCGACCTCGGGGATGAGCTGCCACTTCTCGAAGGCCGTGCACGGGTGGGAGAGTCCGAGGCAGACCCAGTCGCCGACCTCGACCCGCGCGTCGGGCCCGACCGCGACGAAGGCGTGCTGGTCGGAGAGCTTGGTGACGGAGAGCCCGTCCGCGTCCCGGAGCTCCCCGTCCGGCGTGCGGACCCGCAGCGGGATCGGCAGCCCGAGGTCGTAGGGGACGTCGCGCTTGCCGGCGTTGACCAGGGCCAGGCCCGGCTCGGGGCGGGAGACGACCTGGGTCCACAGCTTCAACGCCGGCACGAAGTGCTCGCTCTCGTCCGTGAGCGGCGTGATCCTGGCGTAGTGCAGGTGGTCGTGCGTCACGTACGCGCCCGCGCGCAGCAGTCGCAGCGTCGGCCGGGACAGGCCGAGCGCCTCCTCGGTGAGCGCCGCCGCGACCAGGTCGAAGTGCTCGCTGCCGCCCGCGCTGACGATGATCTCGTCGGCCTGGTCGAAGTAGCCCAGGGCGTCGAAGAGGTGTGCCGTGTTCACCAGCTCGGCGAGCCAGTCGCGGACGACGACTCGGGCCGCGTCCACGTCCGCCAGCGTGCCTTCGTAGCCTGCGACGCCGACCAGCCGCAGATGCGCGGACGCCCGCACGGCCTGTGCCACCTCATCCGCTTCCGGCCACGACCGCACGCCGGTGCGTGAGCCGACCGCGCCGAGCTCCACCACCACGTCGACCCTGTGGGTCAGCGCCGCGTCCATCAGCTCCACGCCGCGCACCGAGTCGACGTAGCAGACGAAACGGAAGTCGGGGTCCGCCGCCAGCTCGGCGCTGAGCCAGCGCAGCGCCGGCGCGTCGACGAGCTCGTTGCCCAGGAAGATCCGCCGGACGCCGAAGTGCCGGTACATCCGCACGTGGGCCGGGGTCGCGGCGGTGATGCCCCAGGCGCCGAGCTCCAGCTGGCGGTCGAAGAGCTGGGGCGCGAGCGGGGTCTTGCCGTGCGGGGCGTGGGCCAGCCCGTGGCGGCGCGCCCAGGCGGCCATGAGTGCGAGGTTGTGGGCGAGCGCCGCCGAGTCGAGGGTGAGCAGGGGAGTGGAGAACCCGTCCTCGAAGAGGCTCAGCTTCGCGGCGCGCATCGACCCGACCGTGGCGTCCGTCGCCGGCGGCATGCCCTTGAAGCGCCAGTCGACATCGGTCCTGTCCAGCGCGTCGAGCGCGACCCGGTCCATGGGGGACTCCTCTGTTTGCCTCTGTCCTGCCTCAGTTGCACCACCTGCAACGTTGATTGCATATCCTGCCCGACAGCAGGACGTCGGAGAACCCCAAGGAGCGAGCAACGTGAGCAAGACTGTGATCCGCACCGATCAGGCCCCCACTCCGATCGCGAGCTTCTCGCAGGGCGTCGCGAAGGGCGGGCTGCTGCAGGTCGCGGGGCAGGTCGGCTTCGACCCGGCCACCGGCACCCCGGTGGGGCCCGGCCTCACCGAGCAGATCGGGCAGACCCTGCGCAACGTCGAGGCAGTGCTGACGGCGGGTGGCGCGGGCTGGGACGACGTGCTGATGATGCGGGTCTACCTCACCGACACCGCGCACTTCCCCGAGCTGAACGCCGCCTACGACGCCTGGTTCGCGAAGGCCCTGCCGGAGGGCGGCCACCCGGCCCGGACCACCGTCTACGTCGGCCTGCCGGCGGGCCTGCTCGTCGAGATCGACGCGCTGGCCGTCACCGGCGGCTGACATGCCGTCGCCCGCCGCCTCCCTCGGGGGAAGCGGCGGGCGAGGCGTTCTTGGCGCCGGGCCGGTTACGGCATGGCGTTGGTGAAGGCGCCCTCGTTGTTCGCGAACTCGTTGCCGTTGCTCGCGTCCCAGGCGGTCGACCAGGTCATCACGCCACCGATGGTGGGCCAGGTGGTGCTGGGCTTGAAGGTGCCGCAACCGGTGGCCTTGGCCAGGCAGTTCAGCGCGTCCTCCACGATCGTGGGGGAGACGTAGCCGCTGCCCGCCGCCCGGCTGGAGGCCGGGACGCCGATGCCGACCTGGTTCGGGCTGAGGCCCGCCTTGATCGCGGTGCAGGCGATGGTGGTGATGAAGTCGACGTTGCCCTCGGCGTAGACGCCGCCGTCACACCCGTTCATCGAACCCGAGTTGTAGAACTGGGTGTTCATGATGGTGAGGATGTCCTTCACCTGCAGCGCGGTGGCCAGGTAGTCGGACGAGGCGCTGAGCACGTCGATCGTCTGCGGGGCCATCGTGAGGATGAAGCCCGAGCCCGCCTTGGCCGCCAGCTGGTGCAGCGCGGAGGCCATGTAGGTCGGGTTGAGCCCGTTCTCCAGGTCGATGTCGACGCCGTTGAAGCCGTACTGCTGCATGATCGAGTACGCGCTGTTGGCGAAGGCGGTGGCCTGCGAGGCGTTGGTGATCGAGATCGTGCCGTTCTGGCCGCCGACCGAGAGGATCACCTTCTTGCCCTGCGCCTGCTTGGCGGCGATGTCCGCCTTGAACTGGGCGTCGGTGTAACCGCCGAGCTTGCCCTGCAGGGTCGGGTCGAGCGAGAAGGTGATGCCGCCGTCACCGGTCGAGTCCGCGTTGGCGAAGGCCACGGCGATCAGGTTGTACTGGCTGTTGACGTCGCTGATCTTCTGGTCCGTCGCGCCGTTGTCGAAGTCCTGCCAGTAGCCGGTGACCCAGTGCTTCGGGTTGCCGCCGGTGCCGCCGGTCGGGCTGGAGCTCGGCGAGGAGCTCGGGCTGGACGACGGCGAGGAGGACGGGGACGAGGACGGCGAGCTCGACGGCGAGGAGGACGGGCTCGACGAGGGGGAGCTGGACGGGCTGGAGCTCGGCGAGCTGCTCTGCGTCCGGCTCGGGCTGGAGCCGGCGGCGCCGCTCAGTACCACGTCGTCCGCGTAGTAGGCGGACTGGCCGTACCAGCCGTGCAGGTAGACGGTGACGCTCCTGGTGGACGCGCCGGTCGTGAAGGTCGTGCTCAGCTGGTTCCAGGCGCTGGTGTTGGACCAGGTGCTGACGTCGGTGGTGCCGTCGCCCTGCGTGCCGAGGTAGACGTACGGGCCGTTGACCCAGGCGCTCAGCGTGTAGGAGGAGTTCGGCTGCACGCTGATGGTCTGCGTGCACTGCGCGTCGTCGGAGCTGGTGGGGGTGGCCGCGAGCGCATAGGAACCGGTGTGAACCGTCGTCGTGCCGACGGCTCCTGTTCCGGCGTCACAGGACCAGTTGGCCAGTGAACCGGTTTCGAACCCGGGGTTGACCACGAGGTTGTTGGTGGCGGCGTCGGCACCGCCACCGAGGGCGACCAGGCCGGTGATGCCCAGGCCGATCGCGGCCACGGAGGCCAGCGCAGCGTTCACAAGACGGGGGGATGGCATAGGAAGTCTGCCCAACTGTGGGGGAAGCGGGGAAAGACGAGAAGTGAAGCCCGCCACACAAGTTGGACTAGACCAGTAGGCCTGTCAAGGGGTCAGTTCGGTCCTTAATGCCGAGTTAAGGTCCCGCTGCGGAAAGAAGTTGGCTGATCAGAGCGGTACCTACCGCTCCGATCCGCACAAATATGGTCCAGACCACAACTGGAAGCATCGCTTCAGTCGTGGCCCGGACCAGGTGTTGCACCCGTCGCTCAGTCCTCGCTGGACTTGGCCCACAGGTTGAGGTCGGCGTCCGTCGCGTACCGCTCGATCTCGGCCAGCTCCTCGGCGGTCAGCGGTGCGCCCTGCACCGCGCCGACGTTCGCCTCCAGCTGCGCCACCGAGGAGGCCCCGATCAGTGCCGAGGTCATCCGCGGATCGCGGAGCAGCCAGCTCAGCGCGAGCTGGGCCAGCGACTGACCGCGGCCGGCGGCGATCTCGTTCAGCGCGCGCAGCTTCGCCAACGTCTGCTCGTCGATCGACTTCGGGTCCAGCGACTTGCCCTGCGCGGCCCGCGAGTCCGCGGGGATGCCCCGCAGGTAGCGGTCGGTGAGGATGCCCTGCGCCAGCGGTGCGAAGCCGATGCAGCCGGCGCCCTCGGCCTCCAGCACGTCGAGCAGGCCGTCGTCCTCGATCCAGCGGTTCAGCATGGAGTAGGACGGCTGGTGGATCAGCAGCGGGACGCCGAGGTCGCGCAGGATCGCGGCGGCCTCGCGGGTCTTCTCCGCGCTGTAGGAGGAGATGCCCACATAGAGCGCCTTGCCCTGCTGGACGGCGGACGCGAGCGCGCCCATCGTCTCCTCCAGCGGGGTCTCCGGGTCGAAGCGGTGCGAGTAGAAGATGTCGACGTAGTCGAGGCCCATCCGGGTCAGGGACTGGTCCAGGCTCGCGGTCAGGTACTTGCGCGAGCCCCACTCGCCGTACGGTCCGGGCCACATGTCGTAGCCGGCCTTGGTCGAGA
The DNA here is from genome assembly GCF_000744655.1 of Streptacidiphilus rugosus AM-16. Classification (NCBI taxonomy): domain Bacteria; kingdom Bacillati; phylum Actinomycetota; class Actinomycetes; order Kitasatosporales; family Streptomycetaceae; genus Streptacidiphilus; species Streptacidiphilus rugosus. The sequence continues at coordinate 6,643,156 of NZ_JQMJ01000004.1, read as the reverse complement.
TGACCAGCTCGTCACGGAAGGGGCGGAAGTCGGCGGCGAGGTGGCGGCCGAAGTTCGCCTCCGCAGAGCCGTAGGGCGGTCCGTAGTTGTTGGCCAGGTCGAAGTGCGTGACCCCGAGATCGAAGGCCCGGCGCAGGATCGCGCGCTGGGAGTCGAGGGTGCGGTCGTCGCCGAAGTTGTGCCACAGGCCGAGCGAGATCTCGGGCAGCTTGAGACCGCTGCGGCCGGTCCGCCGGTACTTCATCGAGCCGTCGTACCGGGTCTCGGCAGGACGATAGGGAGCGGGGATCATGGGGGCCTCTCCATCGGAATTTGTCTCCTCACTGAACATTAACCGGCGGGGAGTAGGGTGACCCCGCACGGGCGAGCACTTGGAGGGGCCGACGTCATGGATCTCGGAAAGCTGGTCCGGCGCACGCCGCTGCTCCGGAACGCCGTCTACGGTCTCTACGGTCAGCGCGTCGAGGCCCACCTCGACCGTGCCCGGGTCCCACGACACGTCGGCGTCATGCTGGACGGCAACCGCCGCTGGGCCCGCGCGGCGGGCATGTCCACGGCGGACGGCCACCAGACCGGTGCGGACAAGATCCCCGAGTTCCTCGGCTGGTGCGAGGAGACCGGCGTCGAGGTGGTCACGCTCTGGCTGCTGTCCACGGACAACCTGACCCGCCCGGCCGACGAGCTGGTACCGCTGCTCGGCATCATCGAGGAGGCCGTCCGCGGCATGGCGGCCGAGGGCCGCTGGCGGGTCCACCCGGTCGGCGCACTGGACCTCCTCCCCGAGTCGACCGCCGCGGTCCTGAAGGCGGCGGACCAGGAGACGGCGGACCGTGACGGACTCATCGTCAACGTCGCCGTCGGCTACGGCGGCCGGCACGAGATCGCCGAGGCGGTGCGCAAGCTGCTCCAGGAGCAGGCGGCGGCGGGGACGCCGCTGGAGCAGGTCGCCGAGATGATCGACGTGGAGCAGATCGCCCGTCATCTGTACACGTCCGGCCAGCCGGACCCGGACCTGGTCATCCGAACGTCCGGGGAGCAGCGCCTCTCCGGGTTCCTGCTGTGGCAGTCGGCGCACTCGGAGTTCTACTTCTGCGAGGCGTACTGGCCGGCCTTCCGCAAGGTCGACTTCCTCCGCGCCCTGCGCGACTACGCCGCCCGCAACCGCCGCTACGGCGGCTGACGCCGCTCTTTCCGACGCCGGCCCAGTTGCGGCTGCCCAGGGGCGCGAGGAACTGCGCGAGAAATCACTGACATGCGGACGGCCCCGCGCGTTCGGGGCTCTACCTGCGTGGGTGGCTTGTCGCGCCCACGCGGCGGAGCCGCCAATCGGCAGGGCCTCGCGCCCCTGGGCAGTGCAACCAGGCCTCTGCTGTGAGGTGTCGCGCCCTCGCGCCGAAGGCGCGCAGTTCCTCGCGCCCCTGAAGGTGCCGCCACCGGACCGTCGCGAGGTGCGCTCCGTGCCCTGGGGTGGGTGCGGCTGGCCGGTTCGTGAACAGTAATCAGCAAGATTCCGACTTCTGCATGGCTTTGCCGATCGAGGGGAATACCCGAGTCAGACCGTGACCTCGGCCATCGGGGCAGGGGGGCACGGCGACCGCGGGTGGCAGCGGGCCACTCGCCCGGGAGGCCCTGTGGTCAGTTCCAAGAGCCGCCGGAGCATGCACGACCGGCGCACGTACGTCCTCGACACCAGTGTCCTGCTGGCTGACCCGAGCGCCATGACCAGGTTCGAGGAGCACGAGGTCGTGCTGCCCGTGGTCGTGGTGACCGAGTTGGAAGCCAAGCGGCACCACCCGGAGCTCGGCTACTTCGCCAGGCAGGCCCTGCGTCTGCTCGACGACTACCGGGTCCGCTACGGCCGGCTGGACGCGCCCATCCCCGTGGGCGACCTCGGCGGCACGATCAGGGTCGAGCTGAACCACACCGATCCCTCCGTTCTCCCCGCCGGCTACCGGCTGGGCGACGCCGACACCAGGATCCTCGCGGTGGCGAGGAACCTGCAGGCCGAGGGGTACGACGTCACCGTCGTCTCCAAGGACCTGCCGCTTCGGGTGAAGGCCTCGTCGGTCGGCCTGCTGGCCGAGGAGTACCGGGCGGAGCTGGCCATCACCTCCGGTTGGACCGGAATGTCCGAGTTGGCCGTCAGTGCCGAGGAGGTTGACGGACTGTTCACGAGTGACGTCGTGGACATCGCGGACGCCCGGGAACTCCCGGTTCATACCGGTCTGGTACTGACCTCGGAGCGCGGTCGCGCGCTCGGGCGGGTCACGGCGGACGGTCGGGTGCGCCTTGTACGCGGGGACCGTGAGGCCTTCGGGCTGCGCGGTCGCAGCGCCGAACAGCGCGTCGCGCTGGACCTGCTGATGGACCAGGAGGTCGGCATCGTCTCGCTGGGCGGGCGGGCCGGCACCGGCAAGTCCGCGTTGGCGCTCTGCGCCGGCCTGGAGGCCGTCCTGGAGCGGCAGCAGCACCGCAAGGTGATGGTCTTCCGGCCGCTGTACGCGGTGGGCGGTCAGGAGTTGGGCTACCTGCCCGGTTCCGAGTCGGAGAAGATGGGCCCCTGGGCCCAGGCCGTCTTCGACACGCTCTCGGCGGTGACCACTCCGGACGTGATCGAGGAGGTGCTCTCCCGCGGGATGTTGGAGGTGCTCCCGCTCACCCACATCCGCGGTCGCTCGCTCCACGACGCCTTCGTGATCGTGGACGAGGCGCAGTCGCTGGAGCGGAACGTGCTGTTGACCGTCTTGTCCCGAATTGGCCAGGGATCGCGGGTCGTTTTGACCCATGATGTCGCCCAGCGCGACAACCTGAGGGTCGGTCGGTACGACGGTGTCGTCGCGGTCGTCGAGAAGCTGAAGGGCCATCCGCTCTTCGCGCACGTGACGCTCAGCCGCTCGGAGCGTTCTCCGATCGCCGCACTGGTGACCGAAATGTTGGAGGACATTCACCCCTGAGTCGCCCCGAATCGACCCTCTGAGCCGGAAGGGCACAGCATCGTAACGATTCGTCAGACGATAGGCGAGTGACTGGCGGGATTTAGCGGTGCACTGGGCCGTGTGAGTTTCGCCACTCAGCCGGGAATTGCGCTTGCGCGCCGCGGTGCGGCAGTGTGTGGGGTCTGTCAGGCCCTGCGTGCGGCATGGCGTGCAAGCGCACCACCCATCAGCGTCAGCTGAGTACCACCCAGCTTGCGTTCCGCTCACCACAACTGAACAACGTGAGGCCGCACGCCGCCCGATCAGTAGACGCCCCGGGAGACCGGAGCGTTGCGGGCCCGCGCTTCCGTGACCAGTGCACCGGGGAGGCCAGCGTCAGGGGCGGGGTTCGTCCGTTCGGTCACCACGCGGGCGACGCTGGAAGGAAACCATGTGAACCGGATTTCGGTTCGGGGAATGGCCGTGGCCTCCGCCACCGCTGTGACTGCTGTCGGCGCCGTCGTCGGTGTCGCCTCTGGCGACGAGAAGCCGACCCAGGTGTCCGATGTCGCAGGATCGACCCTGCTTGCCGACATCCCTGCGGGCTCCTCTTCGCAGATCGTCGCCGACAACCTGTCGCGCCAGAGCGACGCGCAGCAGTCCGCCGCGCTCGTGACCGCGCAGAAGGCCGCCGCCGAAGCGGCCCGCGCCAAGGCGGCCGACGCCGCCCACGCGAAGGCCGCAGCCGAGCAGCGCGCCAAGCAGGCGGCCGCCGCGTCGCGTGCTGCGGAGCAGCAGCGCCAGCAGCTGGTTTCCTACTCTCCCGGATCGGTGCAGGCCCTGGCCGCCTCGATCATCGGGAACACCAACCAGTTCGCCTGCTTCAGCCAGATCGTGAAGCGTGAGAGCGGCTGGAGCTACACGGCCACCAATGCCGCCTCGGGCGCCTACGGCCTGGTCCAGGCCCTGCCGGGCAGCAAGATGGCCTCGGCCGGCGCCGACTGGCGGACCAACCCCGCGACGCAGATAAAGTGGGGCCTGAACTACATGAACTCCCGCTACGGCAGCCCCTGCGGCGCCTGGTCCTTCTGGCAGGCCCACAGCTGGTACTAGGAGGCGGTCCGCGGCACCGCCGCGGAGACCTCGCCTGCGTACCGGCCTGCACCGAGCGCGTGGAAGCCCCCGATCCCTGTCCGATCGGGGGCTTCCTACTTCTCCCACGGAGAGGCCGCGTGTGCGGGACGGCCTCGTGGAGCACGATCCCCGGCCCGACCACGGGGTAAACCTGTTTCTTCCGTTTTGCCCAAAAGATGCTGATCTGGTCACCCGCGGTGATCCGCGGTCATGCACAGTCATGCCAGCGCACGCGTGCGAATCGGTGGGGCTGCCCGCAGCGGTTCACGGCCAACCGGTAGCGTTCGAGCCCGAGGCTGGATGAGCGAAGGGGCGGACGGCATGGCAGGCGACGGCGACGGCGGCGGCTGGGCGGCCTGGCGTGGGCGGATGGCCAAGCGGCGTGAGGCCGCGAAGGACGACCGGCCCGAACCGGTGGTCCACGTGCCGGCCGTGCCCCACCCGGTCACCCCGCCGGTCGGACCCGGCGGGGAGCCGATCTATCCGGCCCGGCCCGCGCACGCCTCCGAGGCCGTGCCGTGGACCCTCCGGGTGGCGGCGGAGGGCATCTGGCGGCTGCTGGTCGTCGGCGCCGGGCTCTGGGTGCTGCTCCAGGTGGTCGGCACGCTCAGGATCGTGGCGCTCGCCTTCGTCGCGGCGCTGCTGATCAGCGCGCTGCTGCAGCCCACCGTCTCCTGGCTGCGCCGGCACGGCGTGCCGCGCGGCCTGGCCACGGCCATCACCTTCCTGGGCGGTCTGGTCGGCATCGCGCTGGTCGCCTGGTTCGTGGTCTGGCAGGTCAGCACCAACCTGAACCAGGTCACCGACCACGTGCAGCAGGGCATCGCACAGATCCGGCACTGGCTGGAGACCGGGCCGATGCACCTCACCGACAAGCAGATCAACGACTTCGCGAACCAGCTGACCAAGGTGGTCGGCACCAACAGCGACCAGATCACCTCGTTCGGCTTCTCCACGGTCAGCGTGGTGGTGGAGATCGTGACCGGTGTCTTCCTCGCCGCGTTCTGCACGTTCTTCCTGCTCTACGACGGCGAGAAGATCTGGGGCTGGGTGCTCAGGCTGATGCCGGTCCGCTCCCGGATCGCGGCGACGGGCGCGGGCCCGCGGGCGTGGGCGACGCTCACGGCGTACGTGCGGGGCACGGTGCTCGTGGCGTTCATCGACTCTCTGTCGATCGGCATCGGCATCTATCTGCTGGGTGTGCCGCTGGCGATGCCGATCGCGGTGCTCATCTTCCTCGGCGCGTTCGTCCCCCTGGTGGGCGCTCTGGTCACCGGCACGATCGCGGTGCTGATCGGGCTGGTCACCCACGGGGTGATCACGGCGGCGCTGGTGCTCGCGGTGCTGCTGGGCGTCCAGCAGATCGAGGGCCACCTGCTCCAGCCGCTGATCCTGGGCCGCGCGGTCCGGATCCACCCGCTCGCGGTGATCCTGGCGGTGGCCTGCGGCTCGATCGTCGGCGGCATCGGCGGTGCGATCGTCGCGGTGCCGCTGGTCGCGGTGACCAACACGGTGGTGGGCTACCTGCGCCAGCGCTACCACGTCGACGAGGACGTCCGCGCCGCGCTGGCGGCTGCCGCCGCACCCGAGTGACCACGCTCAGCTGCAAGCCGCTCAGGGGCGCGAGCCGGTAGGCGCGCTTCGCGGCGGTGGGCCGGTTGCACTTCCGAAGGGGCGCGAGGCTCTGCTCGATTGATCGAGCAGAGCCTCGCGCCCCTTGACCCGCCTCAGGCGAGGCGGGATTCCGCTTCCAGCGTCACGCCGACGGCCTGGATCACTGCGGCGATCTTGACCGCGGCCTGGACGACCTCGCGGTCCACGCCCGCACCGCGGAGGACCTGCTCGTGGGAGTCCAGGCACTGGCCGCAGCCGTTGATCGCCGAGACCGCCAGCGACCACAGCTCGAAGTCGACCTTCTCCACGCCCGGGTTGCCGATGACGTTCATCCGCAGTCCGGCCCGCATCGTGCCGTACTCCTTGTCGGAGAGCAGATGCAGCGTCCGGTAGTAGACGTTGTTCATCGCCATGATCGCCGCCGCGGCCTTCGCCGCGTCGTACGCCTCCGGCTTGAGGTTCGCCCGGGCCTCCGGCTCCAGCTCGGCCAGCACGCGCTCGCTGCGCGAGGCGATCGCGCAGGCCAGGACGGTGCCCCAGAGCTGCTGCTGGGGCAGGTCCGCGTTGCCGACGACCGAGCCCAGGTTGAGCTTGAGGTCCTTGGCGTAGTCCGGCAGGGCCGCCTTCAGTTCGTCGAGTGCCATCCGGTCACTCGCCCGCGAGCAGCGCGCCGGCGTCCAGCGTCTGCTCGCCCTTGTTCCAGTTGCACGGGCACAGCTCGTCGGTCTGCAGCGCGTCGAGGACCCGCAGGACCTCCTTGGGGTTGCGGCCCACGGAGCCGGCGGTGACCATCACGAACTGGATCTCGTTGTTCGGGTCGACGATGAAGACCGCGCGCTGCGCCGTGCCGTCCGGGGCCTCGACGCCGCAGTCGCGCATCAGCTCGTGCTTGATGTCGGCCAGCATCGGGAAGGGCAGGTCGCGCAGGTCCTTGTGGTCCTTGCGCCAGGCGTGGTGCACGAACTCGGAGTCGCCGGAGACGCCGAGGACCTGGGCGTCGCGGTCGGCGAACTCCTCGTTCAGCTTGCCGAAGGCGGCGATCTCCGTCGGGCACACGAAAGTGAAGTCCATCGGCCAGAAGAAGATCACGCGCCACTTGCCCTCGTAGGACTTGTGGTGGATCGACTCGAACTCCTTGCCGGCCTCCAGCGAGACGCAGGCGTTCAGGTCGTACGCGGGGAACTTGTCGCCGATCGTGAGCACGGGGGTGATCTCCTCTGAGGGATGAGTGAGGTACCCGCTCAATCTCGCATGTCGGACATTGATCAGTGAAATAGCTACAGTGGAAGCAGTTGATCGGAGGAAGTTATCAGCAAGGCCCGCACCACCCGTACCGCCCGCACGCCCAGCGTCGCCCAGCTTCGCGCCTTCGCCGCGGTGGCCGAACACCGCCATTTCCGTGAGGCCGCGGCCGGCCTGCGGATGAGCCAGCCCGCGCTGTCCGGCGCGGTCGCGGCGCTGGAGGAGTCGCTCGGGGTCCAGCTCGTCGAGCGGACCACCCGCAAAGTGATCATCACACCCCTGGGCGAGCGGGTGGCCGTGCACGCCCGCGCCGTCCTCGGCGCGCTGAACGCGCTGACCGAGGAGGTCGAGTCCTCGCGGCGGCCGTTCACCGGGCCGCTGCACCTCGGGGTGATCCCGACCATCGCGCCCTACCTGCTGCCCACCGTGCTGCGCCTGGCCCGCGACCACTACCCGGACCTGGACCTGCACGTCCACGAGGAGCGGACGCACCAGCTGCTGGACGGGGTGGCCACCGGCCGTCTCGACCTGCTGCTGCTCGCCCTTCCGGCCGGGGCGGGACTGGTGGACATCCCGCTCTACGACGAGGACTTCGTCCTGGTCACCCCGCCCGACCACGAGCTCGCCGGTCGCCACGACGTCCCCCGCGACGTGCTGCTCGACCTGGACGTGCTGCTGCTGGAGGAGGGCCACTGCCTGCGGGACCAGGCGCTCGACCTCTGTCGCGAGGTCGGCGCCGAGCCGGGCGCGACCAGGGCGGCGGGGCTGTCGACGCTGGTGCAGCTGGTGGCGGGCGGCCTGGGCGTGACGCTGCTGCCCGCGACGGCGGTGGCCGTGGAGACCGGGCGGGCGGCGGGCCTGTCCGCGACCGGTTTCTCCGCTCCTCCGCCCGGCCGCAGGATCGGCCTCGCGCACCGTCCCTCCTCCGCGCGCACGGCGGAGTACGAGCGCTTCGCGGAGTCGCTGCGCGAGGCGGTGGCGGAACTGCCGGTGCGGATCATCCGGCCGTGAACCGCCGGGGCCTACGCTGAGCCCCATGAGCAACCTCGACCTGAAGCCCGAGCCGAGCGTCTGCGGCGGCCGTGAGGATGTCGCCGCTCAACCGGTACGGGAGCTGTTGACGGGGAAACAGGTCCCCCTGGGTGAAAGCACGGTCGTCAGGCGGCTGCTGCCGAATCTGGGGCGCCGGATGGTGGGCGCCTGGTGCTTCGTCGACCAGTACGGGCCCGACGACATCGAACGCGAGCCGGGCATGCAGGTGGCGCCGCATCCGCACATCGGACTGCAGACGGTGAGCTGGCTGCACGACGGCCTGGTCGAACACCGGGACAGCCTCGGCACGGTCCAGACCGTGCGCCCGCGGGAGCTCGGACTGATGACGGCGGGCCGGGCGATCTCGCACTCGGAGCAGTCCCCCGCCGCGCACGGGAAGTGGCTGCACGGCGCGCAGCTGTGGGTCGCGCTCCCCGACGAGCACCGGTTCACCGAGCCGGCCTTCGAGCACCACGCCGAGCTGCCCCGGGTGCAGGGGCAGGGCGTCGACGCGACACTGATTCTCGGCTCCCTGGACGGTGCGACCTCGCCCGGCCGCGTCTTCAGCCCGCTGATGGGCGCCGACCTCACGCTCGCCGACGGCGCGGACGCCCGCCTCCCGCTGCACCCCGACTTCGAGTACGCCGTGCTGGCCATGTCCGGCGCGGCGGTCGTCGACGGCGTCCGGGTGGAGCCCGGCTCGATGCTCTACCTGGGCTGCGGCCGCCGCGAACTGCCGCTCCGCGCGGACGACGGTCCGGCGAGCGTGATGCTGCTCGGTGGCGAGCCCTTCGAGGAGAAGCTCGTCATGTGGTGGAACTTCGTGGCCAGGAGCCACGAGGACATCGCGGCGGCGCGTGCGGAGTGGATGCACGGCGAGCGCTTCGGCGTCGTGCACGGCTTCGACGGGGCCCCGATTCCCGCGCCGGAGCTGCCCGCGCTGCGACTGAAGCCACGCGGGCGGGAGCGCTGACGCCCCGGCCCGTCGCCCCGGTCGCGATCCGGGACGACGCGCGGACCTGATCACGGGGCCGGGGCGTCGCCGGGACGACGCGGGGCGGGGACGGTGCGGTCGTTCTGCAGGTCCCACAGGGAGCGGAACAGCCCCGGAGCTTGGACCAGTTCGGCGAAGGTGCCGCTCTGGGTGATCCGGCCTTTCTCCATGCAGACGATCCGGTCGGCCAGTTGGGCGTTGTTGAGGTTGTGCGTCACCAGGATCACCGCACGGTCGCGGGCCAGTTCCCGCAGTCCGGAGAAGATCCGGTGCTCCGCCCGCGGGTCGAGATCGCTCGTGGGCTCGTCCAGCACCAGCAGTCCGCCGGGGCGGTGGATGCTCCGGGCCACGGCGATGCGCTGCCACTGTCCCGAGGACAGGGCCTGGCCGCCCCAGAACTCCCGGGCCAGCAAGGTCGTCAGACCCGAGCGGAGGGTGGCGATCACCTCGTCCGCGCCACTGGCCCGTGCGGCGCGCAGCACCGCGGCGTCCCCCTCGGGCAGCGGCTGGCCCAGCGTGATGTTCTCCCGCGCCGACATCGGCCAGCGCGCGAACTCCTGCGGCACCACGGCGCACTGCCGCCACGCCTCGTGCGGGTCCAGCTCGCGAGTGTCGACGCCGTCCCACTCCACCGCGCCGGACGTGGGCAGGGTCAGCGCGCAGAGCAGCCGCATCAGGGTCGACTTCCCCGAGCCGTTCTCGCCGATGAGGGCGACGATCTCGCCGCGGCGGATCTCCAGGTCGATCTCGTGCAGCGTCTCCTGCTCGGACTCGGGGTAGGTGAAGCTGACCTTCCTGGCGCACACCAGCTCCGGCCGCCCCGGCACGACGGCGCCGCGGTTCAGCCGCATCCCCGACGCCTCGGCGACGAACGAGGACCAGTGGTCCAGATAGAGCCCGGAGCGGAAGATCTGGGCCCCGTAGCCGACCAGGCCCTGGAGCCCCTGGGACGCCGCCCGCAGGGCGAACACCGCGGTGCCGGCCGCCCCGACGGAGATCCGTCCGCCGGACAGCAGCAGTGCGACGGCCGCCCACACCACCGCGGAGGCGAAGCCCGAGGCGACCGATCCCAGCAGCCCGATCTTCGCGCCGCGCCACACCGCCCGGCGCATCGCCAGGTCCACGGCCTCCCCGGCCTCGGCGTACTTGCCGAGCAGGACGGGCGCCACGGTGTCGGAGCGCACCTGGTCCGCCTGCCACTTGTCCGCCAGGTACCAGCGGAGCATGTTCATCACGCGCTGCTGCGCGCTGGTGGAGATCATCGCCTCGTAGGAGATCCGGGCGGCCCGCACCGCCGCCATCGCCTGCGGCACCGCCGCGATCAGCGTCAGCGGGAACAGCAGCGGATGGATGAGCGCCAGCACGACGGCGGCCGAGGCCAGCGTGGCCGTCGAGGCGATGAGGTTCTGCGCCTCCCCGATGATGTCGGCGGCGACCGCGGCGCCCCGGTCCGCGAGATCCCACCGGTCGTTGAAGCCGGGGTGGTCGTAGGCGCTGAGCTCGGCGTTGGTGGCGGCGTCCAGCATCATGTACTGCGCCTCGCGGGCCATCATCGGCGACAGCCGCTGCGACAGCGAACTGATCGCGATCCCCAGCAGCGCGCGCACTCCGGCGGCCAGCGCGAGCACGGCGATCGCGGGCAGGGCCTGGCGCAGCCGCGAGGTGATGTGCCCCGACGCGATCAGCGCGGTGATCGTGCTGTTCGTCGCCAGCAGGCCGAACGCCCCGCTGACCGCGGAGACCAGCTGGCACAGCAGCAGGGCGACGGCCGCGCGCCGGTCCACCCGCCACGCCAGCGTCAGCGCCTCCCGCACCAGGTGCGGCAGCCGGCGGGCCATGCCGGCGGTGGTCATCCGGTCGGCGTGGCCCTCCATGTCCTCGCCCTGGAGGACGAACCTGAGGCTCTCGGCCTCCTCCTGCTCATCGCCCTCGGTGTCGGCGAGGGTCCCGACATGTGTCTCCTCGGTCGTCACACAGCCTCCAGACGCGGTGCGCGTGATGGCGGGTGCCGTCGGGGGAGCCGCGGAAAGCAGCGCAGGCCGGATCGGTCCGTGGCCGGTCCGGCCGGACGGGCCGCGGGTGACGATCCGGCCTGGCCGGTGGAAGGCGGCGACGCCCCCGGGCACCGCTTCGGCGTGGTTCTGGCGCGGACACGGCGGAGCAGACCGATGGTGCCGTTACGGGTACCGACGGGCTCCTCATCGACGCGCGCCCCCCAACTCGCCTCACCCGATGGTCCATCCCCGTGGCCGCGGACGCCAGGGCCAGGGGCCGGAGCGGGGGAGCGCGTCGGCACGTCGCGTGCGCCCCGCGGCGGGGCAGCGAGGGGGCGGGCGGCGAACGTGGCGCAGGGGGGCGTGCGGGACCTGCCCCGGTGTCCGGTCCGTCCGGACCCGCGGGAGCGCTGCGCGTCAGGCCGCGTGCGCGGTACCGGGGGTCGGGGGCTTGGGCCCGGAGGGGAGCAGCTCGGGGTGGTGGCGGCGGGTCACCTCGGGGTGGGCGCGGACCCAGCCCTTGAGCTCGTTCCAGCCGAACTCGGCGTGCAGCGGGTTGTCCGGGTCCTGGGTCACGCCGGTGGCCTGGGACGCGTGCGGGAAGGGCAGCGGCTCGATGCGGGCGTCCAGGCGCGGGTTGTAGAAGAACGGTGCGGAGTAGCGCTCACGCGCTCCCGGCGGGCTGACCACGCGGTGGTTGGTGGCCTTGAGGTAGCCGTCGGTCGCCACCTCCAGCAGCTCGCCGAGGTTCACCACGAACGCGCCCGGAATGTGCGGCACGTCGATGTACCCCTCGCCGTCCGGCGACTCCACCTGCAGCCCGCCGACGCCGTCGGTCAGCAGCAGGGTGAGGAAGCCGTAGTCCTTGTGAACCCCCACGCCCTGGTCGTCCCCGACCGGGGCCCGCCCCGGGTAGCGGATCAGCTTCAGGTGGCTGCGCGGGTGGCCCGCGAAGGCGTCGTCGTAGAAGTCGGCGGGCGCGCCGATCGAGGCGAGCAGCTCGTGCAGCAGGTGGTCGGCGACCGCGCTGAGCCTGGCGATCCAGTGCAGCGCCGTCTCGCGCAGCTCCGGCTGGGCGTCGGGCCACTGGTTGGGACCCTCCAGCCACCAGTACGCCGGCTCGCCGGGGCCCGGGGTGTGCGCGGGCAGTTCCTCGCCGATGTCCAGCTGGTCGCGCCAGTCACGGCTGCCGCGGGTCAGCTCCTTGCCGGTGCGGGTGTAGCCGCGGAAGTGCGGCGAGTTGCGGTTGTCGAGCGCGATCCGGTCGGCCTCGGGCAGGGCGAAGAAGGCGCGGGAGGCGCTGAGCAGCCCGTCGATCTCGGCCTGGCTGATGCCGTGGCCGACCAACTGGAAGAAACCCACGTCACGGGCGGCCCGGTGGAGCGCCTCGCGGTCGAGATGCGCGAGGTCGATGACCGGAAGGGCGGGAGTGGAGGGAGAGACGGAAGCGGTCTGGACGGACATGTCGGTCCTTGGGAGTGCGCGGCAGGGAGGGGGACGCTGGGGTCAGGCCTCGGCGCGACAGGACATGCTCGTGACGCGGACGAAGTCCACGTGGCGGCGGGAGACAAGCAGTGTCATGCATCGAGCGTAACTCCCCCCGGCCGGAACGAGCGGGTGAGCAAGGCGACACTTCGGAGGGAATGCCTGCTCACAGCCTTGCGTTACAGGGGCGAACAGCCGACCGGGCCGCACAACGAAAGGGGAGCCCGTGAACGACCACACGCTTGCCGAGGAGTACGCCCGTGCGCGGCTCTTCTTCGACTCGAAGGCGTACAGCGACGCCGCGCTGATCCTCGCCCCGATCGTCGAGGCCGAGCCGGGCCACGGCGCGGCCCGGATGCTGCTGGCCCGCTCGTACTACCACTCCGCGCAGCTGGGCCGGGCGGAGGCCGAGCTGGAGCGCGTGCTGGAGCGCGACCCGGTCGACGGCTACGCCCGGCTGCTGCTCGGCCGGACCCTGGAGCGCCGGGGCGGACGGGCCGAGGAGGCGGCGACGCAGCTGCGCCTGGCGGAGTCGCTGGGGCAGAGTCTGTACTGACAGATTTCCCAAGGGGCCTTCCGACGAGGGGTTCTGACTTAAGGTCAGCTTAAATTGGTCCAGACCCTTGACGGCAGTATTGGTATGTACCAACGTGATGCGTGTCGGGTACACGACCATGCGGAGGTTGCACATGCCAGGCTCCAGACGGATCGGACTCACGCTCGCGGGGGCGGCCACAGCCTTGCTCGGCTTGGCCGCCTCCATGATCGGCGGCACTGCGAACGCCGCCGCGGCGAGCAATACGACGGGTGCTGCCGCCACCAGTGGCGGAATCAAGGTCGCCTACTACGACCAGTGGTCGATCTACCAGAACGCCTTCTACCCGAAGAACCTCGACACCGAGGGGATCGCGGGCAAGCTCGACTACCTGATCTACGACTTCGAGAACATCGACCCGACCAACCTCACCTGCTTCGAGACCACCAAGGCCACCGATCCGGATCCGGCCGGGGAGAACGATCCGAACGCGGGTGACGGCGCCGAGGACTCCTTCGCCGACTACCAGAAGTCCTACGACTCCAGCATCAGCGTCGACGGCACCTCCGACGTCTACAACCAGCCGATCGCGGGCAACTTCCACCAGCTCCAGGAGCTGAAGAAGAAGTACCCGAACCTCAAGATCCTGCTCTCGCTCGGCGGTTGGACCTACTCGAAGTACTTCTCCGACGTGGCGGCCACCGACGCGTCGCGCAAGAAGTTCGTCTCCTCCTGCATCGACATGTTCATCAAGGGCAACATCCCCTCCCAGGGCGGATTCGGCGGCGCGGGCACTGCGGCCGGGATCTTCAGCGGCTTCGACATCGACTGGGAGTACCCCGGCTCGACCGGCGGCCACCTGGGCAACCACGTCTCGGCCAACGACACCGCGAACTACACCGCGCTGCTCAGTGAGTTCCGCACCGAGCTGAACGCGCAGGGGGCGGCCGACGGCAAGACCTACGCGCTCTCCGCCGCGCTGCCCTCCGGCCAGGAGAAGATCAACAAGATCCAGACCGGCCAGATCGGCCAGTACCTCACCTTCGGCGACGTCATGACGTACGACATGTACGGCGCCTGGAACGCGACCGGGCCGACGGACGAGCAGGACCCGCTCTACGCCAACCCCAACTCGCCGGAGCCGAAGGTCGCGCCGGGCAACGAGACCTACAGCATCGACAACGCGATCAGATCCTGGACGGTCGGCGACTCCCAGTACGGGATCACCGGCGGCTTCCCGGCGAACAAACTGACCTTGGGCATCCCCTTCTACTACCGGGGCTGGACCGGCGTGCCGGCCGGGTCCAACCACGGCCTCTACCAGAGCGCCACCGGCGGATCAGCAGGACAGACGCTCTCCGGCAACGTCCCCGGCGTCGCGATGTACAAGGAGCTCAGCGGCACGGTGAACAACGCCGCCGACACCTTCTGGGACCCGATCACCCAGTCCGCGTACTTCTACGACGGCAACAACTTCTACGGCGGCGAGTCCGCCCAGTCCATCCAGGTCCGCGCCGACTACGCGCACTGCAACGGCCTGGGCGGCTTCATGATGTTCTCGCTCTACGACCTGGATCCGGCCACCACGCTCTTCAACTCCGCCGTCACCGACATCAACGGCTCGGCGAGCAGCTGCCCCACCGGCGGTGGCGGTACGGAGACGGTCTCGGTGACCAACCCGGGCAACCAGACCGGGACGGTGGGCACGGCGGCGTCGGTGCAGGTGTCGGGTTCCGACTCGGCGGGCAAGTCGTTGACGTACTCGGCGACGGGTCTGCCTGCGGGGCTGAGCATCTCCTCGGCGGGTCTGATCTCGGGTACGCCGACCACGGCGGCCACCTCGAACGTGACGGTGACCGCGTCCTCCGGAACCGCGACCGGTACGACGTCCTTCACCTGGACCGTCAACCCGAACAGCGGCGGTACGGAGACGGTGACGGTGACCAACCCGGGCAACCAGACCGGGACGGTGGGCACGGCGGCGTCGGTGCAGGTGTCGGGTTCCGACTCGGCGGGCAAGTCGTTGACGTACTCGGCGACGGGTCTGCCTGCGGGGCTGAGCATCTCCTCGGCGGGTCTGATCTCGGGTACGCCGACCACGGCGGCCACCTCGAACGTGACGGTGACCGCGTCCTCCGGAACCGCGACCGGCACGACGTCCTTCACCTGGACCGTCAACCCCAGCAGTGGGGGTGGCGGCTCACTGGTCAACGGCGGGTTCGAGACCGGCAGCCTGAGCCCGTGGACCTGTCAGAGCGGCAGCTCGGTGGTCAGCAGCCCGGTCCACTCCGGCAGCCACGCGGCGCTGGTCGCGCCGTCCAACAGCACCACCGGTGAGTGCGACCAGACGGTCACCCTGCTGCCCAACCACAGCTACACGCTGACCGGCTGGGTGCAGGGCCCCTACGCCTACATCGGCGTCACCGGCGGCGCCAGCGCCAGCACCTGGTCCAGCTCCAGCAGCTGGAACAAGCTGACCGTGCCGTTCACGACCGGCGCGAGCGGGACGGTGACCGTCTTCGTCCACGGCTGGTACGGCCAGGGCAACGTCAACGCGGACGACTTCGCGGTGAACTAGCCAGGGGGATCGACCGGCGCCACAACTGAACAGCACCTCAGGGGCGGGTCATCCGCAGCACGTCCAGGACTTCGTCCAGCTGCTGCTCGGTGATCCGCCCCTGCGCGACATGACCGCGGTCGAGCACGACCTGGCGGATCGTCTTCTGCTCCGCCAGGGCCTGCTTGGCGATCTTCGCCGCCTCCTCGTAGCCGAGGAAGCGGTTGAGCGGGGTGACCACCGAGGGCGAGGACTCCGCGTACTCCCGCAGCCTCTCGACGTTGGCGGTGATCCCGTCCACGGTCCGGTCCGCCAGCAGCCGGGCCACGTTGGCGAGCAGCCGCACCGACTCCAGCACGTTGCGCGCGATCACCGGCAGCATCACGTTGAGCTCGAAGTTGCCGCTCGCGCCGGCCAGGGTCACCGTCGCGTCGTTGCCGACGACCTGGGCGGCGGCCATCAGCATCGCCTCGGGGATCACCGGGTTGACCTTCCCCGGCATGATCGAGGAGCCGGGCTGCAGATCGGGGAGGTTGATCTCCCCCAGACCCGTCCGCGGGCCCGAGCCCATCCAACGGAGGTCGTTGGAGATCTTGGTGAAGCCGACGGCGATGGTGCGCAGCTGCCCGCTCAGCTCGACCAGCCCGTCCCTCGCGCCCTGCGCCTCGAAGTGGTCCCGGGCCTCGGTCAGCGGCAGGCCCGTCGCGCGCGCCACCTCCGCGATCACGGCGGCGGAGAAGCCGGGCGGCGTGTTGATCCCGGTGCCGACCGCCGTCCCGCCCAGCGGCAGCTCGGCCACCCGGGGCAGCGTCGCCCGCAGCCGCTCGACGCCGTGCCGCACCTGGGCCGCGTAGCCGCCGAACTCCTGCCCGAGGGTCACCGGCGTGGCGTCCATCAGGTGGGTCCGGCCGGATTTCACGACGCTGGCGAACTCCTCCGACTTGCGCGCGAGCACGTCCGCGAGGTGGTTCAGCGCCGGAATCAGGTCGTGCACGACGGCGGAGGCGGCCGCGATGTGGATCGAGCTGGGGAAGACGTCGTTCGACGACTGGCTGGCGTTGACGTGGTCGTTCGGGTGGACCGCCCGGCCGAGCCGCTCCGACGCCAGGTTCGCGACGACCTCGTTCATGTTCATGTTGGAGGACGTGCCGGAGCCGGTCTGGAAGACGTCGATCGGGAACTCGTCGTCCCAGCGGCCGGAGGCGACCTCCTTCGCGGCACTGCGCACGGCGGCCGCGGTCTCCTCGTCCAGCACGCCCAGCTTCGCGTTCACCTTGGCCGCGGCGGCCTTGATCTGCGCCAGCGCGGCGATGTGCGCGCGCTCCAGCCGCTGTCCTGAGATCGGGAAGTTCTCCACCGCGCGCTGCGTCTGCGCGCCCCACTTCGCCTCGGCGGGGACGCGCACCTCGCCCATCGAGTCGTGCTCGATCCGGTAGTTCTCCATGTCCCGATCAGCGTCCCAGGGCGGGAACCTGTTCCCGCCCCGGACACGCCGAGGGCGTCAGCTCTTGGGGCCGACGGGGATGTTCGTGATCAGCGGCTGGACAGGGCCCGGGTCGGTGAAGAAGTCGTTGCCCTTGTCATCGACCACGATGAAAGCGGGGAAGTCCTCGACCTCGATCCGCCAGACCGCCTCCATGCCCAGCTCGGCGTACTCCAGCACCTCGACCTTCTTGATGCAGTCCTGCGCCAGACGCGCCGCCGGGCCGCCGATCGAGCCGAGGTAGAAACCGCCGTGCTTGCCGCAGGCGTCGGTGACCTGCTGCGAGCGGTTGCCCTTGGCCAGCATCACCATCGAGCCGCCGGCCGCCTGGAACTGGTCGACGTAGGAGTCCATCCGGCCCGCCGTCGTCGGTCCGAAGGAGCCGGAGGCGTAGCCCTCGGGGGTCTTGGCCGGGCCCGCGTAGTAGACCGGGTGGTCCTTGAGGTACTGCGGCATGCCGTCGCCCGCGTCCAGCCGCTCCTTGATCTTGGCGTGCGCGATGTCGCGCGCCACGACGAGCGTGCCGGTCAGCGAGAGGCGGGTCTTGACCGGGTGCTTGCTCAGCTCGGCGCGGATGTCGGCCATCGGCTGGTTGAGGTCGACCCGGACCACGTTGTCCGACAGATGCTCGTCGGTGGTGTCCGGGAGGAAACGGGCCGGGTCGCGCTCCAGCTGCTCCAGGAAGACGCCCTCGGGCGTGATCTTGGCCAGCGCCTGACGGTCGGCGGAGCAGGAGACCGCGATGGCCACCGGGCAGGACGCGCCGTGACGCGGCAGGCGGACCACGCGCACGTCGTGGCAGAAGTACTTGCCGCCGAACTGCGCGCCGATGCCCAGCTTCTGGGTCAGCTCGAAGACCTTCTGCTCCAGCTCCACGTCACGGAAGCCGTGGCCGGTCGGCGAGCCCTCGGTGGGCAGGCTGTCCAGGTAGTGCGCGGACGCGTACTTGGCGGTCTTCAGCGCGTACTCGGCGCTGGTGCCGCCGACGACGATGGCCAGGTGGTACGGCGGGCAGGCGGCCGTGCCGAGGGCGCGGATCTTCTGCTCGAGGAAGGCCATCATCGAGGCCTCGTTCAGGACCGCCTTGGTCTCCTGGAACAGGTACGACTTGTTGGCGGAGCCGCCGCCCTTGGCCATGAAGAGGAACTTGTAGGCGCCGCCGTCGGTCGCGTACAGCTCGATCTGCGCGGGCAGGTTGGAGCCGGTGTTCTTCTCGTCCCACATGGTCAGCGGGGCCATCTGCGAGTAGCGCAGGTTCAGCTTGGTGTACGCGTCGTAGACGCCGCGGGACAGGGCCTCCTCGTCCCGGCCCGAGGTCAGCACGGACTGGCCGCGCTTGCCCATCACGATCGCGGTGCCGGTGTCCTGGCACATCGGGAGCACGCCGGCGGCGGCGATGTTCGCGTTCTTCAGCAGGTCGAGTGCGACGAACTTGTCGTTCGGGCTGGCCTCGGGGTCGTCCAGGATGCGGCGCAGCTGGGCCAGGTGCGCCGGGCGCAGGTAGTGCGAGATGTCGTGCATGGCCTCGGCGGCCAGCAGCCGCAGTGCCTCCGGCTCGACCTGGAGGAACGTCCGGCCGTTCGCCTCGAAGGTGCTGACGCCCTCGGCGGTGATGAGCCGGTACGGGGTCTCGTCCTGGCCCAGCGGCAGCAGGTCGGTGTAGGCGAACTCGGGCATCAGCGGACAGTCCTTCACGGTCGGGCGTCGTCGTCGGCGCGCCCTCCAGGGTATCGACCGCCGCGGCCGGACCGGTCGGCGGTGCGGGGGAGGGTGCCGGGGATCACAGTCCGGGGCGGTGGCGGGGGTCGCCGCCCCGGAGGCGCGGCGCGGCCGAGGTCGGGGACGCGGATCTCTGGCCCGGGCGCGGAGGCGCTGACTATTCTCGGGGCTGTGGACAACTCCTCGTCGCCGCAGTCCCCGCAGTCCCCGCAGTCTCCCGATCCGGACCGTCTGCCGCAGGCGTCGCTGCGGAAGCCGCACGCGGACCCGGCCGACGAGTTGCGCGCCTCGGACGCCGACCGCGAGCGCGTCGCCGAGGCCCTGCGCGACGCCTACGCGGAGGGCCGCCTCGACGCGGAGGAGCACAGCCAGCGCCTCGACGCCGCCTACGCGGCCAAGACCATGGGCGAACTGGTCCCGCTCACCCGGGACCTCCCCGCGACGGGCGCCCGTGCGACCTCCGCGCCCGCGTCGATGCAGAGTCCGGCGGGAGGCGACTACATCACGCCGGACTCCAACGAGCTGGTGGCGATCTTCGGAGGCGCGCAGCGCAAGGGACGCTTCCGCGCCGGCCGCAGGCTCAGTGCGCGAGCGGTCTTCGGCGGCGTCGAGATCGATCTGACCGAGGCCGTCTTCGACGGTCCCGAGCTGGTCATCGAGTGCCGGGCGATCTTCGGCGGCATCGACATCAAGGTGCCGGAGACGGTCGGCCTGCGCGGCGGCGGCACGGGCATCTTCGGCGGCTTCGACGTGTCCGAGTCCGCCGGCACCGACGCCTCCGGCCCGGTGGTCACCATCCGTGGCAAGGCCATCTTCGGCGGCGTCGCCGCACGCCGGCACCGCGCCGAGCTGGACCGGGGCCAGGACCGCAAGTCCCTCGACTGACCGGGGCGGACGGGCCGCGGACGGAGTGGTTCCGCTGCACAAGATCTGACGCCGCGTCAAGCGGGTTCACGTATGACGATCAGGCGATCGGATTGTGTGCCGTGTGCATGAATCCGCTTGAGCCGGGGTAGATCCAGGTTCACACCGACTCACCGCGACGTTGCCGTGCGTGAGCGTGCACCCTCCCCAGGCCCGTCGTCAGGAGTGCGCCGTGCTGCATCCGATCGAAGCCAGTCAGGATGTCTTCCGCCCCCGCGTAGCGGGGAGTGCAGTGCCCGCGCAGCGCGGCCCGGACACGGAGGACAACCCCTGGCACACGGGTGCCGCATGCCGGCGTGACGAGGCGGGACTGTTCTTCGCGCCCTCCAAGGAGCCGACCGCCGCGCGGCTGGCCCGTGAGGAGCAGGCGAAGCGGGTCTGCGCACGCTGCCCGGTGCTGCTGGAGTGCCGCGAGCACGCGTTGATCATGCCCGAGCCCTACGGCGTCTGGGGCGGCCTCACCGCGGCGGAACGCCGCGTCGTCCTCGCGCGCCGGCGCCGCCACGACCAGGACCTCCGCATCGCCGGCTGACGCCGGCCGGTTGCACCGCCTCAGAGGCGCGAGGCTTTGCCTTCGCGCCTCCGGCGCGTGGGCGCGACCGGGTGGGTGCGCTTCGCGACGGTGGCCCAGTTGCACTACCCAGGGGCGCGAGGAACGGCGCGACAAGCCACCGGAGTGGTGTGTCGCCGCACGAGCAGGGCCATCCCGGCAGGGTGGTTGCTCGCGCAGTTCCCCGCGCCCCTTGGCGCGCCTGCGGCGCGGAAGCGCGTCAGTTGGCGCGGTCGAAGTCCACGGCGCTGTACGCGCGGAGCTTGGACAGGCGGTGGACGCTGTCGATCTGGCGGATCGTGCCGCTCTTCGAGCGCATGACGAGCGAGCTCGTCGTCGCGGTCTCCTGGCGGTAGTGGACGCCGCGCAGCAGCTCGCCGTCGGTGATGCCGGTCGCCACGAAGAACACGTTCTCGCCGCTGACCAGGTCGTCCGTGAGCAGCACGCGGTCCAGGTCGTGTCCGGCGTCCAGCGCCTTCTGGCGCTCCGCCTCGTCCTTGGGCCAGAGCTTGCCCTGGATCACGCCGCCCAGGCACTTGATCGCGCAGGCCGCGATGATGCCCTCGGGCGTGCCGCCGACGCCCAGCAGCAGGTCGACGCCGGTGCCCTCGCGGACCGCCATGATCGCGCCCGCGACGTCGCCGTCCGAGATGAACTTGATCCGCGCGCCGGCCGCACGGATCTCCTGCGCCAGCTTCTCGTGGCGCGGGCGGTCCAGCAGGACGACGGTGACGTCCTCCGGCCCTATCCCCTTCGAGCGCGCCACGGCACGCACGTTGTCGGCGACGGGGGCGTTGATGTCGACGAGACCGGCCGCTTCCGGGCCCGCGACGAGCTTGTCCATGTAGAAGACCGCGCTCGGGTCGAACATGGTGCCGCGGTCCGCCACCGCGAGCACGGCCACGGCGTTGGGCATGCCCTTGGCCGTCAGCGTGGTGCCGTCGATCGGGTCGACCGCGACGTCGCACTCCGCACCGGTGCCGTCGCCGATCCGCTCCCCGTTGAAGAGCATCGGGGCTTCGTCCTTCTCGCCCTCGCCGATGACGACGATGCCGTTCATCGAGACGGTGTGGACGAGGGTGCGCATGGCGCGGACGGCCGCTCCGTCCGCTCCGTTCTTGTCACCCTTGCCGACCCAGCGACCGGCGGCCATGGCGGCGGCCTCGGTCACCCGGACGAGTTCGAGGGCGAGGTTGCGATCAGGCGCCTCCGGGGCGACCTCCAGAGACGAGGGCAGACGGTGCTGGTGCTGCTCGGTCATCGAATTTCGTACCTCTCTGTACGCCGACGGCCGGAATGAGGGTCCTGCGATCGTATCCGCGACCTGGGAAAATGTCTGTGGCGCCCGGCACGTCCCGGCCGTGGCGGCACCGCAGCGGGGGACCCGGTGGCGGGGTGG
Source organism: Streptacidiphilus rugosus AM-16 (assembly GCF_000744655.1). Taxonomy (NCBI): domain Bacteria; kingdom Bacillati; phylum Actinomycetota; class Actinomycetes; order Kitasatosporales; family Streptomycetaceae; genus Streptacidiphilus; species Streptacidiphilus rugosus. The sequence continues at coordinate 6,621,579 of NZ_JQMJ01000004.1, read as the reverse complement.
CCTGGGGCGATGGGTCACCATGGTGGGGTGGCAACCGAGAACGTGACAGTACGCAAGCGGCCGGGGATGGCCGCCAAATCCGTGCGCGACATGGTGCTGTCGCTGGCCGCGGTGCTGGCGGCGGGCATAGTGATCTACTTCTTCATCCCGCACAGCGGCGGTGACGGCGTGCACCCGGTCGCGTACCAGGACTCGGTCCTCTCCGCCCGCCGTGCCGCGCCCTACCCGCTGCTCGCGCCGCAGGGCCTGTCCTCGGGCTGGAACGCGACGGCGGTGAACTACGACGGCTCCAACCCGCAGGGCGCGGTCTGGACCCTCGGCTTCATCGACCCGGACAAGCAGTACGTCGCGATCAAGCAGAGCAACGGCGCCGCGGACGCGTTCATCCACGACGCGACCGTCGACGGCGAGAAGCAGTCCGCGACGACGCTGGTCAACGGCGTCGCCTGGACCCACTACCAGGGCAGCCGCTACCAGGCGCTGGTCCTGGTCGGCCCGAAGGGCACCACGGTCGTCTTCGGCACCGAGACCTTCGCCAAGCTCGGCGACTTCGCCGCGAAGCTCACCGATCACTGACGCCGCAGGAAGCAGGCAGCACAGAACGGCCCCGACCGGGCGGTACTCGGTCGGGGCCGTTCTGTTCGTTCGTGCTGCGGTGGGCTGCTGCCGCCGGGGATCAGACGGTGGTGACGACCTCGTCGAAGGCGAGGCGCGGGCTGCGCGGGAACCAGGCGTTCTCGCCCGGCTTGCCGATGTTCACCACGGCGAGGACCTGGTGGTCGCCGTCCGTGAAGAACTCCTTGTTGATGCCCTCGGCGTCGAAGCCGGTCATCGGGCCGGCGGCCAGGCCGGCGGCGCGGACGCCGATGATGAAGTAGCCGACCTGGAGCGCGGCGTTGAACGAGCCGGCCGCCTCGCGGACCGGGCGCTCGCCGAAGATCGCGTCCTTGGCCTGCGGGAAGTGCGGGAACTGCGTCGGCAGCTCCTCGTGGAACTCGTGGTCCGTGGCCAGGATGGCGACCAGCGGGGCCTGGGCGGTCTTCTGCTTGTTCCCGTCCATGAGGTGCGAGACCAGACGCTCGCGGGCCTCGGGAGAACGGACCAGCACGATGCGCAGCGGCTGCATGTTCATCGACGTCGGCGCGTACTTGACCAGCTCGTAGATCGCCTGGACCTGCTCGTCGGTCACCGGCTCGTCGGTGAAGGTGTTGGCCGTGCGGGCCTCACGGAAGAGCAGGTCCTGGGCGGCGGTGTCGAGAGCGAGGACGTCGGAAGTCATGGTCACACCTCTGAAAGATCTGGATGAAGGCGGCTCGGGGGCGCCGCCTTCGGGATCCAACGTAGGTGATGCTTCAACTATTTCCAAAACAGATAACGGGAAAGTGATCCCTGTCACTCGTCCTCGTCGGCCTCCACCAGGTCGCCTGCGCCTGCGTCCGCCGCCTCGCCCTCGGCGAGCGCCGCGTCCAGCCGGGCCCGGGCACCGTCGAGCCAGCGTTCGCACACCTTGGCGAGCTGCTCGCCGCGCTCCCACAGCGCCAGCGACTCCTCCAGGGTGCCGCCACCCGTCTCCAGCCTGCGCACGACGTCGAGCAGCTCGTCCCGAGCCTGCTCGTAGCCCATCGCGTCCTGCGCGGCGGCCGCGTCGTCCGCCGTGGCCTCCTGCTTTGCCTGCTTCGCCATGAGCCCAGCTTATGAAACCCGACTGACATCGTGTGAGGGCGCGGCTAGGGTCCGCGCCATGACCTCCGTACGCGCAGCAGTGCCAGACGACGCCCCCGAGTTGGTCCGCCTCAGGGAGGTGATGTTCGCCGCGATGCAGGGCGGCATGCTCGACCCGGACGCGCCGGACGGCTGGAAGCCGCTCGCCGAGAGCATCCTGCGGAAGAGCCTGGCCGAGGGGGAGGGCGGACAGCCGGCCTTCGGCGTCTTCGTCGTGGACGACGAGGAGCGGCCAGGCCGCCTCGCGGCCTGCGCGGTCGGGACGCTGGAACAGCGCCTGCCGGCGCCGGGGCACCCCGACGGCCTCTTCGGCTTCATCTTCAACATCTGCACCGACCCCGACCGCCGGCGTCGCGGCCACGCCCGCGCCTGCACGGAGGCGCTGCTCGCCTGGTTCGACGCGAGGGGCGCCACCCGCCTCGACCTCCACGCCAGCGAGCTGGGCCAGGACCTCTACCGCAGCCTGGGCTTCCACGAGCACTCGGTCGCGCTCTCGCGCACCACCCTGCGCTGACGCCGCCGCGCTCGCTTCGGCCGCCTCCGTCGCTCGCGGCGGAACCGGGGCCGGGTGTCAGCTCCCGGTGACCGTCACGGTGAACTCGCCCTCCGCGACCCGCGCACGGAGGGTCTCGCCCGCCGCGACCTCGTCCGCCGCCCGCACGACCGCGCCGTCCTCGGCGCGCTGGAGCACCGCGTAGCCGCGCTGCAGCGTCGCCGCGGGGGAGAGGGCGACCACCCGCGCCAGTGTGTGGTGCAGCTCCGTGGAGGCGCGGTCCAGGCGGTGGCCCAGCGTGCGCCGGGAGCGTTCCACCAGCGAGCGCACCTCCGCCGCCCGGTCGTCGACCAGACGGTGCGGTGCGGACATGGCCGGGCGGCTGCGAAGGCTCGCCAGAGCCGCCTCCTCCCGGTGCAGCCGCCCCTCTGTCGTCCGGCGTGCCCGGTCGCGCAGCGCGTGCACCCGGGCGAGCTCCTCGCGCACGTCGGGCACGACCCGCTTGGCCGCGTCGGTCGGCGTCGAGGCGCGCAGATCGGCGACGAAGTCGAGCAGGGGCTGGTCGGGCTCGTGCCCGATCGCGCTGACCAGCGGTGTCCGGGTTTCGGCGACCGCGCGGATCAGCGCCTCGTCGGAGAAGGGCAGCAGATCCTCGACGCTGCCGCCGCCGCGCGCCACGATGATGACGTCCACGTCCGGGTGGGCGTCCAGCTCCTTGATCGCACCGATCACCTCGGGCACCGCGTAGACGCCCTGCACCGGCACGTTGCGCACCTCGAAGCGGACCGCGGGCCAGCGTCGCCTGGCGTTCTGCAGCACGTCGCGCTCGGCGGCGCTGGCCCGGCCCGTCACCAGCCCGATGCACTGCGGCAGGAACGGCAGCGGGCGCTTCCGCTCGGCGGCGAACAGGCCCTCGGCGGCCAGGCCGCGCTTGAGCAGCTCCAGCCGGGCCAGCAGATCACCCAACCCCACCAGGCGGATCTCGGCCGCCCGCAGGGAGAGCGTGCCGCGGGGTGCGTACCACTCGGGCTTGGCCTGCACGACGACGCGCGAGCCGGGCTGCACCAGGCCGGCCACCGGATCGAAGACGGAGCGGTAGCAGGTGACGGAGATCGAGACGTTCTGCGAGGGATCACGCAGCGTCAGGAAGACGACCCCGGCCCCCGGCCGCGGATTCAGCTCCGTGATCTGGCCCTCGACCCACACCGCGCCGAGGCGGCTGATCCAGCCGCCGATCAGCTGGGAGACGCGGCTGACCGGGATCGGGGCGTCGGGGGAGGTCTCGAGTGCCATGCCCCGAGCCTACGGCCAGCCGCCGACAGAACGGCCCCGGAACCGACACCGCGTCAGCTGCGGCCCCGCCGGTTCTCCACCCGCCTGATCCTCCGCTCGGCGGGGGAGCCGGATCGGTCGGAAGGAGGTTCGGGCGGGGGTCCGGGACGGCGGAGGAGCCTCGGTCGGAGCCAGTTGGGTGGGGCGGGGCCCGGGACGGGAGAGGAGACCCGGGACGCGGGAGGAGGCTCGGGCGGAGGCCTGGGACGGGGAAGGAGGCTCGGGCGGGCAGCCGGCTCGGTGCAGTGGAGGCCCGGGACGGGGTGGAGGCTCGGGACGGTGGGGCGGGCGCTCGGGCGGGAGCTGGCTGGGGGTCTGGCGCGGGTGGAGGGGAAGCTCCCGGTCACTTGTCACCGGCCTGGTGCTCCCGCGGTCCGCTCGGCTGCGCGGGCGCGCCCCGGGGCGCCCGGTCGGGCCCTGAGCCGGGCGAGACCTGGCGGTAGGCTGGGCCTCATGTCTGCTACCGCTGCACGTCGTGTCCTGCTCGCCGCTCCGCGCGGCTACTGCGCGGGCGTCGACCGCGCCGTCATCGCTGTGGAGAAGGCCCTGGAGCAGTACGGGGCGCCGATCTACGTGCGCAAGGAGATCGTCCACAACAAGTACGTGGTGCAGACGCTCGAGAAGCAGGGTGCGATCTTCGTCGACGAGACGGAGGAGGTGCCCGAGGGCAACATCGTGGTCTTCTCCGCCCACGGCGTCGCGCCGTCCGTCCACGACGAGGCGAAGGCCGGAAAGCTCGCGACGATCGACGCGACCTGCCCGCTGGTCACCAAGGTGCACAAGGAGGCCGTCCGCTTCGCCGAGGAGGACTACGACATCCTGCTCATCGGCCACGAGGGCCACGAAGAGGTCATCGGCACCATGGGCGAGGCGCCGGAGCGCACCCACCTGGTCGACGGCGCCGAGGACGTGGCCAAGGTCAAGGTCAGGGACGAGTCCAAGGTCGTCTGGCTCTCCCAGACCACCCTTTCGGTGGACGAGACGATGGCCACGGTCGGCGCCCTGAAGCAGCGCTTCCCGCTGCTGACCAGCCCGCCCAGCGACGACATCTGCTACGCGACGCAGAACCGCCAGGTGATCATCAAGCAGATCGCGGCCGAGGCGGACCTGGTCGTCGTGGTCGGCTCGAAGAACTCCTCCAACTCGGTCCGCCTGGTCGAGGTCTCGCTGGAGGCCGGCGCGAAGGACGCCCACCTGGTCGACTTCGCCGACGAGATCGACGAGGCCTGGCTGGAGGGTGTGGCCACGGTCGGCGTCACCAGCGGCGCGTCCGTGCCGGAGATCCTGGTCAAGGGCGTGCTCGCCTGGCTCGCCGAGCGCGGCTTCGGCGACGTCGAGGAGGTGCGCTCGGTGGAGGAGCACCTGCAGTTCTCGCTCCCCAAGGAGCTGCGCCGCGACCTGCGCGCCGAGCTCGACGCGGCGCCGGGAAGTCCCGAGTAGCGGGCGAGCGGAGGGCGCCCGACGTAGCGTGGAGCGCGTGAATGTCTTCGGAGTGGACATCGGCGGTTCCGGCATCAAGGGCGCTCCCGCGGATCTCGACCGCGGTGAGCTGGCCAGTGAGCGCTTCAAGGTGCTCACCCCACAGCCTTCCGAGCCCAAAGCGGTGGTCGAGGCGGTCCGCGAGGTCGTGGGCCACTTCGACTGGGCCGGCCCCGTCGGGCTCACCTTCCCCGGCGTCGTCGTCGACGGCACCACGCGGACGGCGGCCAACGTCGACAAGGGATGGATCGGCACGGACGCGGCCGCGCTCTTCAGCGAGGGGCTCGGAGGCCGCCCGGTCGCCGTGGTGAACGACGCCGACGCGGCGGGCCTGGCCGAGGTCCGCTTCGGCGCGGGTCGCGGGCGCGAGGGTGTCGTGCTGATGCTGACGCTCGGCACGGGCATCGGCAGTGCGCTCTTCGTCGACGGCGCGCTGGTCCCGAACACCGAGCTGGGCCACCTGGAACTCCACGGCAAGGACGCCGAGCGGCATGCGAGCTCGGCGGCGCGGGAGAAGCACGACTGGTCCTGGCAGGAGTGGGCCGAGCGGCTCGACGACTACTTCGGCATGGTCGAGATGCTGTTCTCACCGAAGCTGATCATCATCGGCGGCGGCGTCAGCCGTAAGGCGGACAAGTTCCTCCCCCTGCTGAAGCCCCTGCGGGCGGAGATCGTCCCGGCCCAGCTCCAGAACGACGCCGGCATCATCGGCGCCGCGATGCAGGCCTCCAGGCTGGCCGTGCAGGCCTGACGGTCCGTTGCCCCCTCTTTCGAGCGGCGCGAGCCCCCACTGATCCTCCGCCTGCGGCGAACTGCGCGACAAGCCAGATGGCCTGTCGCGCAGCGTCCGTTCACGGCACGGCTGCCGAGGTCGCTCAGACTCCCGGTACGGCCCAGGGCTGCCGGCCGCCCCAGACCACGACCCGGGGCCTCGCGGAGCGACGGCGGTGCGCCGTCCAGGCCATGCCTGCGGCTCCGGAGGTTGCGGTCGCCCCGATGACGAGGGCCAGGGCCACGGGCAGCAGGGAGGACCCGTGCAGCACCGCGATCCACCCCAGCGACAGGCCGATCGCGGGCACCAGCAGCAGCGCGATGCGCGTCGGAAGCCGCAGGGACGCGGCCAGCAGGGCCACGGTCAGGCCCAGCACGATCGCGGGCCCGACGGTCACGGCGAGGCCCACGGCCAGGAAGAGCAGCAGAAAGAAGATCATGGCAGGCACTCCGAGTCCCCCGGGGAGCCGCGGCCGGGCTCGGCGGCGGTCGGCGACGTGAGGCTCCGGTTCCGCGGGCCCCGCGCTGCACGGCATCATCCTGCCAAGGTTTTTGAACATGTTCAATATCTGGGGACAGTACCCGTCAGGGCGCCTTGCGGCGGGCGTGCGCCAGCGAGAAGTGGCGGGCCAGGGCGATGGCGACGCTGAGGGCGGTGCCGGCGAAGAGCCAGCCCGCGTCGACCGCGAGGGACTCGGCGAGACCGATCACGCGACCGCCCCAGCCACCCCCGGGGTCCTTGCCGAAGAGCAGCAGCGCAACGGCGAAGCAGATGGGCCCGCTGATCGGCGCGGCCGCCAGGTCCGAGGACCGGACGCGTACCGACGCCTGGAAGCAGACCGCGAGGTAGGCCAGGCCCAGAAGTACGCCCGAACTGTCGAACAGGAGCTCGTCCAGGCCGCCGCCGGCCAGCACGCCGACGAGGACGAACAGGCCGCAGCCGACAGCGGTGAGCCGCTGGGGGGTCCGGGCGGGGGCGGTCTGCGGACGGGCCGCGCGCGCCGCGGCCTCGGGGGAGCGCGCAGGCTTCGGCAGGGCCACGTTCCGCTCCCGCTCTGGCTGAGTGCTGCTGCTTCGGTACTCCACAACACCAACGTAAGGTCGGATTAATGCCACATAAGGGGACGGACACGCCGAGAGTTCGTTCGGGTCACCCGATTGAGCCGTTCGGGCGGCATCGCGGCGAACCGTAGACTGGGGGGCTGTACGCTCGCCCCTCGAACCCGGGACTCCGCCACATGTCGCTCTCGATCGGAATCGTCGGCCTGCCGAACGTCGGCAAGTCGACCCTGTTCAACGCCCTGACCAAGAACGATGTGCTCGCGGCCAACTACCCCTTCGCCACCATCGAGCCCAACGTCGGCGTCGTCGGCGTGCCGGACGCGCGGCTGGCCGTGCTGGCGAAGATCTTCGGTTCGCAGCGGGTGCTCCCGGCGACGGTCGACTTCGTCGACATCGCGGGCATCGTGCGCGGCGCGAGCGTCGGCGAGGGCCTGGGCAACAAGTTCCTCGCGAACATCCGCGAGTCGGACGCGATCTGCCAGGTCATCCGGGCCTTCGAGGACCCGGACGTGGTGCACGTCGACGGCAAGGTCTCGCCGAAGGACGACATCGAGACCATCAACACCGAGCTGATCCTGGCCGACCTGCAGACCATCGAAAAGGTGGTGCCCCGGCTGCAGAAGGAGTCCCGCCTCAAGAAGGAGTCGGCGGCCCAGCTGGTCGCCGTCGAGGCGGCGCAGAAGGTCCTGGAGTCCGGCAAGACCCTCTTCGAGGTCGGCTTCGACAAGGAGTCGATCCGCGACCTCCACCTGCTGACGGTCAAGCCCTTCCTCTACGTCTTCAACGTCGACGAGGACGAGCTCACCAACGAGGAGTTCAAGGACGCCCAGCGCGCGCTGGTGGCCCCGGCCGAGGCGATCTTCCTCAACGCCAAGATCGAGTCCGAGCTGATCGGCATGGACGAGGGCGACGCCCTCGAGCTCCTCCAGTCCATGGGCCAGGAGGAGGCCGGCATGGCCACCCTCGGCCGCGTCGGCTTCGAGACCCTCGGCCTGCAGACCTACCTCACGGCCGGCCCGAAGGAGGTGCGCGCCTGGACCATCAAGAAGGGCGCGACCGCCCCCGAGGCCGCCGGTGTGATCCACACGGACTTCCAGAAGGGCTTCATCAAGGCCGAGGTCGTCTCCTTCGACGACCTGGTCGACTGCGGTTCCATTCCCGAGGCCCGCGCCAAGGGCAAGTCCCGCATCGAGGGCAAGGAGTACGTGATGCAGGACGGCGACGTGGTGGAGTTCCGCTTCAACGTCTGACGCCTGGGCTGGTCTTGCAGGCCAGGCCATGAGAATCGAACATGCTGTTCAGAGCCCTGGCGGCCCGGCCACTCTTCGGAGTGTTCCGGGCCGTTCCTGTGTGCTTCCGGGCACGGTGGTGACGTGGTGGCGACTGGCCTGGCGGCGTATCAGCTTCCTGAAGGCGCCCGGCGATGATCAGTTTCCAGTCATCGAAACTCCTCCCACGTGCACCATCCGGCACAGGGTCGGGAGCATCGAACTCGACACCGGGCGAGAAGGGGGCCAGGCATGAAGCTCACGAAGCTGGTTGGCGCCCCGATGGAGCCATTGAGCTGGAGCCAGCCGCAGGGGAACGTGGGTTGGCGTGCGGCCAGCAAGGTCGCGTGCGCTTCGTCGAGGTCGCCGCCCTTCGATTGCTACTGCGTGGAACCCCACGGCTTTGGCTTTGTCGGGAGAAGATGACGAGGGATCCGTCGCTGACTTCGCATTGAGTCCAGGCTTGAGTAGTACCCGAGGTTGATATTCACGGCGAGCACGTGCTCATGACCTTCCAGGACGGCATCTGGAATCTTCCAGTATTCAGTCCCGCTGGACTCGAGTGCGAGGTAATTCCGCGTGTTGATATGCATCCGACTGGGGTCTTGATCCAGTGGGGTCTGTTCTCCGCGACTGCACCAGGACAGCGCTATGTAAGGCGAGGAATTACGCCCGCCCCACGGCGCTACGACATCCTCGGCGGGTCGAGGGCCCGCCACGGGGATAGGCTGCCACTCCAGCATTGCATAGCCGTTGTCGCCCTCCCACGGCCTCATTGGCAACGGCGCGATTCTCTTCCATCCTGCCGCCGACATGGTCTCGGCAATTTTTTCGAGACGCTCGCCCGGGTCTCCATCGAACCCGTAGACCGCGATGACGTTGCGAGTGCATCCCACGCTCGGTACGTGTCGGGGCGCTGCGACGGAAAAGTGAAACATCGAGCGCACGGCGCCGTGGCAGTAGTCCCACGTGTCGACGCCGAACCGGTGCAGCCAAGGGGATTCGCATTCGAGAATGTTCAGGTTCTCATCCAGCCAGGACACTGCGGAGGCGTGAAGGTCGATAAATTCCTGCCCGCGGGTCCATCGAGACAGGTTGAATTGCCTTCTGCTGAGCAGAGCGGCCCCGAGTACCCGTGCGGGGGCATTGATTGTCTGGATCATGAGAGGGGACAGTTGCATGTCAGCAGTCCTCCTTGGCGGGCGGTCCCCGTTTCCTGCGTGCTGATCATGGGATCGTCGGCAGGGCTGATCGGCAGCCTACTGGCGTGGACGTCAACGAACTCGGCCATCGGCCGAACTCGTTGACGCCCACGGTTGCTCAGGCGGCTGGCAACGCCGGAGCGTGCCTCGTCAGCACGAGATCTTTCCGGTCAGGCACTGGTTGATGAGGGTGGCGTATTCCGCTTGCCCGGCCTGGTTCGGGTGGAAGAAGCCCGCTCTGGCCCGGGTGAGCGACGGTGCTATGAGCCAGGGGCTGCTGTCGCAAAGGGCATGCCCGATGAATGCCGGCTGCGGGTTGACATATTGGATGTCGGCTCCACCATGTTCCTGAACTACCGGGACTGGTCGGGTTAGGCGGGTATTCGTAGGGATGGCCGATCACGACGATGTCGGCACTCGGGGCCCAGCGAAGCATTCTCGTTCTTCAGCATCGATTCGAAGTCACGGGGAGAAGCGGCCCCATACGGTGCCATGCTCTGCGCGTGCCCACCGTACCGACTGTTGTAGTGGACAGTGATCCGCGTCGCCGTCGGCTTTGCGCCCGACGCGGGGCGCTCAGAGACCGCTCGGATGGCTGGACAGCCAGGCGGCGTGCCGATCGCGCAGCCGATCCCGCTCTTGGGGTGTGGCGACGAGGACGTCGGCACCGCCGTCGTAGGGATGGTGGATGCGCTGCATCTGAGTGTCGGTGATGAGGACGCCTGCCAGCCTGTCATCGGCGATGTCTCGCAGCATCCCGTCGATGCAGCCGTGTCGCCACGGCCGGCTGGAGACGAAGAGGTGGCAGTAGGCGCGGAACTCCGGGTCGGGGTCGTCCTCCACGAGCAGGCTCTGCCAGTAGTCGCCGCCCGGTCGGTGCGCCGGGAGGTCGGGCTCGTTGGTCCACAGGGGAGTGATGACGTACACGTCCGTCCCGGCGAACAGCTCGTCGAGGACGGCGTTGTACCGCTCCAGGACGATGGCGTACTCACCCTCGTCCTCTGCATAGCGCTTCGACTCCGGGAGACTGTGGAAGCGTACCCAGACGTCACGGTAGGGACCGCGGAGCTTGTATCCGACGGGAGGGCAGAAGGGCCATCGCCGTTCCCACAGCTCCGTCAACACTGCCTGCTCGACTCCGGCCACCCGCAGCACCCTGCCTCTCGCATGCCCCAACGCACCGGCGACCATGGTGCCCGATGCACCGGCCGGCCGATGGTCACGGGCAGAGGAACGCCCCCAGGGCCTCCGCGCCCTCGGTGAAGAAGGAGGCCGAGTAGGGGCAGTCGGCTGCCGCGTGGGGGCGGAGGTGGAGGTCGAAGCGGAGGAGGCCGAGGAGGAGGGCCCAGGCGAGGACGGCGCGGTGGGGGCCGGTGGCGTGGGCGAGGTGGGTGAGGGGGCGGCGGTGTCGGGGAGGGGGTGGGCGTCGAGGAGGGCGAACTGGTGGGGGTGGTCCAGGGCCCAGGCGCGGGCGGCGGCGCAGAGGGAGTGCCAGCGGGCGGGGGCGGACGGGCCTTCGGCCGCCGGGGCCAGACGTTCGGCGAGGGACTGGTGCGCGTCGGCGGCCAGAGCCTCCAACAGGCTCTCGCGGCTGGGGAAGTAGCGGTACAGGGACGAGGAGACCACGCCCAGTTCGCGCGCGACGGCCCGCAGGGAGAGGTTCTCCTGTCCGTGCGCGGCCACCTGCCGCCAGGCGGCCGCCTTGATCTCCAGGACGACGCCCTCCCTGGCCCTGACCCGGACCGAACCGAAGGCCGGCCCGGTCATGAGGGCACTCCCACGCCGGCGGGCGACCGCAGCAGCCAGACGCCCGGACGCAGCTCCACCGCCGAGGGGGCCGGATGGCGCTGGCTGTTGTACCAGTCGACCAGGTGTTCCAGGATCCGGACGACGCTGCGCTGCCCGAACCTGCTCCACCGCTGGTCGCCGAAGTGCTCCGCGGCCAAGGAGAAGTCCTGGAAGCGACGCAGCGCGTCCTCCGCGCGGCCGCTCATCAGATCCACCAGCGCCAGCCCGCGGTCGATGTCGATGGCCGTGCGCCGGTCGGGCTCGTAGCCGGCGGCGGCGGTGTAGCAGCGTTCCGCGAGGGCGACGTCGCCGTCGCTGAGCGCGGTGTCGCCGCTTCCGATCAGGCAGCGGGCGATTCCTGACGGGTCGTCCAGGTCCTCGTACAGGCGCCGTGCCTCGGCGTAGTGGGCCGCGGCCTCCGCCGTGCGGCGCTGCTGCCAGGCGAGGTCGCCGAGGGCCAGCCGGGCTCCGGCGCGGCCGTGGCCGTCGTCGGCCCGCTCGGCCGCGTGCCGGGCCAGGTCGAGGAGCTCGGCCCACTCCTGGGTCCGCGCGGAAGCCTCGAGAAAGCCCCCGAAGGCCTCGACCAGCGAGCACACCAGCTGCCGGCGTCCGGCGGCGTACGCGTGGCGGATCGCGTCGCGCAGGCCGGTGCTCTCCTCCTGGAACCAGCGCGCAGGGGACGGCCCGACGATGCGGGCCGCGTCGATCGGCGCGCCCTCGACGTCGTGCAGGGCGTCCGGGGAGTCGGGGTCGGCCGGCCGGCCGCGGAGCGGGGTCCGGCCGGGCAGGAGCAGGCGGTCGGCATGGCGCGCCAGCGCCAGGTAGGCGCGGGCCAGCCGGTCGCCGGCCGCGGCGCGCTGCCGTTCGGTCTCCGTGGCGGCCAACTGCTCGCGCGCCAGCGCGCGCAGCAGTCGGTGGTAGGCGTAGCGCGGCGCGCCCTGGTGACCGGGGGCCGACACCTCCAGCAGCCGGGCCTCGACCAGCCTCTCCAGCAGCCGTTCCGTCGGACCTGGACGTCCGCCCAGCAGTGCGGCGGCCGCCCACAGGGTGAAGCCGGGTTCGGGAGCGAGCGAGAGCAGCCGGAAGGCCCGCTGCTCGGCCGCGCCGATCTCGCGGTAGCCGACCAGCAGGGCGGCCCGCACGTCCAGATCGCCGACGGACAGCAGGTCGAGGGAGTGATGCTCGTCGGCGAGCCGCTCCCGCAGGGTCGCCGCCGACCAGTGCGGACGCGCGCCCAGTGCCGCGCCCGCCACCCGCAGGGCCAGGGGCAGCCGACCGCAGAGCCGGACGATCCCGCCCGCGGCCGAGGGATCGTCGGTGATGCGCTCCCCGACCGCGTCGGCGAGCAGGCGCTCGGACTCACCGGCGGTCAGGACGTCCAGCGTCAGGTGCTTGGCGGACTCCAGGCCGACGAGGGCCCGCCGGCTGGTGACCAGCAGCACGCCGCGGTCGAGGGCGCCCGCCACCGGGTGCACCTGCTCCTCGGAGACCACGTCGTCGAGGATCAGCAGCAGCCGTCGTCCGCGCAGCGCCCGGCCCAACTCCCGCTGCGCGTCCGCCTCCACGTCGACGTCCGCCTCGGCGAGCAGGCGCGCCGACTCGACCCTTCGCAGCACCGCCAGCGCGACCGCCGCGGGATCGAGCGAGCGGTTGTCCGCGTCGCGCAGCCTGACCAGCACCTGTCCGTCGGGGAAGTGGTCGCCGTGGCGGCGGGCCAGCTCCACCACGAAGGCCGTCTTGCCGACGCCGGACCGGCCGGAGACGGCGAGCGTGCGGGTCGGCGCGACGTCGCCCTTGCCGGTCAGCAGGCGGTCGGCGGTGGCCAGGACGCGGTCCCGGCCGACCAGTTCGGGTGCGGCGGGCGGCAGCCAGAAGACCGGGGCCCGGCCGGCGCCGCGGTCCGTGCCGTGCCAGGCCAGCCCGGGGTCGGAGCGCAGGATGCGCTCGTGCAGTCGGGTCAGACCGGGGCCCGGCTCGACGCCGAGCTCGTCGATCAGGGCGCTTCGGAGGTCGCGGAACGCCTGCAGCGCGTCGGACTGCCGCTCGGAGCGGTACAGGGCGACCATCACATGGCCGTGCAGGGTCTCCCGGTAGGGGTGCTCGGCGGCCAGGGCCAGTAGTTCGGCGGTCAGTTCGCGGTGCAGGCCGATCCGCAGCTCGGCGGCGATCCGCAGCTCCAGCGCCGACAGACGCGACTCCTCCAGATGGACGGCGGCGGCGGAGAGCAGGGAGCCGTGCGGGACGCCCGAGAGGGCGGCGCCGGTCCACAGGCCCAGCGCCTCGCGCAGCCAGGACCGCGCCTCCTCGTGGTCGCCGCGCTCGTACGCGCGGCGGCCGCTCGCCGCCAGAGCCTCGAACCGGGTCAGGTCCAGCTCGTCCGGACCCACCGTCAGGCGGTAGCCGGGCGGTTGGGTCTGCAGCACCCCGTCCCTGGGCGCCATGCCGTCGGCTCCGCCGGACAGCAGGGTGCGCAGTTGGGAGATGTACACCTGAAGCGTGGTGGTGACGGTGCGCGGCGGTTCGTCGCCCCACAGCTCGTCGATGAGGGCCTCGGTGGAGACCACCTCGCCCTTCCTGACCAGGAAGGTGGCCAGCAGCACCCGCACCTTGGCCGCGGTGGGCGTGCGCGGTCTCATGGTCACCGGTCCCAGCACCCGGTATCGCATCCGGTCCCCCGTCCCCCTGTTGTGCTCCGTCGTACCCGTCGTACCCGTCGTACCCGTCGTACCCGTCGTACCTGTCGAGCCCGTCGCGTCCGTCCTGTCGCGGTGGTCAGCAGAGCTGCAGCACCGACGTCCTGATCACGCCGATCCGCCGGGCACCCTGGGCGAAGTGCAGCACGAACTCACGCACCGGCCGCCCCTGGGCGTCCCTGGTCGCGCAGCCGCCGGTCGACGTGCAGGTCAGCGGCAGGTCCGGTTCGGCGAAGCCCTGGAAGGAGGCGGACCACCTGGTCAGCACCGAGTCGGCGGGAGAGAAGCCCCCCAGGGTCGCGGCGTGCAGCAAGGACGTCTGCCGGCTCGCCTCCAGCAGCACCACCGAGGGCACGTGGTCGGGCGCGCCCTCGGCGTAGACGGGATGCCCCGGCTCGGCCGCCACCTGCAGCACCAGGGTGTCGTTGGGCCCCTCCTCGCAGTCGCCGACGACGACGTTGGCGGGGTCGGCCCGGCCCACCCTGCCCGCCTCGACGGGAGCGGGGACGCCGGTGAGGAAGGCCGCCGACGAGGCCGAGCCTGACGTCTCGCCGTCGGCGGAGCTCAGCGCCCGGCCCCGCCGACGGTGGTTCTGGTAGACCTTCGGCATCAGGAAGACGAGTCGGGCGGCGGCGCTGCCGGAGTCGGCCCCGTCGATCCGCAGCGCGGCCCGGCACTCCAGGCCGCGGGGCACGCCGCCCACGACGTCCGCCGGTTCGAGGACCAGGTCGAGTTCCAGATGGGCCGGACCGGCGCCGGCGCCGCGCCGCCAGGCGTCGACGGGCGCGGCCTCGATCTCGGTGGCGGCGAAGACCACCGGCCGCTCGGCGGGAACCCTGAAGTAGCGGTGCGCCACGAAGAGCGCGCTGCGTCGCAGCACCTCGACGGGCACGTGCAGGTCGTGGTGGCGGCTGTCGCCGTCGGTGTAGAGCGGGTGGTCCTCGGGGAGCGACAGGGACAGCCCGAACTCCTGGGGCAGCGCGGCCGTGGTGCCGTTCATCAGCCCTTCGAGCGTGTCCGGCCGGTGGGCCAGGTGGTAGGTGAGGGCCGGGGCCGGTCTGCTGATCTGCGTTTGCGTCATCGGACTCTCCCAGTCGTTCGGTCAGGGCCTGTCGGGACCGTCGTGCCCCGGGCGGCGCGTCTGCGCCGAAGCGGCGTGGCGGTAGGCGGTGAGGAGCAGCTGCCAGACGATCTCCACCTCGGCCTCGTCGCGCGGTGCGAAGACCAGCACGGAGCCTTCCGGCTCGGAGGCGGCGCCCCAGCCGGTGGCGATCACCTGCTCGGCCACCGGCGCGGGCAGCATGAGATGGAGACTTCCGTCGTAGACCGGGTGCAGATGACCGAACTCGGTCCCGGCGAAGAACGCCTGGGCCGGGCCGGCGGCGAGACTGTGGGAGAGGTGGCAGGCCCGGGTGCCGGGCAGGCAGACGAGCGAGGGGCCGATGCGCACCCCCGGCAGGGCGGCGGCCATCTGCAGCAGTACCCGCTGCAGGTCGGCCGGGGCGGACTGGGTGATCTGTTCGACACGCCCTCGGGTCGACACGAGCGGCGGTCGGCCCTCCCGCTGCGGCAGGTGGAGACCGCGGAGGTCCAGCCCGCCGGCCGGTCGTCCCTCGCTCGCGGTGTCCGGTTCCGGCCGATTGAGTGAGTGCATGCCATGAGTCTGCTCGCGCTCGATACCGTTTCGGTCGTAACTCGATCCCCATAGGGCGTACCAGGAAGGAACGGCTCGGGGAACGGAGGAACGCACGATGGTTGGCGTCCGCCAGGAACGTTCGATACCAAGGAGGTTCAGGCAATGAGGAAGCAGACCATGGCCGTTCGACTCGGGGCTCTGTTCGGCGCTGTGCTGTTGGGAATGCTCGCCGGCGCGGGCTCGGCGTCTGCCGACGACCACCTCAGCCCGATGGGGGCGAACCCGGGGACGTCCCAGGTGTCCGGCGGCTGAGAAAGCCCCGCGACACCCCGGCAACACCCCCGCAGCACGCCCGCGGCGCGCGTCCCCGACGCCCGACTTCCCCGGAAGCCGGGCGTCCCGCGTGTCCGGCCCCGCGCCTCCGCGCCCCCGCGCCCGCGGCTCAGCGGGTGCGGATGTGCCCGACCGGGATCCGCATCCCCTCGAAGAGCTCCCTGGCCCGCACGCTGTGCGTGCGGGCCTCCTCCGGGTCGCCCTCGGCCGTCGCGACCAGCGCGAGCAACTGCCGGGCCTCGGCCTCGCCGAGGCGGAAGTCCAGGCGCTCCGACTGGTCCAGCGCCCCTTCCAGGCAGCGGCGCGCGTCCGCGTACTCGGCGCAGGCGTAGTGGACCGAGCCGAGCACGTTGTTCATGGTGATGGTCCGTGACGGCTTCAGTCCGGACGGCATCATCTGCCGGATGGCGCCCGCGCAGCGCCTGGCCTGCGTCCGGTCGCCCAGCAGCAGGTGCACCTGGGTGAGCCTGGCCGCCACCATCGCGGTGTAGGCGCGGGTCCGCCGCTGCTGGCTGAGGCTCCAGGCACGCTCCAGGTGTCCCAGGGCCGACCGCGGATCGCCCTGCCCGACGTCCGCGTTGGCGAGGTTCACCAGGGCCAGGGTCTCGCCCTGGACCTCACCGAGCCCCTGGTACAGGCGGATCGCCTCACGGGCGGACGCGGCGGAGCGGTCGTAGTCGCCGAGGAAGCCGCAGGCGGAGCTGATGGAGACGGCGATCGCCGCCTGCTCGCGCGGGCCCCCGTGGCGGCGCTGGAGCTCCTGGGCCCGTTCCAGGTGCCGCAGGCTCTCGGCGAACTCGCCGAGTTGGCTGTGGAACAGCCCGATCCGGCTCAGGCAGGACGCCTCGATCCCCGGATCGCCGAGCTGGACCGCCAGCCGCAGGGAGCGTTGGGCCTGCTGCGTACCCTCCTGGTACCGGCTCAGGTTCCACAGCGCCACGGCGAGGTTCGTGGTGGCGATCTCCAGCAGGACGGGGTCGTCGGCGTCCTCGGCCGCGGCGACGGCGGCCTGCTCCACCTCAAGGTTCTCCGCCAGGTAGCCGTAGAGCGCCAGATACTCGCTGAGGTAGCGCGGCAGCATCACCGCGTGCCAGTGCAGTCCGCGTTCGCGGGCGAGCCGCACGGCGGCGACCAGATTGCCCTGCTCCCGGTGCAGCCAGGCCAGGGCCGTGTCGGGGTCGGCGAACTCGGGGCGCTCTCCGGCCGGTGCGGCCCCTGGCGGGCGGGGCGTCTGCTTGCCCGGGTAGAGCTGGTCGGAGGCGGCGGTCAGGGCGAGGTAGTAGTGGTCAAGCAGCCGTTCGACGGCCTGCTGGTCCTCCGCCGAGTCCACCGACTCGACCAGGTGGCGGGCGTAACTGCGGACCAGGTCGTGGCAGGCGTAGTGGTCCTGCGCGTGCTGGCCCAGCAGGTTCACGTCGACCAGGTCCTCCAGCTGCTCCATCGCGGCGTAGCGGTCGAGGCCGAGGAGCGCGGCGGCGGTGTCCGTGTCGAAGCTCCGGCCGGGGAGCATGCCCAGGCGACGGAACGCGACCTGCAGCTCCCTGCGCATCGCGAGATAGGAGAAGCTGACGCTGGCCGCCACGCTCCGGGCGCCGCCGCGCAGTTCGTGCAGCCTGCGGGCCTCGTCGCCGAGCCGCTCGACCAGGTGGGCCAGGGTCCAGCGGGGTCGGTCGGCCAGGCGGCCGGCGGAGATGCGCAGGGCGAGCGGCAGTCGCCCGCACAGGTCGATCAGCCGGAGCGCGTCCTCGGACTCGGCGGCCACCCGCTCCTCGCCCAGCAGCTGCACCAGCAGCCGTCGGCTGTCCTCGGGGGTCAGCACGTCGACGGGCATGGCCTGCGCCCCGTCCAGGTCGCTGAGCCGGACCCGGCTGGTGATCAGCACCAGGCTGCCGGAGGAGGCGGGAAGCAGTGGGCGCACCTGCTCGGCGTCGAAGGCGTTGTCGAGCAGCAGCAGGATTCTTCGCTGTGCGGTCGCGACCCGCCACAGGGCGATCCGCCCCAGCAGTTCGTCGGGGATGCGGTCGCCCGGCACGTTCAGCGTCCGCAGCAGCACGTCGAGGGCGGCGCCGGGATCGAGGGACGCCTGGCCCGGGGTGAAGCCGGCCAGGTCGATGTAGAGCTGGCCGTCGGGGAACCGGTCCGCGAGCGCGTGCGCGGCGTGGACGGCCAGCGCCGTCTTGCCCGAACCGCCCATCCCCTCCAGGCAGATGATGGTCGTCCGCGGGCCGGGCTCGCCCCGTTCGAGGAGATCGGCCAGCTCCTGGCGACGCCCGGTGAAGTCGGGGAGGTCATAGGGGAGCGAACTGGGGGCGGCGGCCTCGGCCGAGGTGTGGGTGTGCGTGTGGCTGTGCGTGGCACCGTGCGGGTGGCCGAGCGCACCGCCGTGCGTTCCCCTGGAGGAGTCGCCCCGACCGGGGCCGGCCGGGACGGAGGGGTGGGCAGGCTCCACGCCGGCGACGGGGCCCGAGAGTTCGGGGTTGCCGCGCAGGATGTCGGCGTAGAGCCTGGCGAGCTCGGGGCAGGGATCGATGCCGAGCTCGTCGGCCAGTTGCTCCCTGAGCCTGGTGTACTCCTCCAGCGCCTCGGCCTGCCGGGCCGAGCGGTACAGCGCCAGGATGAGGTGGCCGCGCAGCCGCTCCCGCAGCGGGTGCTCCGCGGCGAGCGGGCGCAGCTCGGCGACGAGTTCGGGCCCGGCCCCGAGCTCCAGGCGCAGCCCCATCAGCTCCTCGACGGCGGACAGCCGCGCCTCGGTGAGTTCGGCGAAGCCCGTGTCCAGCACCGGACCGCCGGCACCCGACAGCAGCGGGCCGCGCCACAGATCAAGTCCCGCGCGCAGCTGTTCGACGGCGTTCTCGCGCAGCCCGGCGGCGGCGGCCTCGCGGCTGCGGCGCACCCGTACGGTGAAGACGCTCAGGTCCAACTGCTCGGGGGCCAGCACGATCCGGTAGCCCAGACCCTCGTGCTGCAGTACCCGGTGGCCACCGGGGATGCGTCTACGGAGGTCGGCGACCATCTTGCGGATCTGGTGCATGCCGGTCGCCGGCGGGCTTCCGTCCCACACCGAATCCACCAGCCGGGTGAGCGTGACGGTCCGGCCGACCTCTAGCAGCAGCGCCGCGAGCATGCGCTCCTGCCGTGGTCCGCCGAGCGCGACGCGCCTGCCGTTGTGCAGGCACTCCAGTGGTCCGAGTACTGCGAAGGAAAGCCCATCCGGTACGTCCGCCCCCACCACGACCGATCCTCCCGCCTGCCACCCCCGGTAGCAGGGGTGGAACCACTTTGATCGCCGCTGCTCAGGCACGGAGTATAGGAGGCTCGAGGGACGCTAGGGAGTTGTCATGTGTTCAACTGCGAATACTTTTGGCACGGAATGGCGGTAGGTCAGGTTCCGGTACGGAGCGGTACGGAAGAGATCTACCCGACGTTTCCCCAACTCGTCCACCAAGCGGACAAGTCGGCCGTGTGCGATCGGAGTTGCGGAGCGAGCCCTTCCTCCGGCATCAGCAGGGCCACCGCGCCACCGTGGGTGGGCGGCGTGGGGACGTCGGCGAAGCTCCAGTGCTCGGCCACCGAGAGCTCCGTGGACCCGTCGTCGAAGGCCGGGCCGAGTCCCACCGAGAAACTGTCCAGCTCCGCCCAGAGTCCGTCCCCGGTCCCCTTCAGATAGGCCTCCTTGCGCACGAAGCAGTGCAGGAAGGCCCGTTCCTGCTGCGCCTCCGGCAATGCCCGGATGGCGCGCTGCTCCTGCGGGTGGAGCAGCGGCACCAGCTCGGTGCCGGGCACCGAGGCCAGGCTCTCCACGTCCGCCCCCACCGGGGTGGCCGCGAAGGCGCACAGCGCGAGGCCGGCCGTGTGGGAGAGGGAGAAGTGCAGCGGCGGTCGGGCGGAGAGCACCGGGCGGCCGTGCGGACGGCCGCAGCCACGACAGGGCGCCCGTTCGGTCCGCACCTGCTCCGGGGCCATGCCCAGGTACGCGCCGAGCAGCAGCCGCAGCGCGACGTGGGAGGCCAGCAGCGAGGCCCGGCCCGCGTCGTCGCCGCAGCGGTCGATCCGGGCCTGCTCCTCCGGATCGAGCAGCCACCGCAGCTGCCGGGCCGCCGCGATCTGTTCCGGGTCGGTGCGCAGCAGCCAGTACTCCACGACGCCGCGCTCGGGACGATGACCGGCCGCCGGCAGTCCGGCGGGGTCGGCCGTCCGCGGTGCGGGGGCAACCGGGAAGTCCTGGGCGAGCGGGAAGTCCTGAGCGGTCCAGTGCGCGGTCCTGTGCACGGTCACCTCCAACGGGGATACGTGGTCCAGCCTGCGCCGACCTCCTAAAGCCCTGCTTGTCGGCCGAGGGAGCCGGGCCGGAACGGGGTTCCCCAGCCACGTCCGAGGCCCTCTTCCCGGCCCGCACCACGGCTCCCGCAGGACTTTAGCCGCACGCAATTCCCGCAGGTCACCCTGCGAGTGGTGAAGCGTCAGTGAGTGAGACCTTGAGCGGTCTCGGGAAGGAGCGGGCTGTGGCAGCGAGCAGCACACCGGGGCGCGGCCCCGGTCGCCCAGCCGTCCGGCCGGTGCCCGAGGTGCGCCTGCGCAGTCGCGTGGTGCACGGATACCGGCGGGCGTTCCGGATGGCCGGACGGGGACCGGTGGTCCTGCTGATCCACGGCATCGGCGACTCCTCGGAGACCTGGTCCCCGGTGATCCCCGGACTCGCCCGGCACTACCGGGTGATCGCCCCCGACCTGCTCGGGCACGGGGCCTCCGACAAGCCGCGCGGCGACTACTCCGTGGCCGGCTACGCGAACGGCATGCGCGACCTGCTGTCGGTGCTGGGCATCGAGCGGGTCACCCTGGTCGGGCACTCGCTCGGCGGGGCGGTGGCGATGCAGTTCGCCTACCAGTTCCCCGAGCGGACCGAGCGGCTGGTGCTGGTCGGCACCGGCGGGGTCGGGCGCGAGGTCACCCCGCTGCTGAAGGCGGCGTCGCTGCCGGGCGCGGAGATCGTCCTGGCAGGTCTGCGACTGCCCACCGTGCGCTATCAGATCAGCCTGGTGACCCGGCTGCTGCAGTGGCTGGACACCGGTCTCGGCCTGGACGCGGCCGACCTGCTGCGTACCGTCGACGCCCTCCCCGACGCGGCGGCGCGCAGCGCGTTCATCCGCACTCTGCGGGCCGTCGTCGACCACCGCGGGCAGGTGGGCACGCTGCTGGACCGCTGCTACCTCACCGAGGGCATGCCCACGATGCTGGTCTGGGGCGAGCGCGACCAGGTGGTTCCCTCGCTGCACGCCGGGATCGCCCACGTCTCCATGCCGGGCAGCCGCCTGGAACTCTTCGAGAACGCCGGTCACTTCCCCTTCCACTCCGATCCGCAGCGCTTCGTCCAGGTCGTGCACGACTTCATCCGCACCACGGAGCCGGCCGGGTTCAAGCCGGAGGAGTGGCGGATGCTGCTGCGCGGCCGCAAGCCGAACCCGCGGGCGCAGCGTCTCGCCAACGTACTGATGAGGTCCGCATGACGCGCTATCTGCCGACGCGCCGGGCGCCCGACGACAGGCTGCTGATGTTCTGCTTCCCCTACGCCGGCGGCGGGGCGTCCGCCTACGCGGGCTGGCAACGCCGCCTCGGCGACCGGGTGGAGGTGCTGCCGGTGCAGCTGCCCGGCCGCGAGGGCCGGTCCCTGGACCCGCGTTTCACGCATCTCCCGCTGCTGATCGAGGACCTGGACCGCGAGTTGGGGCCCGAGCTGGAGCGTCCGCATGTGCTGTTCGGCCACAGCATGGGCGCGTTGATCGCCTTCTCGCTGGCCGAGTAC